>NZ_CP031417.1:4200000-4500000 GCF_003367395.1 Pseudolabrys taiwanensis | reverse complement strand
TGACACCTTCAGGCACATGCGCCTTGAAGTCAGGCCGCCGCTCCAGCCGCGCGAGGCGCTCGGCCAGGAACGGAATGGCGCCGCCGGCATGGGAGAAGATGAATTTGATGTCGCGGCAGCGGTTGAACGTGCCGCCGAACATCAGACTGGCGATGGTCCGCGTCGTATCGAACGGGAACTCGAGCGAAGCCGGCGGCAGACCAATATCGCAGGCACAGCCTTCGGTCGGATGTACATAGACCACGGCCTTGCGCCGATTGAGTTCTTCGAACACCGGGGCAAAACAGGCATCGCCGAGATAGCGCCCGTCATAGCTGGTCAGGAGGCAAATGCCGTCGGCCTTCAACACATCCAGGCTGCGCGCGATCTCCTTCAAGCTCGCATCGACATCAGGCAGCGGCAAACCGGCAAAGCTGCCGAAGCGGCCCGGGAAATCGGCGCGCATCTTGGCGGCGTAGTCGTTGCACCGGCAGCACAGGTCGGCCCGCTTGCCCTCGTCGCACTGAAACCCGGGCGCCGAGATCGACACCATCGCGGTCGCGATGCCGTTACGGTCCATCGCGTCGATCGAATGCCGGGGCGTCCACTCCGGCGCTTTGCCCGATACCAACGTGCGCGCCACGGCCTCGGCACCAACCTCCGCCAGGTAGAACGGCGGCACGAAATGATGATGGGTATCGATCCGATGGGGAGATTGCATGTCCGTCCTATGCTCCGTGGGCAGCAACTGCTGGCTAGCCCACCGCCCGCGGGCCGAAATGGATTTAGATCAAATTACGCCCAGAGCAACCGGAGAGTTGCCGGGGCCGAACTGCAATTCACCCGTGCACCCCGCAAAGACGCATATGCTGCCACGCGCCCCGCATGCTTGCATTTTGGCCTCCAACTTGCGAAGCACTTCCCGAAAATTCCGCATCGACGGCCAGTAGGACATGACGGCAAAAATCATCGACGGCGTTGCTGTTTCCGGCGCTATCCGCAAGGAAATCGCAGAGCACGTGGCGCGCCTGCGCGAACGCGGCGTCACGCCGGGCCTTGCGGTCATCATGGTCGGAAACAACGCCGCTTCCGCCGTCTACGTGCGCAACAAGATGCGGGCCTGCGCCGAGGTCGGCATTCAGTCCTTCAAATACGAGTTTACGGCCGATACGCCCCAGGAAAAAGTGCTGTCGCTGATCGGCGAACTCAATGAGCGCGACGACATCCACGGCATCCTGGTGCAACTGCCACTGCCGCCGCATTACTCGATTTCACAGATCCTGCAGACAATTTCCGCCGACAAGGACGTCGACGGCTTCCATCTTTACAACGTCGGCGGGCTGGTTGTGGGCGATACGGTATTTCCGCCCTGCACGCCGTACGGCGTGGTCAAGCTGCTCGAGCACGAAGGCATCGAGATCGAGGGCAAGAACGTCGTTGTCGTCGGTGCCAGCAATATCGTCGGCAAGCCGATGGCGCTGATGCTGATGCAGCGCGACGCCACGGTGTGCATCTGCCATGCGAAAACGCGAGATCTGGCCCAATTCACCATCCTCGCCGACATCCTGGTGGTCGCGGCCGGCAAGCCGAAGCTCATCCTGCCCCAGATGGTCCGCACCGGCGCCGTGGTGATCGACGTCGGCATCAACCGCCTGCCCTCCGGGCAACTCGTCGGCGACACCGACTTTGAGGGGCTGTTGGAGAAGGCGTCCTACATCACACCGGTGCCCGGCGGCGTCGGACCGATGACGGTGACCATGCTCTTGTACAACACCGCCGAGTCGGCCGAGCGGACGCTGGCGCGCGCGCAGGGCAAAGTGCCCGCGCACGCCTGACATGCGCCGGCCGCCGACTTAGTCCGCATAAAGCGGCGCGACGTCGATGAAGACGCGCAGCTCGCCCACCTTGTCGCCCTCCGGCCTGAGAATCGACACGCACGGCAGCGTCACCGACCGACCGTCCTTGCGGCGATAATCCACCACGGCTTCGATGATGGACTCCTGCGGATTGTCCCAACGATTGACGAAGTTGTGTTTCAGTCCGCCGACGGTTGACCAAAACTGGCCGATGGCGCCGGCAATCTGCTCCGGCCCTTGCAGCACCGGCGCATTGGCGAAGACAAGGCGGGCATTGTCGCTGTGCATGGCCTTGAACGACTCGAGATCCATCGAATCTACAGCGTCGAAGTAGCGCTTGATCAGGACATCACGGTCGCTCTTCATCCGCCGGATCGCCGCCAGCGTCGCATCCACCGCCTTCAGGTAGTCCTTCTCCACCACGGCCCCGTAAGCGACCTCCGCCGGGCTTCCGTCCGCCTCCCCCGCGAGCGTCAGGCCGAAGCTGAAGCGCAGGCCCAATCCGTCGTCGCCGTCCTCGATCTCGTTGAGAATGGTACCGAGCACGGAGCCATCCAACCGCTCGAAGGTCACACGCTGTTGCGGCTGGAGCGTCACCCTTTCGCGGCAGCGCTCGCCGCGGAATTCGATCTCGCGCACGAAGACGTTGCTGCCTTTTCGTTCCAGCACCTGGCAATGCGTCATCGCTGGAACGAAGGGCAGCGCATTGTCCGCCTTCATCACTAAGCCTTGCCAAACGTCCGCGCGCGACAGTCTCGGCTGGCCGGCCTCGTTCACCGGGATGCGTCGAGATACCTTGATCATGACCTGCTCCGTTGGCTGCAAATGGCGGTTAGACACATCGACGCGGGGCCAGGAGCGCCACGTCTGAAAGAAAGCGCAGCCTCAACGCGTGGTCATCGCGCCGGGCGACGACACCCTTCCGATGCTGTTCATACCGCCTCCTCCCAATGCCCGGCGATTCGAGCCGCCGCCTTCTTTGTCGTACCGTACGTTACGGTATTAGCAGCTTGCAACCGAGTCAAAGCGTTTTCCGGCTGGCCTCGACGCGCAATCCTTGCCATAGGTGGCGATCATGGATTCGGCAGAAAAATCAGGCGCCGCCCGGACGGACAACGGCAAGACCGGAGCGGGCCCGACCGGAGCCAAGCGGCCCGCCAGCCCGCGCGAGCGCATCGTCCGCTCGGCGGCCAAGCTCTTTCTCGAAAAGGGCTACGACAAGGTTTCCATCAACGACATTATCGACACGGTCGGCGGTTCGAAGGGAACGATCTATTCGCACTTCGGCAGCAAGGAAAAGCTCTTCGAGGCCGTCGTCGAACAGATGTGCGCGGACGTCACGATCCATATCGATACGCGGCCCATCGGCACCATCGAAGAACAGCTGACGCGCATAGGCCATACGTTCGTGTCGAACGTCGTGTCGCCCCCCATCCTCCGTTTCCATCGCCTGATGACGTCGATCGGCCGCGATTTCCCCGCGGCTGGCCGGCTTTTTTACGATACCGGACCGCGCCAGGCGCAGATGATGATCGGCGATTGGATCGCTCTGCACCAACGCGCGGGCAACATCCGCGACGACGTGGACGCCTTTCGCCTGGCCGTTCTGTTTCACGACATGCTGATCGGTGAGCAGCATCTGAGCTGGCTGACGTCCGCCCTCAGCGACAAGGAACGCGGCAAGCGCATCGACGAGACGGTGCGGCTTTGCGTCGCGATTTTCCTGCAAGGTTGCGCGCGGCGCTAGGCGGGCACAGTTCGATCCGACGATCGGTCGCGATTAAAACTATCGGCACGCGAACAATTCTGTTCCGAATTCGATAAGCCGAACAAGGCTTCGCCGCAACGCACACCTCCCATACCCTCGCGGTGGCTTTGCCGTTGTGTCGAGCGCGACGGCAAATGCCATTGTCGATTTGTCAAACCCGCCGCGACGGTGCAGACTGAAACCGTAACGACTGGTACAGTCGGGGAGGAAACAAAAATGCAAATCGAAGCCACGAAGGTCGAAGCCATGCGTTCGTCCGTGGCGCCGATTTCGGCGCTACGGCCGGAGTTCAACGATATCCTCGCGCGCATTCGCAAGCTGCGTCCCGAAATCGCGGCACGAGCGCTTGCAGCCGAGAAAGCCAGACGCGTGCCCGTCGAGACCATGGATGCCTTGCGCGACACCGATGTGTTTCACGCGATGCAGCCGCGGCGTTTCGGCGGTTACGAGTACGGCCCTGCAGAGCTCGCACAAATCGGGTTCGAACTCGGCCGGGCCTGCGGCAGCACCGGCTGGTGCGGCACGCTCGCCGTCTGCTTCGGCTGGATGACGGCATTCTTTCCGCTCGAAGCGCAGCAGGAAGTCTGGGACGACACAGACAATCTCCTCGCCGTCTCCTACACGCCGACGCCAAAAGTCGAGAGCGTTGACGGCGGATACAGGATCGCCGGTCAATGGCCGTGGGCGAGCGGCGTCGACAACGCCGCGTGGCTCATCCTTGCCGCGTTACTTCCCAACAATGAAGGCCCGCCCGCGTTAGCATGGTGTCTGGTTCCCGTCAGCGACGTGAAGGTCGACCACGACAGCTGGAACGTCGGCGGTCTGCAAGGCACCGGATCGAAGACAGTGGTTGTGACCGATCCGATCTTCGTGCCGAAGCATCGCGTGCTGCCCTTGAGCGCTATCTTCTCTGGCAAGGTGCCGGGGCTCGAGGTGCCCGACAACGAGCAGGCGCGCTTCGGCTACCCGACCTTCGGACCCACAGCATTGGTCTCTCCGATCGTCGGCATGGCGCAAGGTGCGCTCGATACCTTCACCGAAACGGCCCGTGGCGCAAAGCGCATGGCGCGGCCGGGCGTGTTCGAGAAAGTTGCCGAGTCGGCACTCATCCAGAGCCTCATCGGCCAAACCGCGGCGCGCATTGACGCGGCACAGACAATGATGGTGAGCAGTCTCAGAGAAGGCCAGGAAATCGTGCGCGCCGGCGGCGTACTCGACACCGAGCAACGCGTCCGCATCCGCCGCAATCATGGTTTTGCAGCGCGCACCGCAGCGGAGGTCGTCAACGAGCTCTTCGCCAAATCGGGCGCGGCGGCGGCAGACGAGAAGAATCCCATCCAGCGGTTCTGGCGCGACGCCAACACCGCGGCACTTCATTCCAGCATCGATTGGGACACGCTCTCGGCGCTCTACGGAACGCAGCAACTCGGGCTGCAGCCTCAGGGCATTTTCTAGCCAGTCAGGCAGGGACCACACGCCAAAGCCGACCATCTAAAGCGCCGGAAGCCGCGGCCGGCCGCCGCGGCTTCCGGACGTAACGTCAGGCGACGGCTGTCGGCGCCAAGGCCTCGATGTCGGTGGCGACGTCGATCACCGCGGGCCGCTTCGACGCGATCGCCTTGGCAAGCGCCGGGCCGATCTCCGACGGCTTCTCGACGCGAATGCCCAGCGCACCGATGTCTTCCGCGATCTTGGCGAAGTTCATCGGATTGTAGGTCCACAATTCGCGTGAGCGGTTGTTGCCCTCGCCGCCATAGACGCGGTCAAAGCCGCGCTTCGACTGGTTGCCACCGCCGTTGTTGTTGACGAGCGTCACCGACGGGATGTTCCAGCGCACCTGTGTCTCAAGCTCGCCGATGTGATACCAGAAGCCGGCATCACCGGTGAACACGACCACCGGCCGCTCCGGGCACGCCGCCTTGGCGCCGATACCGGCGCAGAAGGCCCAGCCGAGATGGCCGGCACTGCGGATGTAGCTCTGCGTATCCTTGCGCAGGTCGTACAGGCCGCCCATCCACATGCCGGCGTGGCCGGTGTCGACAATGACGATCGCGTCGTCCGGCACGTGCTGCGTCAACTCGTGGCAGATGCGCGCCGGGTTGATCGGCATCGCGTCCGATTCGAGCAACGGCTTATATTTCGCGTACCACTCCGCTTTGAGCGCGCCGATCTCCTTCACCCAGTTGGCGCGTTTGGCCGCGCTCGCCTTGTCGGCCTGTGCCAGCATCGCGGCAAGGACGGACTTGGCGTCACCGAGCACGCTCGCTTGCAGCGGATAATTGCGGCCGATCGCTTCAGGCTCGATGTCGATCTGAATCGCCGGCGTGCCGATCTTCGGCACCGCCCAGAAATGCGTGGTCATGCCGCCGGTCTCGGTGCCGATGAAGCAGACGAGATCGGCACGGTTGACGGCGCGATTGGCGCTCTCGCGCGAATAGCTGCCGACGACGCCGACCGACAAAGGATGCACGCCCGGGATCGTGTCCTTGCCGTTGAGCGAGGTGACGACCGGGATTTGCAGTGCTTCGGCGAGCTGCACGAGTTCACGGCCGGCGCCGGAGGCGCGCACGCCGCCGCCGGCGACGAAAATCGGCCGCTCCGCGTTCTGCAGCAACGCCAGTGCGGCGGTCACGTGTTCAGGTTGCGGCTGCGGCCGGAACGGCGGCACCTGTGCGAATTGCTTTTCGACCAGGGCTTCCATCTCGCCTTCCTCGGCGTCGAGCTGGCCCTCATTGCCGCGGAACTGAAGATGCACCGGACCGGGCGCGCCTGTCGTCGCAACGCGGAAGGCCTGACGCAGCATGTCCGGCGCGCGGGTGATATCGTCGATGGTGGCGTTGAACTTGGTCACCGGCTCGAAGGCCGGGATGTCGTCGATCTCCTGATAGACCTTGCGAAACTTGGTCTTGGGATCGCGGCCGCCGGTGATGGCGATCACCGGCGAATGCGCGAGATACGCGTCGCGCAGGCCGGCGGCGAGGTTGAGCGCGCCGATCACCTGCGCCATGCACACGCCCGGCTTGCCGGAGGCACGCGCATAGCCGTCGGCCATATAGGCCGCGGACTTCTCGCCGTGACAATGGATGCGCGCAATGTTGGTGCGCCGTTCCATCTCGGCAAAGGTGCGGCGCAGGACCGCCGGCACCATGAAGACGTGGCTGACGCCGTAGCCGGCGAGCATATCGGCGATGACTTCCGCGCCGAGGCGCTTTTGATTGTGACCGAGCATTTGTCTGTTCTCACTATCCATTCAGCATTCTCGGCGTCATGCCCGGCCTCGGGCCGGGCATCCACGTCTTCATGCTTTAAAAAGGCGTGGATGGCCGAGACAAGCCCGGCCATGACGGGCGGATGGCTATGCGCTGGTCTCGGATGACCTACTTGATCGCCAGCGGATTGACGGGCGAGCCGACCGCGCCGGTGATCGGAATCGCGGGCGCGACGAACAGGAACTCGTAGACCTTGTCGGCGGCGCAATCGTCCGCCAGTTCCTTGAGCTCGAAGATCTCGCCCATGGTCATGCCCATGATCGGAATCGTAATCCAGTGCCAGGGCTGGTTGATGTTCTCGCCCTCGGCGACTTGGTTCGGCCGCACTTCGCAGCCCCAGGTGTCGGCAGCGAGTGCCGCGAGTTCGGTCTGCTTGACGAAATCGAGCGTCTCGAAGGAAAAGCCCGGCGCGTCGCCGCCCGGATAACCATCCCAGCTGCCGACTTTCTGGCAGCGCTCCATCATGCCAGTGCGCACGATGACGTAATCGCCGCGCTTGAGCTCGACATTCTGCTTCTTCGCGGTGCCGTAGAGGTCGTCGTTGGTGATGCCGTAGCCGTCATCGAGCGAGTCGACGCCTTTGTACCGAGCGACGTCCAGCAAAACGCCGCGGCCGACCATCTTGTTCTTGGTCTTCTCGATGCCGCACTTTTGCGCGCCGGCCGACGTCACCTCGCGGCAGTCGTAGCCGTTCCACATGTAGTTCTCATAGAAGACATGGCCGAGCCCGTCCCACTGCGTGCCGCACTGGAGCGGCATCACCACCATATCGTCGGCGGCGCGAATGCCGCGCTTGTCGAGCACGCCGGAATAGGCGTCGGTGCCGGTGCGCAGCATCGTGTGGATCGGGTTGGTGCGGCCCATCGACGGATACTTGCTCTTGGCGCCCTGCGGACCGGTGTGGTCGAAGTTGAGCGCAAGCGAGATGACCTTGCCCTTCTTCACCAGGCGCGTCGCGGCGACGATGTCCTCGGCCGAGGTGTAGTTGAGCGTCCCGATCTCGTCTTCGGGACCCCATTTGCCCCAGTTCTTGTACTTCTCGGCAGCTTCGCGCATGTCCTGGCGCGTGATCTTGCGGGCCATTCCTCTTTTCCTTTTCTCGTTGATTTCAAGGCACCGCCGCGGAGCGGAAGCCCGCGGCTAAGAACGGGATCATGTGACGCAGCGCGCTTTTGACGTTGCCCGGGTCGATGCGTCCCTTGGTCAGCGCCTGGATGCGGCCGGAATCCGCCATGGTGTAGAACATGGCGCCGAGCATGAAATGGAAACGCCATTCGACTTCGGCGCGCGGCATCTCCGGCAGCGCGTCCGCGATCGCATCGATGAATTTGCGGCTCGATAGATCGAAGGCTTTCGACAGGATCTTGCGCGACAGCGCCTCCGGCTCGGTCGCGAGCCGCGCCCGCAGCTTGACGAAGGCTGGACCGCCGAACTGCGGCTGCACGCCCAACACCAGCGCCGGCCTTAGGAAGGCGTCGAGGATGTCTTCGAGGTTCGGTTTGGCGGACGCTTCGTAGCACTGCGCCAGCAAGCGCAGCCGCTCTTGCGCGATCGGCTCTGCGCGCTGCGCAAACAGCGCCTCCAGCAACCCATCCTTTGAGCCGAAGTGATAGGCGATCGACGCAAGATTCACCTGGGCCTCGGCCGAGATGGCGCGCAGGCCGACGCCCGACATGCCGTGTTCGGCGAACAGCCGCTCGGCAACTTCGAGAATGCGTTCGCGAACCGATTGGGTCGCCGCAGCCTTGTTCGCGCGCGGCGCGGCTGCAGCGGTCTTTGGTCGCGGTTTCACCATGCCGATCGCCCGCACGCTTGACTCGTCTCCCGACCTCTGCGCAATGTAAACAGTCGTTTGTTTACATCGCCCACCTCGTCTACGCAAGCTGTCATGGCCCCTCCGAAGAAAACCATCCTCACCGTCGCCGTCACCGGCAATCTCACGACGATAGAGCAGAATCCCAACCTGCCCTGCACGCCGGAGCAGATCGCGAACGCCGCGCTCGAATCCGCGAAGGTCGGCGCCGCGATCGCGCACATTCATGTGCGGCATCCCGACGGGCGGCCCAGCACCGAGCTCGCGCATTATCGCGAAGTCGTCGAGCGTATCCGCGATAAGAACTCCGAATTGATCATCAATTTGACCACCGGTCCCGGTGGCCGCTTCGTGCCGAGCAAGGACGATCCGAAGATCGCCGGCCCCGGCACATCGGCGATGCATCCGCTCAAGCGCGTCGAGCATATCGTCGAGCTCAAGCCCGACATCGCCACGCTCGACTTGAACACGATGTGGTCCGGCTCGGCCGCGGTGATCAACCCGCCAGAGAACGTCACGCTGATGGCAAATGAGATCCAGAAGGCCGGCTCCAAGCCGGAGCTGGAAGTGTTCGATTCGGGCGACATACAGCTCGCGCACGCATTGCTGGATCAGGGCATCATCAAGCGGCCGCCTCTGTTCCAGATCGTCATGGGCGTTCGTTACGGCTTCATATCCACGCCACAGACGCTGATGTATGCGCAGTCGCTGCTGCCGGCGGATGCGGCCTGGGCGGCCTTCGCCATCGGCCGCTGGCAATTTCCGATGCTCTGCACGGCCTGGCTGCTCGGCGGCCACGTGCGGGTCGGCATGGAAGACAATGTTTACCTGAGCAAGGGCAAGCTGACTCCGAGCAACGCCGCATTATGCGAGAAAGCCGTGCGTATTCTCGACGACATCGGCGCCGAACTCGCCACGGCGAAGGAGGCACGCGCAATCCTCGGTCTCAAGCCGTAGTATTGCGAGGCGCGTGAAAAGCGCGCCAAGTTAGATCGCTGCGATCCGCCGCTTCAACAAGGTGGACGCATGGGAGGAGGAACGGATGAAGACGCTCAAATGCGCGTTTGCCGGCCTGCGCCTCGTACCGTTCGGGGCATCGGCGATGGCCCGGCAACGCTACTCCCGGCGACAAAACGAAATCATCGTATCGTTCGCGCCCGCGGGCTCGACCGAGACAATGGCGCGCGACGCCCTCGGTTTCGAGGCGATCGCCGATACGGTCGCGCATTCTGCCGCCCGCCTCAAAGCACAACCGCCGAAATGGGCGGCGATGATCGATCATACAAAATTCAAAAGTGAAATGAGCTGCTCAAACAGCCGTTCTTAACCGGAGGAGAAGATGAAAGTTGTGATGCGCACAATGGCCGTAGCCGTGGCTCTCGCCGCGGGTATCGGCATGGCTTCAGCTGCCAATTATCCGGACCATCCTGTCCGCGTGATCGTGCCGTTCGCCGCGGGCGGCCCGACCGACGTGATGGCACGATTGGTTGCTCAGAAGCTGTCTGAAAATCTCAAGCAACAATTCTTTGTCGAGAACCGGCCCGGCGCCGGCGGCAATATCGGCACCATGGCGGCGGCCCATGCACCGGCCGATGGCTACACGCTGCTCGTCGCAAGCTCGAGCTACGTGGTGAACCCGAGCCTCTACGCCAAGAATCCTTACAACGCCTTCACCGATTTCGTGCCCATCACGTTGGCCGCCGCCTCGCCGAACATTCTGGTGGTGAATGCCAGCTTCCCGGCGAAGTCGGTGAAGGAGTTGGTCGAGCTGCTCAAGAAGGAGCCGGGCAAATACTCGATCGCCAACCCCGGCATCGGCACGACGCCGCAACTCGCAGCCGAATTGTTCAAGCTGTCGCTGAAACTCGATGCCGCTAGCGTGCCGTTCGGTGGCGCCGGTCCAGCGATCCAATCCGCGGTCGCCGGTCATACGCCGATCGCTTTCACGGCGCTGCCGCCGACCTCGCCGCAAGTGCAAGGCGGCGCCTTGCGCGGCCTCGCCGTCACCTCCGCGAAGCGGTCGGCGGCGCTGCCTGACGTGCCGACACTCGCCGAGGCCGGCTTCTCCGAGCAGGAGTCGGAAACGATGCAAGGCGTCTTCGCACCCGCCAAGACCCCGAAGGAGATCACCGATCTGCTCTACAAGGAAATCGCCAAGATCATGGCGATGCCCGATGTGAAGGAGAAGTGCGCGCAACTCGGCTTCGACCCAGTCGCCAACACGCCGGACGAGTTCGCGGCCTACATCAAGAAAGAGGTCGAGAAGTGGGGCCGCGTCATCCGCGACGCGAAGATCAAGCAGATCGAGTAGAAACCCACCCCCCGCAGTGTCATGGCCGGGCTTGCCCCGGCCATCTCGCTTAGGCGAGCACTGTGCCGCCCCGAGCGGAATGCGCAGGTCAAGCCCTCGCATAACAACTGAGAGGCTCTCATGCGTATCGTCGACATCCGCGAAACCGCGGTCCCGCTGAAATCCAAGCTCGCCAATTCGAGCTTCGACTTCAGCGAGATGACGACCTCGGTCGTCGCCGTCATCACCGACGTGATCCGCAACGGCAAGCCCGTCTGCGGCTTCGCCTTCAATTCCACCGGCCGCTATGCCTGTGGCGCGCAGATGCGTGCGCGCTTCATTCCGCGCATCCTTGCCGCGCCGCCCGACACGTTGCTCGACGACAGCGGCGCCAATTTAGACCCGGCCAAGATCCTCGCGGTGATGATGAAGCGCGAGAAGTCCGGCGCGCATTCGGAACGCTCGATCGCCATCGGCACGATCGAAGTGGCTATCTGGGACGCCGTCGCCAAGATCGCGGACAAGCCGCTCTACGCAGTGCTGGCCGAGAAGTTCAGCGGTGGCCGCGTGCCGACCGAGGTGTTTTGTTACGTCGGCGGCGGCTGGTACTGGCCGGGCCAAACCATCAAGGACCTGCAAGACGAGATGCGCCGTCATCTCGATGGGGGCTACACGATGGTGAAGATGAAAGTCGGCGGCCTGCCGCTCGATGAGGATTTGCGCCGGCTCGAAGCGGTGCTCGAGGTCGTCGGCGCCGGGGAGCACCTGGCCGTCGATGCCAACGCCAAGTTCACGCGCGACGAGGCGCTGCGCTATGCGCACGCCCTTGCGCCTTTCAAGCTGCGCTGGTTCGAAGAGCCGTGCGATCCGCTCGATTACGCGCTGTTCTCCGAGCTTGCCAGCGTCTATGCGCCGCCGCTCGCGACCGGCGAGAACCTCTACTCGACGCAGGACGTCCAGAACCTCGTCCGTTTCGGCGGCTGGCGCGCGCAACGCGACATCATTCAGGTCGATCCGCCGCAGGCCTATGGCATCACCGCTTACGCACGCATGCTCGACATGCTCGCGCACAATGGCTGGCAGCGTACCGCGCTGTTTCCGCACGGTGGCAATCAGATGTCGCTCGCCATCGCCGCGGGCTTCGGCCTCGGCGGTTCGGAATCGTATCCCGGCGTATTTGGCGACTTCGGGGGCTTTGCGGACGATGCACGCGTCGAGAACGGGGCTCTAAGTCTGTCCAGCCGTCCGGGCATCGGCTTTGAAGGCCAAGCGGCGCTGTACCGAATCATGCGAGACTTAGCTGGCCTTTGATCCGGGCGACGCCTGGCGAAGGCGCGAGATCGCCTCTCACGCGCTGAAATATCAATAAGCAGAGCACTACCACCGGGCTGTTATCGGCACGCCGGAACCTGTGCATTTTGTGCAGGCCGATGCGCGTATAGAAAGCTTGCCGCGGCCGGTAAGGGCCCCTAATCATGCCTTTTGCGGTCGCGTAAAGTATTTGCCCGCTGGACCATCCGCGCTCCGCGTGGGGTGCGATGCGCGCCCAATGTGATGTATCAGGCGCAGGCCGGCGGAACCAGCAACCGCCCGGATGAGCATGTGAGATGATGCGCGCTGCAACCAGGATGGATGACTAACATGGCCTTCGCTGCGGCGCGGACGACGGGCGGCAAAAAGACGGTCGTGAAGAAGGCCAAATCAAAGGGGCCCACACGCGCGGCGCGACCCTCGTCAGGCCCGCCCGAGGTTTCGCTCAAGGAGCAGGCCTACCAGCTCATCAAGCACCGCATCATTACCTGCGCGTTCCGGCCGGGCGAGAACCTGAACGAGGCCAGCGTCGCGGCCTTGCTGAAGTTCGGCCGCACGCCGATCAACCAGGCCTTCGATCGCCTGCGGATCGAAGGCCTCGTCGACGTCCTGCCGCGCAAGGGCATCGTGGTCCGGAGCATCGGACTGGAAGAGGTTATCCAGATCAGCGAGGCGCGTGTCCTGAACGAAGGTTATTGCGTGCGGCTCGCGGCGGAACGCGCGAGCGCGACCGAGATCGCCGAACTGGGAGAAGTGCTGGCCGAGCTGGTGAAGCCGGACAACGAACTCGAGCGTTTCATGATGCTCGACCGCGATTTCCATCTGCTCATTGCCAAGGCCGCCAAGAACGACGTTCTCGCCGATATCCTGCTCAACCTCAATGAGCGCTCGCTACGCATGTGGTCACTGACGCTCGCCGACAACCGCCATCAGGCGAGCGTAAACACCGATCACCGCGACATTTTCCGCGCCATCTGCCATCGCAACGCCGACGAGGCGGAGCAGATCATGCGCCGACACATCACCTCGTTCCGCCACACGATCCTGGAAAAGCTCGCCAGCCTGCAGACCGAGTGAAGACGCCTCAGCCTGCCGCCTAGACAACGGGCTCCGCGGCGGCGGCGAGGGTCAACAGCATGCGATCGGCGCCCGCGATACCGGCCAGCATAAGGCCGACCGGCGCTTCGCCGCCCGCATGGATCGGCAGCGAGATGGCGCAGCCGTCGATCATGTTGATCAAGGTGCAGTTGCGCAGCGCCAGCAGGTTGGCCCGGCCATAGGCCGCGTCGTCCGCCAGATCGGCGATGCGCGGCGGCGTCATGGCAACCGTTGGCATTACGACCGCGTCGAAAGCCGACAAACGCTGCGTCGCGCGCGCCACAAGAGAACGGCGTGCGGCCATGAGATCGATGAAATCCGCGGCGCTCTGTTCCGCGCCGCGCATAATACGGATCGAGACGCGCGGATCGTAAGCATCTTTCTTGGCTGCCAGGAGTAGGCGATGCCATGCATAGCTTTCGGCGGCGGTGAAGCCGCCCTTGGCGTTGATCGTCGCGACCTCGTCGAACTCGGGAACGGCCACGCGCACAATCCGCGCGCCTGCGCGCTCAAGTTGACGCACCGCCTTTTCAAAAGCGGTGGCGACAGCCGGCTCGATATTATCGAAGGCGACGCCTTCCGGCACAACCAGCCGGATGCCGGCAAGCTCGCGTGGCGGCAGCGGCGCGGGCGTCTCGCCCGCCAGCACGGCGTCAATGATGGCGCAGCAGCCGACCGATCGCGCGATCGGGCCGATGGAATCGAGATGGGCCGACAGCGGCAGAGCGCCATCGAGCGGCACGCGTCGCGCGGTCGGCTTGAAGCCGACCAGCCCGTTGAAAGCAGCGGGAATTCGGCATGAGCCGCCGGTGTCGGTGCCGAGCGCGGCATGCGCCATGCCGTCGGTAATGGAGATGGCAGCGCCCGACGAGGAGCCGCCGGGCACATGCCCGTCATTGCGGCGCCACGGGCTACGCGGCGTGCCGTAATGCGGATTGATGCCGAGGCCCGAATAGGCGAACTCGGTCATGTTGGTGCGGCCGATGACGACAAACCCGGCGCGCCGCAGACGCGCAACGGCGACTGCGTCGGTTGTCGCAGCCGTCGCATCATTGAGGACGACCGAGCCCGCCCGCGTCACCTGCCCGGCAATGTCGAACAGATCCTTGATCGAAACCGGGATGCCGGCATAGGGCGACAAAGACGCGCCCGCCGCGCGCATCTTGTCCATCGCGTCGGCGACATGCCGCGCACCATCGGCATCCACCGCGGTGAAAACGCGCGCACCTTCGCCATCCTTGTCTTGGATGCGCGCGAGGCATCCTTCGACGAGGTCGCGCGACGTCGTTCTTCCGGACGCGAGATCGCGCGCCAGCTCATCCAGTGTTGGGAAAACAGCCGTCACGACCGGACCGAACGGGCTTAGACCGGATCGTAGTAGTGGATTTCCAGAAGGACGCAGCCGCCTTCGGACTTGAACGGGCCGTGATACGCGCCCGGCGGACGGCAGGCATAGGTGTTCGGCGGGAAGGCCGTGCCGCCATTGCCCTTCTCGTCGTTGCCGACGGTCAGGTCGCCCGACACCAGGTAAACTTCTTCCCAGTAGTCGTGCACGAACGGCTTGGTGGTGAATTCACCGGCCGCGAAACGCAGAAGGCGCGTGCGCGTGCCGCGCTTGTTCACCTCATCGAGTCCGCCCGACAGAATTTTCTGTTGGATGCCAGCCGGATAGCCGGTCGGCACTTCCCAGCCCACCGCCATATCGAGGGTGTAGAACTCATCGTGACGCTTATTGACGGGCATGAGCAGGTTCCTTGCGGTCCGCGCCGGGATGACAGGGCCCGGCCAGGGCCGGATACTTGCTCTGATACATCAGAAAATCAAGCACATTAGCGAGGCATTATGCGCGCATTTATTGACCTTGACGGAACCGGCTCGCAATTGAAATATCAGTACCGTCCAGACACACGGCGCATAACAAGCCGCGGGGAGATACCATCATGTCACTGAAGAAACTCGGCCTTGCCGCTTTGGCGTTCGCCCTAGCCCTCTCGCCGGCCATGGCGGCAGATTATCCGGATAAACCCATCACCATCATCGTGCCGTTTCCAGCCGGCAGCAGCAGCGACATGATTCCGCGCCTGTTGGGCCCGACGGTGAGCAAGGCGCTCAATGGCGTCCCCGTCATCATCGAAAACAAGCCGGGCGCCAACGGCTCGCTCGGCGCCGTACGCACCGCGGGCGCCGCGCCCGATGGCTACACCATCCTGATGGCGACGACGGGCGTGCTGGCAATCAACCAGTGGATTTACGCCAAGCCGCTGTACTCGCCCGAAAAGGACTTTACCCCGATCGTCAACGCCGCGGCGACGCCGAACATGATCGTCGTCAATCCGAACGTGAAGGCATCGAACCTCAAGGAGCTCATCGCGCTGGCGAAGGCCGAGCCGGGCACCTTGTCCTTCGCTTCGGCCGGCAACGGCAGCACCAGTCACATCTGCGGCGAAGCACTGAAGGTTCTCGCCGGCGTGAATATCATGCACATCCCGTATCAGGGCCCGGCGCCGGCGCTTCAGGACGTGCTCGGCGGGCGCGTGTCGATGATCTGCGACAACTTCTCCAACGTCGTAGAGTATGTGCGCACCGGCAAGCTGAAGGCGATCGCCGTGACGGCGAAGACGCGCGCGCCGCAGCTGCCGGACGTGCCTTCAACGGCGGAGGCCGGCCTCCCCGATCTCGAAGCCGGCATCTGGTACGGCTTCGTCGCGCCCGCGGCGACACCGAAGGATATCGTCGCGAAACTGAACAAGGCCTTCGTCGATGCCTTGCACGATCCGGTCATCGCGTCGCGCCTGCAGGGCGTCGGACTGTCGGTCGTTGCCGACACGCCGGACGAGTTCAAGGCCTTCATCGCCAAGGAGTCGGCGCGGATGGAGAACATCGTGAAACGGTCGAACGCGCGCATCCAATAAGCGCCGTAGACACAACGCCATCGCGGCGGCTGCGCCCATGCACGTGGCGAAGCCGCCGCGAAATCTCGGCACCGCCCGATATCATAATCTGATACATCAGCAATCTTGCAGATATACTCCGTAATCATACGCATATACTCTGGCCTTGACGGATACTTCTCGCATCTGAAATATCAGCCTGGTCAATCACGCGATCGAGGGCAGGATTAGAGAATGGCGAGCGTAGAAGAACGTGTGCTGATTGCCGGTGCCGGTCCCGTCGGACTCACCGCGGCGGCATTCCTGGTCAAGCAGGGCATCCCCGTCACGGTCTTCGAAGCCGGACATGAACTGAGCCTCGAATCGCGCGCGTCGACTTTCCACCCGCCGACCCTCGACATGTTGTCGGAAGTTGGCGCCGCCGAGCCTTTGATCGCCGGCGGCCTGAAGGCGCCTTATGTCCAGTACCGGTCGAAGCGCGACGGCATTCTCGCGCAGTTCGACTTCGGCGAGATCGCCGACCTCACACAACATCCCTTCCGCCTGCAGGCGGAGCAATTCAAGCTGACGCGCATCCTGCTCGATCAGCTGAGCAAAGAGAGCAAATTCTCCATTGAGTTCGATTCCGCTGTCGAAGCTGTCGAACAGGACGACAACGCCGTCCGGGTCCAGCTTCGTCGCGGCGACAAATCGGAGAGCCGTAGCGGCCGCTGGCTGATCGGCGCCGACGGCGCGCGCAGCGCGGTGCGTAACGCGCTCGGCATCGAGTTCGAAGGCTTTACCTGGCCCGAACGGTTCCTGGTGCTGTCGACGCCCTTCGACTTCCAGTCGATCATGCCGGATCTGGTCTCGGTCAGCTATGTCGCCGATCCGGAATGCTGGCACTTCCTGCTGCGCGTGGGCCCGGTCTGGCGCGTGATGTTTCCGATTCCGACCGACGTCAGCGACGACGCGGCGACGACGCCGGAGTTCGGCCAATCGATGCTTCAGCGCATCGTGCCGGGCGCCAGTTACGAGGTGCGCCACAGGACGCTCTACCGCGTGCACCAGAGGGTGGCGAAACAGTTCGCCCTCGGCCGCACGTTTCTCGTCGGCGACGCCGCGCACATCAACAATCCGCTCGGCGGCATGGGCATGAACGGCGGCATCCACGACGCCGTCAATCTGACGAGGCGTCTCGGCGCGCACTGGAACAGCAACGGCCGCGAGGGCGATATCGAACGCTACGACCCGCAACGCCGGTTGGTGACGCTCGAATACGTGCAGAACCAGACGATCCAGAACAAGCGCGACCTCGAGGCGGCGGATGAAGAAGGCCAGAAAGCCTTCCGCGACCGCTTGCACAAAGCCATGAGCGATCGCGACCAGCGCCGCGCCTATCTCCAGCGCATCTCGATGATCGCCAGCCTGCGCCGCGCCGAAGAGCTCGGTTGATCCATCACGCTTCAAGTATCCGACACCACAGGACCGCAGGTAACACCATGACCAGCCGCAAGCTCTTGCTGACTTTCGTCACCCGCGCCGGAACCACGCAGGGCAACGTCGCCATCGACGAATGCGTGGTCGCCGGCTGGACCGGACGCGATCAGGTGGCGCTCGAGAAGCATATCCGCGAACTCGAAGAGCTGGGCGTGAAGCGTCCGGCTACGACGCCGATCTTCTATCGCGTTTCGGCCAGCCGCCTCACGACGGATCCGGCAATCGAAGCGGTCGGCGCCGCATCGAGCGGCGAAGTCGAATATGTGCTGCTGCAGCACGCAGGTCGGTTGTGGGTGGGCGTCGGCTCAGATCACACCGACCGCGAGGTCGAGACCTACGGCGTCACCGTCTCGAAGCAGATGTGCGACAAGCCGATCGCTACGACCTTCTGGCCGTTCGACGAAGTCGCCGGCCACTGGGACAGCCTCATGCTCCGCTCCCACATCGTCGAGAACGGCGCGCGCGTGCTGTATCAGGAGGGCGCGCTCGCCGGCATGCTGGCGCCCGCAGACCTCATCGCCCGCTACACGAATGGCGGCCAGTTGCGCGAAGGCACGTTGATGTTCTGCGGCACCTTCGCCGCCAAGGGCGGCATCCGGCCGGCGCCGCATTTCGACTACGAGATCGTCGATCAGACGCTCGGTCGCGAGATCCAAGCGGGCTATGACATCGTTACCTTGCCGATTCTGGGCTAAGCGGCGCAGGCCGGCGAGCGAGGAAACAGCGCTCCGCACAAGAGATTGCGCCGCGTAGTGCGGGCGTAGTCTTCGTGCGGGTCCGCGTATGCGCGGCAATGGAACGCGCCGGTGACCGATGACGGGCAAGTGTGCCGTCGCTCCACGGCCGCAGCCGTTCGGCCGAACGTCAGGGGCTGACCTGCAGCGGCAGGGCGATGCGGAATCTCGCGCCATCGCAGAACGACATGTCCGGCTCGATTGTGCCGCCGTGAGAAGTGACGATCGAGCGGCAGAGGGTGAGGCCGATGCCCATGCCGCCCCGCTTTGTCGTCTCGAAAGCCGTAAACAGCCGGCCGGCCTGCTCGGGCCGAATTCCCGGTCCGGTATCTTCGACCACGATTTCGATGTGGTCGCCTTGCCGTGCCGTCGAAACCGTGACGCAGCGACGCGAACACTGGCCCTCGGCAATGGCCTGCGCGCTGTTCCTGATCAGATTATGTATGACCTGCTGTAATTGCACTTCATCGCCGAACACAGGCGGCAGCCCGTCCTCGAGATTGAGGACCAACGCGACTTGCCGGGACTGCAGGTCGTGTTTGACGAACAGCGCCGTGTCGGCAATCGCGGCGTTGACGTCGACGCTGGTGCACTGAGCCGCTTCGTTGATCGCCATTCTGTGGATGCGCTGGATGATGGCGCTCGCCCTCTCCGTTGCCTTCAAGATGCCTTCCAGACCTTTGACGGCCCGGTCGACAGCCGGTGGCTCCGTCGCAAGCCAGCGCATCGTCGCATCGCCATGCGTCGTGATCGCCGCCAGAGGCTGCCTGAGTTCGTGGGCAATGGACGCCGTCAGTTCGCTGAGCATCGAGATACGGGCCGCGTGCGCGAACTCGTCCTGCAACTCGCGAAGTTGCGCCTCCGCCTGCCGCCGGTCCGTAATATCGATCATGCCGACCAGACAATCGCCGTCGATGTCATCCGGCGGCGGGAATGCCATCGACATCACGACATCGACAACTCGCCCGTCGATACCGCAGACCTGAGTCTCCTCGGTATACTGCGGCAGACCGCGATATCGGGCGCCGATAACCCGGCGCAGGGTATCGGGCCGCGCCGTCCAGTAGCTGCGGATGGGGCGAATGAAATCGACGCCTGATCTTCCGCCGAACAGCTGCACCGTCAGGTCGTTGACCTCGGCAATGGTTATGGAATCCATCGCCAGATCGAGAAGTTCCGGATGACGATTGAAATGGGCGACCAGGTCGGTCACGCCGGCATCCCTCGCATCGCCGAGAAGCGGCTTTACGCCGCGCGGATCGACGCGCCAAAGCGCAATCGGCATCCGTTGGAAAAGCCGGCGGTAGCGCTCCTCATTCTTGATCAGCTCGTCGAGCGCGGCGTCCGGCAGAGAACTCTCGCTGCCCACCAGAACGAGGCGGTCGTCCCCTTCGCCCGTTCGGGCGGCCAGAAGGCGAATTCCGACTGGCGCGCCCTCGGTCGTCAGCAGGCATACGTGCGTCACTTCGACCGAGCCGACGCGGGCCTTTTCTAGAAGCTCCGCCATGGCAGGACGCGATGTCATGGCCACGAAGCGAGCGAGGCTGGCGCCGGCCAGTTCATCGGCCGATGACGCCTGTAGCAATCGCCTGGCCTCGCCATTCAAATCGATCAGACTTGTGCCGACCAGAAGCTCCTCGACTTGGAGGATTTCGGTTTTCGACGACCGCGGAAGTTCGACATACCAGCGACCGACCAGCCGATCGGCCAGTTCGGCTTCCGGCCCATCCGGGCTCGCGTCGAATGCCCTCTCCTGCTCGATGAATTGAATGCCACTACGCGTCTGTGCGACCGCGTCCATCATGGTCCAGCTCGCCCTGTGCTGACACTCGAATGCTGCTATCGATAGAAACCGGGGCATCGCCCCTGCCTGACGCACCGTCAGGATTCATTTGAACGCTAATGAACCGTATTAAATAATCCGGTCGAGGGCCGGTCTTTCAAAAAAACGAGCACGACTTTCACATTCCGGCAGCATGATCATGGACCGCGATTTCCTGCCTAGATTTGCTTACGTTTATCGTGCTGATTCAGAAGAAAAATCCGGCAACCATTGTATCAATGGAAGCACCGCGATAGAGTTTTCAAGTTTTGGTGAAGATAAGCCGTAGCAATGTCCGTCGAGATTTTATCCGGAGACTGCAATGGGCAAGGCCTCACCCGACCGGAAACCGATCGGCGACGACTTTGCGGCCGTGTACCGTATGTCGAGTTCGCGATGGCACCGCGAGCGCACTATGGGCAGAGGCTCACTGGCGGTCACCGAACTGAAGTTCGATAAGCCGGCCCCCGACCTCAGCGAACCGCTTCCGTACGACGATGCGTTTCTTGTGTCTGTCCTGCTTCTTCCTGTGGCCGATCATGAACTCTGGAAGAATGGCAGGCCGGTGTCAGTCAATGAAGTAAGAGAGGCCGGCCACACGCACTTCTTTGATCTGCGGCAGAGGCCGCAAGGCTTGTTCCGGCGGCCCTCCCACGTGCTGCATTTCTATATGCCGCTGGCCACGCTGAACATGTTCGCCGAGCAGGAGAATGTTCAGCCGATATCGGATTTCGATTACAAGCAGAGCGTCGGGAAAGATGATCCTGTGATGCGCCACTTAGCGGCGGCGACGCTTGCGGCTTTCGACGACCGCCACGCGGGCAGCGACCTCTTGCTGGATTCGATCCTGACGGCAGCCGGCGTTCACGTGCTCGTCAAATACGGGGCCTCCTCCCGGAACGCCCGCGAGCAACGCGCCTACGGTCTCGCGCCCTGGCAGGAGCGCCACGCCAAAGATCTTATGGAGGCAAGCCTCGACATCAGCCTGACGGACCTGGCCAGGGAGTGCGGACTATCCGTCTCGCAATTCAGGCGCGCCTTCCGCAGGACGACCGGCCTCGCCCCCCACCAGTGGCTGCTGGCCCGGCGCGTCGATCGAGCCAAGACGCTGTTGTCACGGTCGGAATTTTCATTGGCTGAGATTGCACTCGCCTGCGGATTTGCCAGCCAAAGCCATTTCAACACCACGCTGAAACGACTGACCGGGGCCAGCCCCGGCCGCTGGCGCCGTCTTTTGAGTTCGCCGCCCATCATTGCCAAGCGATGAAGCCGTTGCCGAGACCGCGCTCACTCCCAGTCAAAGCCATTTCAACCGCGCAATGAAGCGCATGACCTGCATCGGCTCAGGCTGTGCAGGCGAATCCGGGAGACCTCGGCGGGATTACGCGAGACATCGTGGCCGATGACGGCCCGCTGATCCTGGATCAAGGCATCGATCTCTCGCTCGTGTCCGACGGCGACGAGTCGATCATCATCGTGGGCTCGCCGGATGTTATCCACCCGGGGAACGCTCAGACCTACAGTGTGAAAGAGGCCGGCTCCGACTATCTCGGGACCTCGGTCGAGGTCTGATCCGTTAAGCCGAATAATGGCGCGCCCGAAAGGATTCGAACCTCTGACCCCCAGATTCGTAGTCTGGTGCTCTATCCAGCTGAGCTACGGGCGCTGATGTCGCCGTCGACGAAGCCGAGCGGGACGGGCCACTAGCTATCGTCTTGGCTACCCCTTGGCAAGTGTTGCTGACACATTTGCCCCCGGCAATGGCCGCTGGCCTACCGCCCACGCAAGGACCTGATTTTCCAAGCGAATGCGCCAGGCCAGCATGACGGCATTGGCCAAGGTGAAGGCCAGGGCCACCCAGGGCAGACCCAGCGCCAGGGGGACCACGGCGATTTCGAGCGCCACGACGAGGTAATTCGGGTGCCGCAGCCACCGGTATGGCCCCCGCGACACCGGCGGCGCCCCCGGCAAAACCAGGATCCGCGTGGTCCATCGCCGGCCGAGACTGGCAATCACCCAGACCCGGGCGGCCTGCAGCATCAGGAACGCGCCCAGCCAGCAAACGTCGACCGGACGGTCGTAGCCCGCCCAGGCCAAGGTCACGAGCCACGTAGCATGCAGCGCCACCATGACGGGATAGTGGCCCGCGCCGAACTCCACCGCGCCGCGGCCCCTGAGCCGTGCCGTATTCCGCGCGGCGATTGCCAGTTCGAGCCCCCGTTGCACGACCAGGAAGCCGACCAGCCAGGCGCCCTCACCCATGACCGACCTCGAGCGCGGCGAAGCAGACGGTGAAGCCCGGCCCCATAGCCGAGAGCAATGCCGGTCCGCGCATCCCCCGTTGCAGCGCGCGTTCGAGCACAAAGAGAACCGTCGGTGACGACATGTTGCCGTGCGTGCGCAACACCTCTCGCTCGTGGCGCAATGTGCCCGACTGTAGCTCCAGCGCGCGCTCGACGGCCTCGAGCACCTTGGCCCCGCCAGGGTGGAAAACAAGCTGAGGCGCCGTCAGCGCCGCGCGCCTCACGAAGCGGCGCGCCGGCGCGGCCAGACGCTGCTCGATGAAACGCGGCAGCGAGCGCGACAACACCACACCGAACCCTGCCGGATCCATCGTCCAGCCCATGATGTCGAGCGTGGAGGGCCAAGTGTGCTCGGCCGTGGCGCCGATCGCGATGCTGCCCTCGTCATCGCCGACGCGCAGCACCAGCGCGGCGGCACCATCGCCGAACAGGGCCGAGGAGATCACATCGGCTTTGGTCGAACGGTCGGCGCGAAACGCCAGCGTGCACAATTCGACCACGACGACGAGAACGACTTCGCCGGGCGCCGCCTGCGCCAGACGCGCGCCGAGCGACAGACCCACAACGCCGCCGGCGCAGCCGCGCCCGAACACGGGCACACGCAATGCGTCGGGACGAAAGCCCATCTCGACAGCAACCAAGGCTTCGAGGCTCGGCGTGGCAATCCCGGTCGACGATATGGTCACGACAACATCAACATCACGTGCGTCGAGCCGCGCCCGCGCGAGCGCGCGTCGTGCCGCTTCGATGAACAAGGCGCTCGCGCCTTCGATGTAAGCCTGCGTACGCTCCGGCCAATCGTGGGGCGCCTCGAACCAATCGAGCGGCTGCGCCGAGAAGCGCTGCTCTATGCCGGTGTTGGCATAGACATCGACAAGCTTGGGATAGCGCGCAAAGCTGTCGGCATAGACCCGACGCGCAAGCGCGGCGACCGCGGATTGTTCGAGACGATAGGGCGGAACGGCCGTCGCCATCGCCAGCAAGGCCGCCTGGTGAGTACGCATGTCAAACCTTCAAGACGTAAGTTGCGACGCCCGCTGTGGTAGAACACCGCGCGCGCGCAAATCGTCATTCGCAACTGCGTGAAGGTTTTGTGAGAGCCGAATGCTCCGGATCAGGCGCTGGCGCGTTCGCCGCGGCGTGCGGTGAGATCAACCGCACGGTCGGGAATCGTGATGCGGAAGGTCGCGCCGATCGTGCCTGGCACCAGATGGATCTCGCCGCCATGCGCACGCACAAGCTCGGCGGCAATGGCGAGGCCGAGCCCAGAACCGCCAGGCCGTGTCGAGCCCTGGAACGCTTGGAAAAGATGAGCGCGCGCCTTCTCCGGCACGCCCGGACCGGTATCGGACACTTCGATCACCGCCACGCTGCCTTCGCGCCGGCCGGTGATGCGGATTTGATCGCGGGCGGGATCGCGCGTGCCGCGGGCATCCAGCGCCTGCATGGCATTGCGCGTGATATTCACCAGCACGCGGAACAACTGGTCGTGATCGGCATCGACCGTGAGGCCGCGTTCGACCGCGACGATCCAACGGATCGGCACGTCGAGACCCAAGCCCAGCGCCTCGTGCACTTCGTCGATCAACTGCTCGAGCTGAATGGTCTTGCGCTCCGGCGGCGGTTCGTGCGCGCCGCCATAGGAGAGTGTCGACTGGCAGAATGCGATCGCGCGCTCGATCGCGCGCATCAGCTTGGGCGCGAAGCGCTGCACCTTCGGATCGGGCAAAGTCGAAAGCTGATCCGAGAAGAGCTGTGCCGAAGCCAACAGGTTACGTAGATCGTGATTGATCTTCGACACCGCGAGGCCGAGCGCCGCGAGCCGGCTTTGTTGATGCAGCATGGTGGCGAGCTCGCGCTGCATGGCAGCGAGCTCCTCTTCGGCCGTACCGATCTCGTCATTCCGACCGGAGCTGTCGATGATGCGCGCTGGGTTCTCCGGATCGGCGCGGAACGCCACCATGTTGGAAGTGAGGCGTTCCATCGGCCGCACCAGCAAATAATGCAGGGCGAAGAACACCAGCATCGCCGAGATGCCGGAGATCGCCAACGACAGCAGCAGAATGTTGATGGAGAACGTCACCATCGCCCGGCGCAGCGGACCCTCGTCAAGCACGATCTCCAGGAAGTCGCCGCGCATCGGCGCCGGACCGACGACTCGCATCAGATCGTCAGGCTCGTCGATGAACAGCGTCTTGAAGGCGTGCGCGATCGCGCGCCACCAGCGGATGTCGCGCATGTCGATGTCGGTCTTGATCTGCGAGGGCAGATCGGACGCAGCGAGCAGCCTTCGCTGGCTGCCCATTTTGATGGCCACGGCGCGTGCACCGATACTGTCGAGTATCTGCTTGGCGAGGCTTTCGGGCACCATGCCACTCGGCGCGGCATCGAGAACAAGCGCAGCCGTATGCGCGGCGGCAAGCCGGTCGTTCAGCCAGTTCAGCCGAAAGTTCGCGATGGACGGCACGTAGATCAGGATTTCCGCCAGCATTACGAACAGCACTGTCAGAAACAGCAGCTTACCCGACAAGCCAAGGCGAGCCGGCCGCCCACGACGCGGCGCGCTCTGCACTGAAGCTTCGCCCGCTGGCTCGCTCATCTGATCAAGACGTCTCAACCGAGGATTCGTAACCACGTAATGATGCGCCGCACCCATGGGCGCGTCAAATTTGGCGCGAAGAAGTCGATCGCCACACGTTTGCCAATTTCCGCGAAGGTCGGAGATGGCAGCACGACATCCAGCATCGCGCGAATATTCATGCCTTGCGCGATGGCGAGACACCAAGCGGCGATCGTTTCACCCGCCTGAGCACCGACGATGGTAACGCCTAAAATCGTACCCTTCTTGTCGACTATTACCTTAATTTGACCATGCGTGCGGCCCTCGGCTTGGGCGCGATCGTTATCGTGGTAGGGCGAGCGCAGAATGCGGTATTTGAGTTTACGTTGACGGGCTTGCGTTTCGGTCAGCCCGGCGCGCGCCAATTCCGGTTCGGTGAAGACGACCGAAGGCACCGCCGAGTCGGCGACGCGCGGCGACAGCCGGAACAACGCATTCCGGACGGCAAGACCCGCATGATACGTCGCGGCGCTGGCACAGCGCGGTTGTCCCGCTGCGACATCGCCGATCGCGTAGACGCGTCCGTTCGATGTCCGCAGCTTCCCGTTCACCCTGATACCGGACACGTCGTGCTTGATGCGCGCGGCATCGAGGCCGAGGCCCTCCGTCGCCGGCTTGCGGTCGGCGGCGATCAGCAAATGGCTGCCTTCGACCATCTCCTGCCGCCCGTCGATCTCGATGGTGAGAGCAACCGAATGTGAGATGTGCGACACGTGGACGAGGGCAACGCCTGTCTTGACGACAATGCCCTCGCGCTCGAGCTGCGCCAACACGATAGATGCCGCTTCCGGATCGCTGTCGGCAAGCGCTTCGCCCGTCCCGAGCAAGGTCACGTCGCTGCCGAGGCGGCGGAAACCTTGCGCCAATTCCACGCCGGCCGGCCCGGCGCCGATAATAATGAGCCGCGCCGGCAGCTGCTCCAGCGCGAACACTGTATCGGTGGTGAGATAAGGACCCGTGTCGAGGCCGGGAATCGATGGCACCACGGGCCGCGATCCGGTCGCGAGGACGAAGCGGCGCGCGCGGATCTCGACGTCGTCCCCCACCGTGACCGTCCGGCGGTCTTTGAACATCGCCTCGCCCTTGATCACGCGGACGCCGAAGCCGGCAAGACGCTCCACGGACCCGTTGGGCGACAGGCGCGCGATCGCATCGTGAATGCGCCGATGGATAACGGCAAAGTCGACTTCGACACCGGATGCCTTCACGCCGAAGGCGTGCGAATCGCGCGCTGCGGCGGCGCGCTTTGCCGCGGCCAGCAGCGCCGTCGTGGGGACACAGCCGGTGTTGAGGTGCTGCCCACCCAGCACGTCGCGTTCGATCAGCACCGTCGGAACACCGAATGCTGCCGCAGCGGTGGCAGCCGACAGACCGCCGACGCCGCCACCGATCACGCATATGTCGGGGGTGAGTGTTTCCGCCATGCCCCAGCTCTTTCGATCGACGATAGCCCGAGAATCACGATGACCGTGCGCATGCACGAGGGCATGAGATACACCGGCAAGCGACGGGGAAACAGGCCATAACGGCTGCGCGGCGGCCACGAGATCGATCGATGCGGCGCGTTGCTTCGAGGCCGGTGCGTCATGACGGGCAGATCACGACGTGCAGCGTCGCGATCAGACGGCCCCTTCGGCCGCGCGCAACAGGCGATCCTTTATCTCGTCGGCCGAATAACCGTGTTCGAGCGCCCAGATCGCCGCCTGCGTGCGGTTCGTCACCTTGATCTTGCGCAGGATCGACTTCATGTGGACTTTCACCGTGGCTTCGGTGATGTCGCACGCGCGTGCGATGACTTTGTTGGTCTGACCGCGCACGAGTCCGTCCAGGATCTGCGTTTCACGGCCCGACAACCGCGGATGCAGGCGCGAAGACGCACAGCCGCCGCCGTTCTTGGCGGGCAGAACCTCGATCTCCCTGCTCTCGCGCATCGGCGGCTGAATCGAACACTGGCGCGAGCTGGCCAAGATCATCACGCGCCCATCACCGCTCATGACGACATCCAGCGCACGAATAAGCGTATCGGGTGACACGCTTGACGGAACGCAGCCGTCAATCTCCGAAAGCAGCAGCCTCTGAACGTCCTCCGGAGACGCGTGCGCGAACAACAGAACGATCTTGCTATCCGGCCATCGCCTGCGGATCTCTGCCGCTCCATCGATCGCCGCTGCGATGGATTGCTCGCCGAGGATCACGAGCCTCGGCCCGCCGCCGGCAATGGCAGCGGTGTTCGCGACCTCATCGACGGAACCGATGCCGCAAACGACGCGGTAGCAATACCCCTCGACCACGGAGACCAGCGTTTCGCGAACAAGCAAATGCGGCGCGATGATCGCCGTCGCTACGCCGCCCGTCATACCAAGCCCATTGCTGACACACCGTCGCTCGAGGTCGGCCACCCAAGCTTTGCGCTTCTCGGACCAGCGCCGCCTGGCATTGACGTTAGCGAAATATTTTTCTCCGGGGGCGGTAACGGAAGGGATGCCGACTCGGCACTTTGCCCTCGCAGCCGCACTTTTACGGGTGACGCACATTGCCGCGCCAGCGCCCAGCCCCTCGCCTCCGCTCACCCGCAACCGGCAGCCACAAAAGCCTCTCCCGCCAACACCTTGGCGGCGGCGCGTAACGACATTGACGGCACGCGGCCCCTCCCTTATAAGCCGCGCAAATTCGTGTGCCGGCCCGGACGGATGTTCGGGCTTTTGGCGGTTTGGGGCACCTTTTCGCACCCCGCCTGGCGCAATCAGCGGAGAATTCGACGTGAAGCGGACCTATCAACCGAGCAAGCTCGTGCGCAAGCGCCGTCACGGTTACCGCGCGCGTATGGCGACCAAAGGCGGCCAAAAGGTTGTGGCGGCCCGGCGCGCGCGTGGGCGTAAGCGTCTCTCCGCCTGACGGGCATTGCTTTTGAGCCCGCGCATTGCTCCCTATGGAACGATTGCGGCAACGGGCGGACTTTCTAGCCGCGGCAACCGGGACCAAGGTCCCGGCCGCGGCATTTGTGCTGCAAGCACGCAAACGCGCCGATGAAGGCCCGGTTCGGATCGGCTTTACCGTCTCGAAAAAGGTCGGCAATGCCGTGGAGCGGAACCGGGTGCGGCGACGCTTGCGGGAGATTGTGCGACTCGCCCCATCGGATGGGCTAAGAAGCGGACACGATTACGTGGTAATCGGCCGGCGGGCGGCGCTCACCGTGCCTTTTGAGCGAATCGCGCATGACTTCAGGGGGGCGTTGCGACGAGCCCATGCGGGGCGCAACGGCGATACAGGATCCCGATGACCGACAATAAGAATACCATTCTCGCGATCGTCCTGTCGGCTTTGGTGCTGATCGGCTGGCAGTATTTCGTGGGCATGCCCCAGGAAAAGGCACGGCAGGAGCAGCTCCAGCAGCAGGAACAGAAACAGGCCGCACAGCCGCAGCAGCCCGGCCAGCCGGTTCAAGCGCCGCCGCAGGGCGCGCCCAACGGGCAGACGCCGCAGGTGCCAGGCGGGCCGACCACAGCGCCTGCGACCAGCCTCAGCCGCGCCGCCGCGCTTGCCGCTTCCCCGCGCGTGGCGATCAAGACCGACAGCCTCGAGGGCTCCATCGCCCTCAAGGGCGGCCGCATCGACGACTTGGCTCTGATCAAGTTCCGCGAAACCGTCGATCCGAAGTCACCGCCGATCTTCCTGCTCTCGCCCTCCGGCACCGGCGATCCCTTCTACGCCGAATTCGGATGGACCACCGGCGGCGGCAGCAATGTGAAAGTGCCGACGGCCGATACCGTGTGGACGCAGTCGGGCTCCGGCGCTCTCGCCGTCGGCAAGCCCGTGACGCTCACCTGGGACAACGGCGAAGGCCTCGAGTTCCGCCGCACCATCGCCGTCGACGACAAGTATGTCTTCACGCTCAAGGACGAAGTGGTGAACAAGGGCGGCGCGCCCGTCACGCTCTATCCTTACGGCCTTATTTCGCGTCACGGCACGCCGCACACGGCCGGCTACTACATCCTGCATGAAGGCTTGATCGGCGTGCTCGGCGATCAAGGCCTGCAGGAATACACCTACAAGAACATCGACGACAAAAAGACCGTCAACTTCGACGTCACCAACGGCTGGCTCGGCATCACCGACAAATATTGGGCCGCGACGCTGCTGCCGGACACGAACGCGCGTCTGAAGGCCCGCTTCTCCACCGGCACCCTCGGCACGCTGAAGACCTACCAGACCGACTACCTGCTCGATGCCGTCACCGTTGCGCCCGGTGCGACCGGTGCGGCCGACGCGCGGCTCTTCGCCGGCGCCAAGGAAGTCGCGGTCGTCAACGACTACGAAAAGCAGCTCAAGCTCAATCGCTTCGACCTGCTGATCGATTGGGGCTGGTTCTACTTCATCACCAAGCCGCTGTTCATGGTGATCGACTATCTCTACCGGGTGGTCGGCAACTTCGGCGTCGCGATCCTGATCGTCACCTTGCTGATCAAGCTCATCTTCTTCCCGCTGGCGAGCAAGTCCTACGCCTCGATGGCGAAGATGAAGGCCGTGCAGCCGCAGATGATGGCCCTGCGCGAGCGCTACGGCGACGACAAGGTGAAGCAGCAGCAAGCGCTGATGGAGCTATACAAGAAGGAGAAGATCAATCCGCTGGCCGGCTGTCTGCCGATCGCGATCCAGATCCCGGTCTTCTTCTCGCTCTACAAAGTGCTGTTCGTGACGCTGGAAATGCGCCACGCGCCGTTCTTCGGCTGGATCCACGACCTGTCGTCGCCCGATCCGACCAACCTGTTCACGCTGTTCGGCCTGCTCCACTACGATCCGACGGTCGTTCCGGTGATCGGCCACTTCCTGCATCTCGGCCTGTGGCCGCTGATCATGGGCGTGACCATGTGGCTGCAGATGAAGCTCAACCCCGCGCCGCCGGATCCGACGCAGGCGATGATCTTCAACTGGATGCCGGTGATCTTCACCTTCATGCTGGCGAGCTTCCCGGCGGGTCTCGTGATCTACTGGGCCTGGAACAACTCGCTGTCGGTGACGCAGCAGGCCTTCATCATGAGCCGCCACGGCGCCAAGATCGAGCTATGGGACAACATCAAAGCGGTGTTCGTCAGGAAGAAGCCGCAGACATAGCGGCGGCGCGACAACCGATCGACACAATGGCCGGGCTCGTCCCGGCCATTTCGTTTATAGTGGCCGAGCGCCCTGCCCCATACGTCGCTCGTCCCCGCAAAAGCAGGGACCGGGGCCAAGCTGCTAACTGCCTCAAAGCCCGATATGCAGAACGACACACGATGACGGACACCGCCGACTTTACCCGCAACGAGATCGAGACTGGCCGCAAGCTGTTCAGCACCGACTGGCAGTTCTTCGCGGCCGCCGGTACGTCCGAGTCGCTGCCGCCGATGCGCGGCATCGAGATCGCCTTCGCCGGCCGCTCCAATGTCGGCAAATCGAGCCTGATCAACGCGCTCACCGGTCGCAAGGCCTTGGCCCGAACCTCGCGTACGCCGGGGCGCACGCAGGAGCTGATCTTCTTCTCCGGCGGCCAGGACCTGACCATCGTCGACATGCCGGGCTACGGCTATGCCGCCGCGGCCAAGGCGAAGATCGCGGCTTGGACCAAGATGATCCACAATTATCTCATCGGCCGCCGCAATCTCGCACGCGTCTATGTGCTCATCGATGCGCGGCACGGCCTGAAGGACACGGACGACCCGACGCTCGACGCGCTCGGCAGCGCCGCGGTCAGCCATCAGATCGTGCTCACCAAGTGCGACGCGGTGAAGAAGTCAGAGCTCGCCGGACGCATCGCCGAGGTGGAGGCCGCGCTCGCCAAACGCCCGGCGGCGTTTCCCGGCGTGCTCGTCACCTCGTCGGAAGACGGGAGCGGCATCCCCGAGCTGCGAGCGGCCATCGCACGGCTGCTGATGGAGCGGCGCTAACGCGGCTCGTCCCACGTCGCTCATGCCCCCGCCAGCGCGCTCCGGCGTTGCATTTGAAATAATTTATCCTTGGGCTTCTGGGTCCCCGCTTTCGCGGGGACGAGCGGACAGTAACCGCCCAAGGCGAGCGAGTGCCACTCACTGCACCTTGATGTCGGCAGCCTTGATGACGCCGCCCCAGCGCGCGACCTCTTCGCGCATATATTTCGCGGTCTCTTGCACCGACCCGCCGAAAACCTCCGCCGACAGCTTCCTGAGGTGATCCTTCATCTCGGGCTGAGCGAGAGCCTCGTTCACATCGGCATTGATCTTGTCGATGATCGGCTTCGGCGTGCCGGGCGGCGCGACAATGCCATACCACGCGACGGCTTCGAAGCCGGGCAGCGTCTCCGCTAGCGTCGGCACGTTCGGCAGCGCCGGCATACGCTTCGCCGAGGCGACGGCCAGCAGCTTGAGCTTTCCGGCCTGCACCAGCGGCAGCGAGACGCCGAGATTGTCGAACATCACGTCGACATTGCCGCCGAGAAGATCCTGCAAGGCCGGCGCCGAACCGCGGTACGGCACGTTGCTGAATTTCACCTTCGCCATCAGCGCGAACAACTCCGACGTCAGATGCGAGGTGGTACCGTTGCCTTGCGTCGCCGACGTGACCTTGCCCGGATTCTGTTTCACGTAGTCGATGAACTCGGCGACCGTGTTCGCCTTGATCTTGTCCGGATTGACGATGAGACCGTTCGGCACCTGCGCGATCACGATGATGGGGTCGAACTTGTTCGCGTCGTAGCCGAGCTTCGGATAGAGGCTCTGGTTGATCACGAGCGGCGGCGGCGGCGCCGACAATAGCGTGTAACCGTCGGGCTCCGCGCGAAACACCGTCTCCGCGCCGATATTACCGGCCGCTCCGGTGCGATTCTCGATCAGAACCGGCTGGCCCCATTTCTTCGACAGCCAATCCGCCACCAGGCGCGGCACGGCATCGGCCGTGCCGCCGGCCGGGAACGGCACGACGATCTTCACCGGGCGATCCGGATAAGCCTGCGCATGCGCGCCGCCGGCAAACGAAGCGATAGCCAAAGTCAGCGCAAGCGCGGCACAAACTGCTCGGTGCATCAAGTTCCTCCCAACGTCGTGACGGCCCGCGTTCTTCGTATGGGCGGGCTTCAAATCTCTCGCGCATATAACACGCGGCATTCGGTCCGTGTCGATAGCCCCTGTGCGCGGCGAGTTGGAAATTCGCCCACGGTGACGTAACCTCCGAGCAGGGAAACGCGCATGTCTCTCGGCAACGAGCAGACGCTTCAAGTCAAGGTGTGGGAATGGCAAATTCAAAGCCAAATGTTGTGATCGTCGGCGGCGGCATCGGCGGCTTGTTCGCGGCGAATGCGCTCATCGCGCAGGGCGTGAACGTGTCGGTATACGAACAGGCGCCCGCACTCGGCGAAGTCGGCGCCGGAGTCTATCTGACGCCCAACAGCGTGCGTCACCTGGAACGTTTGGGATTTGGTCCCGCCGTCGAAAAATGGGGCGCGCGCGTTGGGCCGAATTCGCATTATTTCCGCGATGACGGCACGTCGATCGCTCCCGTGCAGGTGACGGACTCGTCCGGCTGGAACGCGACCTTCGGCATGCACCGCGCCGATTTCGTCAATTTTCTCGCGGCGGCGTTGCCGAAAAACGCCGTCAACACCGGACATCGCTGCGTGGGCTTCACGCAGGAGGGCGGCAAAGCGCGCGTGACATTCGCGAATGGCGCCAGCACCGAAGCCGACATCGTCATCGGCGCCGACGGCATCCACTCGGAATTGCGCCCGCACGTCTTTCCGCCATCGACGCCGGTCTTCTCGAGCACCTCGGCCTATCGCGGCACCGTGCCGCACGAACGCGTGCCGGACTGGCCGGTCGACCGCTGGCAGATGTGGCTCGGCAAGGGCAAACACTTCCTCGTCTTCCCGCTGCGCGCCGGCAAGCTGATCAATTTTGTCGGCTTCGTGCCGGCGGACCAGGAGATGAAGGAATCGTGGTCGGCACCGGGAGATCCCGACGCGCTGCGTCGCGACTTTGCCGGCTGGGACCCGCGCGTCGAAAAGCTCTTGGCACAGGTCGACAAGACATTTCGCTGGGCGCTCTACGACCGCGAGCCGCTGCCGACCTGGACCAAAGGCCGGCTGACGCTGCTCGGCGATGCCGCCCATCCGATGCTGCCGCATCTCGGCCAGGGCGCGAACCAATCGATCGAGGACGGCATGGCGCTGGCGACGATCCTGGCGCGCAGCGACAGCCAATCCATACCGGCGGCGCTGGAAGCCTATGAGCGGCTGCGGCGCGAGCGCGTTGCGCAGGTGCAGCGCGGCGCGCGCGAGAACGGGCTGCGCTATGACGGCGTGTCGGGTTTCGCCGACCTTGCCAAGCGCGACGCCGAGATCGCCGCGCATGCAAACTTCCGCAAGAAGCTGTACGACTTCGACGTGGTGCCGCAGGCGGAAGAAGCCGCGCTGGCGCTGGCCTCCTAACGGCGTCCAAGCCGGCGCCGGTCCCGTTGCAGCAGGATTATTGAAATGGAGCCGATCCTCCTCGCTCTCGCCGGTTTGATGGGCGCCTGCGGCGTCGTGCTCGCCGCGGCGGGCGCGCACGGCAAGCCAGGGGCCGGCCTCGACAGCGCCGGCTACCTGCTGCTGCTGCATGCCGCCGCCGTGATCGCCGCGGCGGTTGCAGCCCGCGCGGGCCTGCTGGTGCGTCCGATCGCGCTCGTCACCTTGTGCGGCTTCGTCGTCGGCGCCGGGCTGTTCGCGGCGGACGTCGCCGCGCGGGCCTATCTCGGACACCGCTTGTTCCCGATGGCGGCGCCCACCGGCGGCACCATCCTGATCGTGAGCTGGCTGGTGCTGGCGGCGGCGGCGCTGGCGGCGCTGCGATCAAGCTAAGACCCTTTCGCCCCGCCACCGGGATCGTTAAAAGGGCGCACCCGGCCAACCGAGAACCGCCACAAAACCGTCATGAGCACCGATCCGCAAGAACAGGCACGCATCCTGTCCGAGGCGCTGCCGCACATGCAGCAGTACGACGAGGAAATCGTCGTGGTGAAGTACGGCGGCCATGCCATGGGCGAGGAATCGCTTGCGCGCGACTTCGCCAAGGACATCGTGCTGCTCGAGCAGACCGCGATCAATCCCGTGGTCGTGCACGGCGGCGGTCCGCAGATCGCGGCCATGCTCAAGAAGCTCGGCATCAAGTCCGAGTTCGCCGCCGGCCTGCGCATCACCGACGAGGCCACCGTTGAGATCGTCGAGATGGTGCTCGCCGGCTCGATCAACAAGCAGATCGTCAGCCACATCAATGCCGCCGGTGGCAAAGCCGTCGGCCTGTGCGGCAAAGACGGCAACATGGTGCAGGCCAAGAAGGTCACGCGCACCGTGATCGATCCCGATTCCAACATCGAGAAGGTCGTGGACCTCGGCTTCGTCGGCGAACCCGACAAGGTCGACCTCACGATCCTCAACCAGATCATCGGCCGCGAGATGATCCCGGTGCTGGCCCCGGTCGCCACCTCGGCGCAGGGCGGCACCTTCAACGTCAATGCCGATACGTTCGCCGGTGCTATCGCCGGCGCGCTCAAGGCCAAGCGTTTGCTGCTGCTGACCGACGTGCCGGGCGTGCTCGACAAGTCGAAGAAGCTCATCCCGCAACTGTCGATCGCCGACGCGCGCAAACTCATCGCCGACGGCACGATCTCCGGCGGCATGATCCCGAAGGTCGAGACCTGCATCTACGCACTCGACCAGGGCGTCGAGGGCGTGGTGATCATGGACGGCAAGGTCCCGCACGCCGTGCTGCTCGAATTGCTCACCGACCACGGTCTCGGCACGCTGGTGCATCGGTAAATCTGACGCAAACCGTCATTCCGGGCGCCGGCGCTCCCGCCGTCCCGGAATGACAGAGGAGCTGTTTTGAACACCCCTTCCACACCGCGTACGTTCGATCATGTCGAGAGCTGGGTGTTCGATCTCGACAACACGCTCTATCCGCACCACCTCAATCTCTGGCACCAGGTGGACGAGCGCATCCGCTCCTACGTCGCCGACTTCCTGAAGATCTCCAAGGAAGACGCCTTCCGGCTGCAGAAGGATTATTACAAGCGTTACGGCACGACCATGCGCGGCCTGATGGCCGAGCATGGCATGCACCCGGACGATTATCTGGAATACGTGCACCAAATCGACCACTCGCCGCTCACACCCAACCCGCGGCTGGGCGACGCCATCGAAAAGCTGCCGGGGCGCAAGCTCATTCTCACCAACGGCACGCGCAAGCACGCGCAGAACGTACTGAAGCGGCTCGAGATCGATCATCACTTCGAAGACGTGTTCGACATCGCCGCCGCCGATCTTGACCCCAAGCCGCTGCCGCAGGTGTACGAACGCTTCCTCAAGCGCCACGCGGTCGATCCGACCAAAGCCGCAATGTTCGAGGACCTCGCGCGCAACCTCGAAGTGCCGCACCGGCTCGGCATGGCGACCGTGCTGGTGGTGCCGGAAGGTCAGCGCGAGGTGTTCAGGGAGAGCTGGGAGCTCGAGGGGCGCGATGCGCCCCATATCGACTACGTGACCGAGAATATCGTTGTATTTATCGAACGTTTGCTTGCTACTCTACGACTTTAGAATAGATAGAACGCGCGGATTTTTATGACACGCTTGCGTGTCCACACCGCCGTTTGCGCTTGACCGTTCAAGATCGTGCGACAACATTTCAGTCACAAGCGGGGCGCGCTTGAATAAAGCTGGTTGAATGCACGTGGCTGTCGCCTTCGGGCGAGATCAGGCACTGTTCGTCGACAATGCAGCGGCTGTGAAGGCCGAGCTGCGCAGCTTTAGCGCTTATCATCACATGACAGCGCATAGATCGGCGCCAGCCGATCCACGGCACGTCATGACGGTAGTCGCCGCGCACCACGTCAAAAACCAAAAAAACGGCTCAGGAAACGCAAGGAGAAAACAATGCCCAATGGAGTCGCACGCCCCTTAGGCAGCTCGCTCACGCGCGAGCGGTGGACCCAACTCATCGCCGGCGTCATCTGCATGATCATGATCGCCAACCTGCAATACGGTTGGACGTTGTTCGTGCAGCCTATTCAGCAGAGACACGGCTGGTCGGTCGCCAGCATCCAACTCGCTTTCAGCATCTTCGTGGCGCTGGAAACATGGCTGACGCCCCTCGAGGGCTGGATCGTCGATCGGCTCGGCCCTCAAACCGGACCGAAACTGATGGTTGCATTCGGCGGCCTCATGATCGCCGCCGGCTGGATCGTCAACTCCAAAGCCGACACGCTCACCATGCTGTATCTCGGCGCGGTGCTCTCGGGCATCGGCGGCGGCGCGGTCTATGCGACCGGCGTCGGTCAGGCCGTGAAGTGGTTTCCCGATCGCCGCGGCCTCGCCGTCGGACTGACGGCGGCCGGCTTCGGCGCCGGCGCGGCGTTGACTGTCGTGCCGATCCGTTCGGTGATCGCCTCGAGCGGCTACGAGACGGCCTTCTTCTGGTTCGGTCTCGTGCAAGGCGCGGTCGTGTTTCTGCTCGCGTGGCTGCTCCGGGCGCCGCACGCCGAAGAGATCAAGACGATGACGATGCTCGCGCCGCCCAAGGTCGTGCAGTCGAGCAAGAGCTATAAGCCGACGGAAATGCTGAAGACGCCGGTGTTCTGGCTGCTGTACGTAATGTTCGTGCTGGTGTCGGCCAGCGGCCTCATGGCGACGGCGCAGATCGCGCTGATCGCCAAGGACTTCAACGTCGCCAACACCGCGATCCTGTTCGGCGCGACGGCGCTGTCGGTGGCGCTCATCGTCGACAATGTGTGCAACGGCGCGGCACGTCCGCTGTTCGGCTGGATTTCCGACCACATCGGCCGCGAATACACCATGGCCATCGCTTTCGGGCTCGGCGCGGTATCGTATTGGCTGCTCGGCTCGATGGGTACCGCGCCGTGGGCATTCGTCGTCTTCGCCGCGCTGATCTTCCTCACCTGGGGTGAGATATTCAGCCTCTTCCCCTCGACCTGCACCGACAGCTTCGGCCCGAAATTCGCAACCGTGAATCTGAGCCTGCTTTACACGGCCAAAGGCGCCTCGGCGTTTCTCGTGCCCGTCGCCAACATGATCAAGGCCTCGACTGGAGGCTGGCACGCCGTGTTCATCGTCACGGCACTGATGAACCTGATCGTCGTCGGGCTAGCGCTGTTCGTGCTCAAGCCGCTGCGTTCGCGCGTGGCGACGAGCGAGGCGACCAAGCTCGCTCACGCGGTGTGATTACAGCCGGTCATTCCGGGTTCGGCGCTTCGCGCCGTCCCGGAATGACAATGTCAATTAATCGACCCGATGAACTGCGCCAGTTCCGGCGTCTTCGGCGCGGCAAAGACCTCCTTGGGCGGCCCCTGCTCGTGCACCTTGCCGTGGTGCATGAAGACGAGCGAAGTGCCGACATCGCGGGCAAAGCGCATCTCGTGCGTCACCAGGATGAGCGTCATGCCCTCGCGGGCAAGCTGTTCGACGACGCGCAACACTTCGTTGACCAGCTCGGGATCGAGCGCCGAGGTGATTTCGTCGCAGAGCAGCACCTTCGGCCGCATCGCCAGCGCCCGCGCGATGGCGACACGCTGCTGCTGACCGCCGGACAGCTGGCTCGGATAGGAGTCCATCTTATCGGACAGGCCGACCTTGGCCAGCATCTCGGCCGCGAGCGCCCGCACTTCCTTCTTCGGCACTTTGTTCACCACCATCGGCGCCAGCATAACGTTCTCGGCCGCCGTCAGATGCGGGAACAGGTTGAACTGCTGGAAGACCATGCCGACATGGCGACGCAATTCGCGCAATTTGGTGTGCAGGCCGCCGACCTCGATGCCGTCGGCGAGGATGGCCCCAGACTGATAGGTCTCGAGACCATTGACGCAGCGGAGCAGCGTGCTCTTGCCAGAGCCGGAACGGCCGATGATCGCCACCACATCGCCCTTGGCAATCTCCAGCGACACACCCTTGAGCACTTCGAGTTCGCCGAAGCTCTTTCTGACGTCACGGATGCTAACGAGCGACATTGAGGCGTCCTTCCAGGCGCTTGGCGTACCAGGAGAGCGGGAAACACAGGCAGAAATAGATCGCCGCGACCAGCGAGTAGACGAGGAACGGCTTGAACGTCACGTTGTTGAGCATGGTGCCGGCCTTGGTGAGTTCGACGAAGCCGATGATCGAGGCGAGCGCCGTACCCTTGACCACCTGCACCGAGAAACCGACCGTCGGCGCGACCGCGATGCGCACAGCCTGCGGCAGGATCACGTAACGCATCTGCTCGATATAGCTCATGGCGAGCGACGAGGATGCTTCCCACTGCCCCTTTGGGATCGATTCGACGCAGCCGCGCCAGATCTCGGTGAGGAAGGCGCTGGCCCAGAAGGTGAGTGCCAGCCAAGCCGCGAGCCACGGGCTCACTTCGATGCCGAACAAAGCGACACCGAAGAAGAACAGGAAGAGCTGCATCAAGAGCGGCGTGCCCTGGAAGAACTCGATGTAAAGCTTGGTCGGAATTTCGAGCCACGGCACCTGCGACGTGCGCATGAACAACAGGATCAGCCCGACGATGCCGCCACTGACGAAGGCGATGAGCGACAGCGCGATCGTCCAGACCATGGCATCGAGCAGATTGGAGAGGATGTCCCAGAACGTGAAATCATCCATGGCTCAGCCCGCCTTGAACAGCCGACGGCCGAGGCCGCGCAGGATGGCACGGGTCGCGACGGCGAGCAGGAGATAGAGCAGCGCGGCGAGCAAATAGACCTCGAAGGCACGGAAGTTGCGCGACTGCACGAAGTTCGCCGCGAAGGTCAGGTCCGGCGCCGAAATCTGTGACACGACGGCGGAGCCAAGCATCACGATGATGATCTGCGAGGAGAGCGCCGGATAGACCTTGCGGAACGCCTGCTTGAGCACGACGTGGCGCAGCACCTCCCACTTGCTCATGGCCAGGCTGACGCCGGCTTCGACATGTCCCTTCGGCACCGCCTCGATGCCGGCGCGGATGATCTCGGTCGAATAGGCACCAAGATTGATGGCCATGGCGATGAAGGCCGCCGTCGATTCGGGCAGCTTCACGCCAACCGCCGGTAGGCCGAAGAAGATGAAGAAGAGCTGGACGATGAACGGTGTGTTACGGATCAGCTCGACATAGACGACGACGGTGGCACCGAGCCATTTCGGCCCGAAGGTACGGGCCGACGCGCAGGCTGTGCCGACCGCGATGCCCGCAATCGTCGACACGACCGTCAACACGATGGTGAAGATGAGCCCCTGCAGCAGCACGTCCCAGTACGGCAGCAGGTCGCCGAATTGCAGCTTGTAGATCACGGCGAACGCCCCACATTCATGTCGGCCGTCGTGTATGCGGCACTCGGATATGCGCCCTCTCCCCTCGTGGGGAAGGGCAGCTCGGCATCGCAACTGGAAAGAATAGATGAGGGGTTGGGCAGAAACTCCTCACCCATCCGAGCATGGGAACAGCACGGCGATGCCCTCTCCCGCAAGGGGAGAGGGCGCAACGACGACCGCCGTTCAGATGTGGGACGCATCTGCGCCACCAAGCGCGATCAGAAGCCGGCCGGCAGCGGCGCCTTCAGCCACTTCTCCGACAGCTTGGCCAGTTCGCCCGACGCCTTGGCTTTGCCGATGATCTCGTTGACCTTGGCGAGCAGCTTCGGCTCATCCTTGTTGAGACCGACATAGCAAGGGCTATTCTTGACCATGAACTTCATCTCCGGCGCCTGCGCCGGATTGCGCTCGGCGATCACCGCGGCGATGGTGTTGCCGGTGGCGACGAGATCGATCTGGCCGGACATATAGGCCGCGATCGTCGCGTTGTTGTCCTCGAAGCGCTTGATCGTCGTATCTTTCGGAACGGTCGAGGTCAGCTCCTGCTCCTCGATGGTGCCGCGGGCAGCGCCGACCGTCTTGCCGGCAAGATCGGCAAGCACCTTCACATCTGGATATTTGCCCTTCGGGCTGTAGACCGCCGAATAGAACGGCGCATATGGCGCCGAGAAGTCGATCGCCTTCTCACGCTCGGCATTCTTGCCGAGGCTGGAAATGACCAGATCGACCTTCTTGGTCTGGAGATAAGCGATGCGGTTCGCGCTGGTCACCGGCACGAGTTCAGCCTTCACGCCGAGCTCCCTGGCGATCAGATTCGCCATATCGATGTCGTAACCCTGCGGCTTGAGGTCCTTGCCGACAAAGCCGAATGGCGCAAAATCCTGCGGCACCGCGACCTTGATCACCTTGGCCGCCATGATGGAATCGAGGCCATCGGCCTTGGCGACAGACGCAAGAGCAAGCACGGTTAAGGCGGCGACGAGAGCCGACACCGAGCGCAACGAAATCGACATGAAGGAATCTCCGAGGAAGACGGCGACCGGTCGCCGCCGTGAGCATGATTGACGCGGCCTCGGCTCCGCATCATCTGCAATTAATACCACGCGCCAGTTGTGCCCGCATCTGTTTTGATCGGGAATTGAAGCGCTTGGGTACCATTCATTGAGGCACATCAAATTGCGCAGGCATGGGCGGTATGCCCACGCATCTTCGAAGGCCATGGCTTGCGGCATGCGCGCGCATACGTCATCGCACCAAGCGCTTTCACTCAGTTTTTCCAAAGGGTTGCGACTGCAACTGATTTGCCGCGCTGCAACTTTTATGCGCGATGAGCGTTCGCCTCGTCTTTAGAGACCGGCGGTACCCTGTTGGCTTCATTGAACTTTGTACTTAGACGAATCAGCGTGGTGCACGGCGATCGCCGTCTGCATCGGCAAAATCCATATCGCGGGCGCCGTCAGGATGCCACGTCAGGAGGTTTCAAGAATGATCGGGATTGGCGAAAAGCTGCCGACGTTTTCGGTCGTCGGCGTCAAACCAGGATTCATGTTTCATGAAGAGAACGGCCAGTCGGCTTTCGAGCCGCTGACCGAAGCGAGCTTCCCGGGCAAGTGGAAGGTCATCTTCTTCTATCCGAAGGACTTCACCTTCGTGTGCCCGACCGAGATCGCCGAATTCGCCCGTCTCGCCAAGGATTTCGAAGATCGCGACGCCGTTGTGCTCGGCGGTTCGACCGACAACGAATTCGTCAAGCTCGCGTGGCGGCGCGATCACAAGGATCTGCACAAGCTGAAGATCTGGAGCTTTGCCGACACCAACGGCTCGCTCGTCGACGGCCTCGGCGTGCGCTCGCCGGACGGCGTTGCGTTCCGCTATACCTTCATCGTCGATCCGGACAACGTCATCCAGCACGTCTACGCGACCAACCTGAATGTCGGCCGCAATCCGAAGGACACGCTCCGCGTCCTCGACGCGCTGCAGACCGACGAGCTCTGCCCGTGCAACCGCGAGGTTGGCGGCGAGACCCTCAAGGTCGCCTGAGAACACCCGTCCCGGGCGCCGGCCGCCGCGCGCGGCCGGCGTTTTTTCACGATCGCAAGCGCTCAGGACGATCGGCCGGCGCGGCTTGACAGCGCCCCGCCTTCCCCCGACAACCCGCAGCCAAACAGGCTCGGGGAACCCATGTCCAACGACAAGCTTGCAAAGACCATCGACGAGGCCTTCGAAGGCCGCGACAAGATCAGCCCGAAGACCAAAGGCGCCGTGCGTAAAGCGGTCGATACCGCTTTGGACCTGCTCGATTCCGGCAAGGCCCGCGTTGCCGAGCGCCAAGCTGACGGCTCCTGGCACGTCAACCAGTGGCTCAAAAAGGCCGTGCTGCTGTCGTTCCGACTCAACGACATGGCGGTGATCCCCGGCGGCCCCGGCGGCGCCAAGTGGTGGGACAAGGTCGATTCCAAGTTCAAAGGATGGACCGCCGCGCGCTTCAAGAAGGAAGGCTTCCGCGCCGTACCCGGCTCGGTCGTGCGGCACTCCGCCTATGTCGCGCCGGGCGTCGTACTGATGCCGTCCTTCGTCAACCTCGGCGCCTATGTCGACACCGGCACCATGGTCGACACCTGGGCGACGGTCGGCTCCTGCGCACAGATCGGCAAGCACGTGCACCTGTCGGGCGGCGTCGGCATCGGCGGCGTCCTGGAGCCGCTGCAGGCGGGTCCGGTCATCATCGAGGACAACTGCTTCATCGGCGCGCGCTCGGAAGTCGTCGAAGGCGTGATCGTGCGCGAAGGCTCCGTGCTCGGCATGGGCGTCTATCTCGGCCAGTCGACCAAGATCGTCGATCGTGCGACCGGCAAGATTTTCTACGGCGAAGTGCCGCCCTATTCCGTCGTCGTGTCAGGCACCTTGCCGGGCAATGCGATGCCGGGCAGCAATTTCGGACCGAGTCTCTATTGCGCCGTCATCGTCAAGCGCGTGGACGAGAGGACCCGTTCCAAGACCAGCATCAACGAGCTGCTGAGGGACTAGGGCGCATATGTCCGCCGATCCCGTTGCCATCACCCGCGATCTGCTCCGCTGTCCGTCGGTCACGCCGGCGGAAGGTGGCGCGCTGGCGTTCCTTGAGAAGACGCTGAAGGCCGCCGACTTCACCGTGCATCGCATGACGTTCAGCGAACCGGGCACGGACGACGTCGAGAACTTCTACGCGCGCATCGGCACCGAGGCGCCGAACCTCGTCTTCGCCGGACACACCGACGTGGTGCCGCCAGGCGATGAGACGGCGTGGCGGCATGCGCCGTTCTCCGGCGAGATCGATAAAGGCGAATTGTACGGGCGCGGTGCGGTCGACATGAAGGGCGGCATCGGCTGCGCGGTTGCCGCTGTGCTCGATCATCTCGCCGCCAATGGCGGCAAGCCGAAGAAGGGCTCGATCTCATTCCTGATCACGGGCGACGAAGAGAGCATCGCCGTCAACGGCACGCCGAAGCTGCTCACCTGGGTGGCGGAACATGGCGAGACGTTCGACCATTGCATTCTCGGCGAGCCGAGCAATCAGGACGAACTCGGCGACACCATCAAGATCGGCCGGCGCGGCTCGCTCAACGGCACGCTCATCGTGCACGGCAAACAGGGTCACGTCGCCTATCCGCAGCGGGCCGACAATCCCGTCCGCGGCCTCGTCAAGCTGGTCGATGCTATTCAGAACGAACCGCTCGATGCCGGCAACGCCAACTTCCAGCCATCGAACCTCGAGTTCACCTCGATCGACGTCGGCAACAAGACGGTCAATCTCATTCCCGGCGAGGCGCGCGCGCGCTTCAACATCCGCTTCAACGATTGCCATACGCAGGAATCGCTGAGGACGCTGATCGAAGGCCGCGCCGCCAAGGCGTCAGGCGGCAAGATCAACTTCAGCTTCAAATGGGAGCCGTCGAACGCCAATGTGTTCGTGACGCAGCCCGGGCCGTTCACCGAATTGGTGGCAACGGCGGTGGCCGACGTCACCGGCCGCAAGCCGGAGCTGTCGACCACCGGCGGCACGTCGGATGCGCGCTTCATCACCAATTATTGTCCGGTGGTGGAGTTCGGCCTCGTCGGCCAGACGATGCACGCCGTCGACGAGCGCGTGCCGCTCGCCGACCTGCGCGCACTGACCACGATCTATCGCAAGATCATCGACCGGTATTTCGCTTAACCCTCTCCGCGTCCTTCACGGGGAGAGGGTGGCAAGGACTTTTAGGTCCGAGCCGGGGACGGGCTGTGCACGGCCCCCCCGCTGTTATTGCCGGGCTTGACCCGGCAATCCATGAGGCCAGGCCACAAACATCAACCGAATGAGGCCTGCAGCGCGGAAGCTCATCATGGATGCGCGGGTCAAGCCCGCGCATGACGGAGTGCGTGCCTCAACTCTCCAGCTTCGCATCCAGCGTGATCTTGGCGTTGAGTACCTTCGACACTGGGCAGCCGGCTTTGGCCTTGGCGGCGAGCTCCTGGAACGTCTTGTCGTCGACGCCCGGAATCTTCGCCTTGAGCGTCAAATGCACCGCGGTGATGGCGAAACCGTCGTCCTGTTTGGCCAGCGTGACGTCGGCCTGCGTTTCCATCTTCTCGGCGGTCAGCTTCGCTTCGCTCAGGATCAGCGATAGCGCCATCGTGAAGCAGCCGGCATGCGCGGCGCCGATCAGTTCCTCGGGATTGGTGCCGGGTTTGCCCTCGAAGCGGCTGGCGAAGCCATAGGGGTAATCCTTCAACGCGCCGCTCTTGGTTGAGATCGCGCCTTTGCCGTCCTTGAGACCGCCTGACCAAACCGCCGTACCGTAAGTGCTCATCGCCTGCTCCTGGTTGCCCCCCAGGCGCATATAGGCCCCAACGCGGCCGTCGCCAGCCTACCTCTAGGGATAGTCGACCCTCATCAGATAAAGGCCGTCGGGCGGCGCCACTTGGCCGCAGGCGGTGCGATCACGGGCGGCGAGCGCGGCGGACAGATCATCAGCCGTCCATTTGCCGTCGCCGACGGCCGCCAGCGAACCGACCATCGAGCGCACCTGGTTGTGCAGGAACGAGCGCGCCGAGGTGATGACGTGCACGTGCTCGCCGTCACGCACGACATTAAGCTCGTCGAGCGTCTTCACCGGCGACTTGGCCTGGCATTCGGTCGAGCGAAAGGTCGTGAAGTCGTGCTTGCCCACCAGCCGCTGCGCCGCCTCGTGCATGGCATCGACATCGAGCGGGCGCGGAATCCGCCAGGCATGGCCGGCATCGAGCGTGAGATCGGCGCGGCGATTGATGATGCGATAGAGATAGTGCCGCTTCACGGCCGACATACGCGCGTTGAAATCGTCACCGACACGTTCGGCCGACAACACCGCCACCGGATCTGGCCGCAGGTGCGCATTGAGTGCATCGCGCACCGTATCGGTCGGCCACTCGCGCGCCAGATCGACATGCGCCACCTGCCCGCGCGCATGCACGCCGGCATCGGTGCGGCCCGCGCCTTGCACCAACACTTTCTCGCCGGTGAGCCGCTCGACCGCCGCCGTCAGCGCGCCCTGCACCGACACCTGGTCGGCCTGGATCTGCCAACCGCGGAAGGGCGCGCCATCATATTCGATGATCAACTTGTAGCGGGCCACGATTGATTCACCTCAAATCCGCCGTCCGGCGGGCTTCCTATAGTCGGCGGTAAGGAAAGCGGGCTTCGTCATGCGCGACGCATTCAAACGGCAGATCATCGATCTCCTCAACCAACACCGCATCATGACCATTGCGACGAACCGGCACGACGGCTGGCCGCAGGCGACGGTCGTCGGCTACGCCAATGACGGGCTCATCGTTTACTGCCTCATTTCCAGCGACAGCCAGAAATTCTCCAATATCAAGCGCGACCCGCGGGTGTCGCTGGCCATCGCCAACGACTATCCGCAGCCGCTGCAGATCAAGGGTTTATCGATTGCCGCCAACGCCGTCGAGGTCACCGACCAGGGCGAGCGCGACCACGTGGCCGAAATCCTGCTCAAGCGCTATCCCGAATACAAGGTGATGCCGCGCCCCGACCCGGCCGCCGTGCCGACCATCCGCCTCACGCCGGCGGTTGTGTCGGTCCTCGACTATTCGAAAGGCTTCGGCCACACCGACCTGGTGAAGGTCACCGACGCCGATCTCGCCGAATTCGTCGAGGCGCGTAAGCACCATTGGGCCAGCTTTCACGCGGCCTGACACTTAGGAAAGAGCGGTCCCCCGCTCGACTTTCGTGCCGCGCAGGAAATCGTCCGCGCTCATCGGCTGTTTGCCGGCGCGCTGGACCTGCACGAGCCGCACGGCGCCGTCGCCGCAGGCAATGGCGAGACGGTCGTCGAGCGCGGTGCCCGGCGCACCAGTCCCCTCGCCCCGGGTCGAGCGCAACACTTTCACCCGCACGCCATTGAACTCGAACCATGCGCCTGGGAACGGTGACAGACCACGGATGTGGTTGTGCACTTCGGCCCAAGGCCGCGTCCAATCGATGCGGGTCTCGTCCTTGCGGATCTTCTCGGCGTAAGTCACGCCGGCCTCGGGCTGCGGCGTCAGCGTCAACGTGCCGCGCTCGAGGGCGCCCAGCGCACGCGTCATCAGGTCGGCGCCGAGCGGCGCCAGCGCGTCGTGCAGCTCGCCGGCGGTCATATCCGCGCCGATCGGCAAGCGATCGATCATCGCCATCGCGCCGGTGTCGAGGCCCTCGTCCATCCGCATGATGGTGACGCCGCTCTCGGCATCGCCGGCCATCACCGCACGGTTGATCGGCGCAGCGCCGCGCCAGCGCGGCAACAGCGAGGCATGCACGTTGAAGCAACCGAGCTTCGGCGCGTCGAGGACGGCCTTCGGCAGGATGAGGCCGTAGGCGACCACCACCGCCGCATCCGCATCATGCGCGCGGAACGCCTCTTGCGCCTCTTCGATCCGCAACGTTTTCGGCGTGAACACCGGCAGACCGAGACGACGCGCCTCACGCTCGACCGGCGTCACCTGCATGTCCATGCCGCGGCCCGCCGGCTTCGGCGCGCGCGTATAGACCGCGGCGATCTCATGTCCGCGCGCGGCAAGCTCGATCAAGGTCGGCACGGCGAAATCGGGCGTGCCCATGAAGATCAGACGGAGAGGCATTCAGGACGACCAATGAATGGACAGAATAACATCGGCGAAGCGCGCTCCAACCCCTCCCCGTCATCCTGAGGTGCGAGCGTGCGTAGCACGCGAGCCTCGAAGGATGAACGGCCGAGGAACTAGGGCCGTCGCCCTTCGAGGCCCGCCTTCGGCGGGCACCTCAGGGTGACGGAGAGAGACAGTCGCTAGCCGATATGATGCTCCGGCACGTCGTCGCTCGGATGCGGCTTCGACGTCTCGCCGAGCTTGGCGGCCTTCTTGAACTTCTTGATCACGCGGTCGCGCTTAAGCTTGGAGATGTGATCGATGAACAGCACGCCGTTGATGTGATCGATCTCGTGTTGCAGGCAGGTCGCGAGCAGTCCATCGGCCTCGATCTCGTGCTCCTGACCCTCGAGGTCGAGATACTTGACCTTCACCTTCGCCGGCCGCTCGACCTCTTCATAATATTCGGGGATCGACAGGCAGCCCTCGTCGTAGGTCGACTTCTCTTCCGAGGACCACGTGATCACCGGATTGATGAAGACCTGCGGCGCCGGCGGATCGTCCTTCTTGGCGAGGTCCATGGTGACCACGCGCTGCGGTACCCCGATCTGGATGGCGGCCAAGCCAATGCCCGGCGCGGCGTACATGGTCTCGAACATGTCGTCGACCAAAGTGCGCACGGATGTGTCGATGGCTTTGACCGGCTCGGACACGAGCCGAAGCCGCTTGTCGGGGATGATGACGATGTCGCGCGTTGCCATGGCCGCGATGTAAGGGGTTGAGTCGAAAGGGTCAATGGAACCGGCATGGAACCGGCTGCAGGGCCTTGAGTGAGGCCATCCGAGACTTTAATGTTCCCCATTCGTTCCATTCGACCGAATCGGGGTACAAGGGACCCATGCCTGAAACGCTCCAGCAGCTCCTCGCTCTTCCGGTGCCCCTGCCGCTGATTTTCGGCATTGTCACGACGATCGGCATTATCGGCATCATCGTCATCCTGCTGCGGCCGCGGCCGCCCGCGACCGACGCGGCCGCCGAGCAGCGCATGGCCGATCTCAATGCCCGGGTGCAGGCCATGGGCGAACTGCTCGCCAAGGCGCAAGGCCAGCTTCAACAGACGGTGCACGAGCGGCTCGACGCCGTCACGGCGCGGCTCGGCGAGTCGATGCAGACCTCGACCAAGCACACGGCCGAGCACCTGCAGCAACTGCACGCGCGCCTCGCGGTCATCGACAACGCGCAGAAGAACATCACCGACCTCGCCACGCAGGTGACGTCGCTGCAGAACGTGCTGTCGAACAAGCAGTCGCGCGGCGCGTTCGGCCAAGCCCAGCTCGAAGCCATCGTCGCCGACATCCTGCCGAAAGGCGCGTTCGAGTTTCAGTACACTCTGTCGAACCGCATGCGGCCGGACTGCGTGATTTTCATGCCCGACTCCGGCCCGCTGGTGATCGACGCCAAATTCCCGCTCGAGGCGATGACCGCGTTCCGCGACGCGCAGACGGAGGATGACCGCAAGGCGGCGATCCAGCGCGTACGCCAGGATATCGCCAAGCACATCACCGATATCGCCGGCAAATATCTGCTGCCCGGCGAGACGCAGGACATCGCCTTGATGTTCATCCCGTCGGAGTCCGTTTATGCCGAGTTGCATGAGCGCTTCGACGACATGGTGCAACGCGCGCAGCGCGCCCGCGTGATGATCGTGTCGCCGACACTGATGGTGATGGCGATCCAGGTCATCAAGCAGGTGCGCAAGGACGCGCAGATGCGCGAAGCCGCCGACCAGATCCGCAACGAGGTCGGCCACATGATGAAGGACGTGCGCCTGCTCGGCGAGCGCGTGCGCAAGCTGCAGACGCATCTTGGCCAGACCACGACCGACGTGGAGTCGATCCTCACCTCCGCCGGACGCATCGAGAAGCGCGCCGCCCGCATTGAGGACCTGGAATTCGACGGTGACAGCGGCGGTGCGGAAGTAATCCCGGCGCCGATCCGCTCGCTCGGGGCGGCGGAGTAGGCACACCCCGTCATGGGCCGGGCTTGTCACCCCAAGTCGGGTTTACCCGACTTGGGAAGCAAATAGGTGATGCAACTCGGGCGAGCCCGAGTTGCAAGCGCTATCCACGACCTGTTTATAGGTGGAAAGAAGACGTGGATGCCCGGCACAAGGCCGGGCATGACGTGGAGAGGGATTCGCCATGACCGCCACGCCCGAGACGGCCGCGCCAGCCACCACCCCCACCTTCCTCGAGACCGTCGCGGTCTACTTCAAGCCGCGCGTCCTGATCGTCCTGTTCCTGGGTTTCTCGGCCGGCCTGCCGCTGGCGCTGTCCGGCTCGACCTTGCTGTTCTGGGCGGCGGAGGTCGGGGTCAATCTCAAGACCATCGGCCTCTTCGCGTTGGTCGGCACGCCCTACACCATCAAGTTTCTCTGGGCGCCGATCGTCGATGCGCTCGACGTGCCGATCCTCGCCCGATGGCTCGGCCGGCGGCGCGCCTGGCTGTTGCTGACGCAGCTCCTGCTGATGGTGGCGATCCTGTTTCTCGGCGCCAACGATCCGGCCACCGCGCCGGCCGTCGTGGCACTCGGCGCGCTGATGGTCGCCACCGCCTCCGCGACGCAGGACATCGTCATCGACGCCTTCCGCATCGAGAGCCTCGACGAGAACGAACAGGCTGCCGGCATGGCGTCGTATGTCGCCGCCTATCGTGTCGGCATGCTCGCCTCGAGCGCGGGCGCGCTCTACGTCGTCAGCGGCTTCGAAGCGCTTGGCTTCACCAAATCCGGCGCCTGGAGTGCGGGCTATGCGGCGATGGCCGCCTTGGTTCTCGTCGGCATGTTGACGACGCTCGTCGCCACCGAGCCGGAGAAGTCCGCAAAGGCCGAAGCGATTCACGGGCGTGAAACACCGGTGGCACGACTCAAGCGTACCATCTCCGGCGCGTTCGTCGATTTCTTCACCTATGATGGCGTGCTCGTCGCCATCGTCGTGCTCGTCTTCGTCGTGCTGTTCAAGTTCACTGACGCGCTCGCCGGCGTGATGACCGGCCCGTTCGCGGTCGATCTCGGCTTCTCGCGCACCGAGTACGCCAACATCGTCAAAGGTGTCGGCCTGATCGCGCTGCTCGCGGGCGGCTTTGCCGGCGGCTACATCGCAAGAGCCTTGCCCCTCGCCGCCAGCCTTTGGATCGGCGGCATTCTCCAATCGGTCGCGAATCTCGCCTTCTCGTGGCTTGCCGTGATGGGCCACGATCTCATGTGGCTCACCGTCGCCATCACCGTCGAGAACTTCACCAGCGCCATCGGCACGGTGATGTTCGTCGCTTATCTCTCGGCCTTGTGCCGCAATCCGCTGCACACGGCGACGCAATATGCGCTGCTCACGGCGCTCGCCGCGGTTGGCCGAACATATCTGTCGGCAGGCGCCGGCTACGTTGCCGATGCCACCGGCTGGATGTGGTTCTTCGTCATCTGCGCGCTGGCCGGCTTGCCCAGCCTGTTGCTGCTCTGGTGGCTGCAAACGAAAGGCCACTTCGCCAAATTGGCGCCAAAGAAATCATAGCAACGCCGCAGTTCCGGCACGGGCGCAACCTCCACGTATCGGAACGATGCCCATGGCGCTGCGTTGGCCCTTCGATCTCGGACAGGGACGGAGGCTCACATGCAGGCGAAACGCACAACTCGATTGATGGCGTGTGTGCTGGTAAACGGCGCGGCCTTATACGCGTCGACAGCGTCGGCGGATTGGCACAGCCCGTATTTCAACCGCGAAACGCACGACAGTTGGACGAACGCAGAATACAACGATGGCGTCTGTCACTATCGCTATTCACGTGACGCCGATGACGGCGAGACGCACGTGAACCGTTGGGGCGATTGCTCGCACGTCGCGATCGCACCGGATGGCAGCGCGGTGCCGATCGTCGCGCCGGTTTATGCGGTTCCGGTTCCCGACGACGACGATTAGTTCGCCGTTGGAGCGTATCTCGTTGAGCTGTAATCGACTCACATTCCGGTCGCCCCCGCGAAAACGGGGCCAAGGGCCAGAAGCACTGATATTCAAACGCCGCGTTGGATTCCCGCTTTCGCGGGAATGAACGGAGAGTGTTTCAACCTGACCAGAAACCGCTTTAGAACAGCGTACGCTGCTTGATAGCGGCGGCGAGCGTGCCTTCGTCGAGATAGTCGAGTTCGCCGCCGACAGGCACGCCGTGCGCAAGCCGCGTCACCTTGACATCGGCGTCCTGCAGGAGCTCGGTGATGTAGTGCGCGGTGGTCTGGCCGTCGACGGTGGCGTTGAGCGCCAGGATCACTTCCTTGATCGGCTCGTCATGCACGCGTGAGATCAGCGCGTCGATGGTCAGGTCCTGCGGGCCGACACCGTCGAGCGGCGACAAGGTGCCCCCGAGCACGTGATAACGCGAGTTGACCGCATGCGCGCGCTCGAGCGCCCACAGATCGGCGACGTCGGCGACCACGACGATCATGGACGGATCGCGCCGCACGTCGGTGCACACCGTGCACGGGTTCTGGGTGTCGAGATTCCCGCAGGTCTTACAGACCTGCACCTTGTCCATGGCCGTCTGAAGCGCCGCCGTCAGCGGCGCCATCAGCGCTTCGCGCTTCTTGATGAGATGCAGCGCCGCGCGCCGCGCCGACCGGGGACCTAAGCCCGGCAGGCGCGCCAGCAGCTGAATCAGGCGCTCGATCTCAGGTCCGGCAACGGCAGTGGCCATGAACTTACGTACGTCCCTCGCCACTTGCCGCAGCATGCTCCCTCCCCCCTTGCGGGGGAGGGTTGGGGAGGGGGGTAGACGTGAGTGGCGCACATTGCAGCCACCCCCCTCCCTGTCCCTCCCCCGCAAGGGGGGAGGGAACGCTAGAACCGCGAAGCCAACGCATTGGCACGCGCTCACAAATCAAATGCGATTACCCAAACGGATTGAGCCCCGGCGGCAGCGGCAGGCCGCCGGTCAATCCCTTCATCTTGTCCTGCATCACCTCTTCCGCTTTGCGGCGGGCGTCGGCATGCGCGGCGATGAGCAAGTCCTCCAACACTTCCTTCTCGGAGGCCTGCATCAGCGAATCGTCGATCTTGATGCCCTTGAGGTCACCCTTGGCGGTGAGCGTCACGCTCACCATGCCGCCGCCGGCGGTGCCTTCGACCTGGACGGAATCGAGCTCGGCCTGCAACGCCTGCATCTTGGATTGCAGTTCGCCTGCTTTTTTCATCAGCCCGAGGAAATCGACCATGGGTTAGTCCTCGTCGTCTTCGTTCAATTCGGGTTCCGGCGGGACGTCGACCGCTTCGGGTGCGGCCTGGGTCACGCCGACGATCTTTGCGCCGGGAAAGCGCGACAACACCGCCTGCACCAACGGATCGGCCTGCACGCCGCGTTCGACCTCGGCGCGCTGCTCTTCCTGCTTCTCGCGCAACGTCTGCGCGCCCTGCTCCTTCGACACCACCACGATCCAGCGCTTGCCGGTCCAGGTGGTCAGCTTGCGCTGGAATTCGTGCACGAAGGTGCGGGGCGCCGATGCTTCGAGCGCGATCTCGAGCTGGCCGTCCTCGTAACGCACGAGGCGCACATCGCGCTCCAACGTCATGCGCGTCGCGATGTCGCGTTTCTCGGCAACGAAAGCCACAAGCTGCTCGAAGGTGGTGAGCGCAACCGTCGGCGGCGCCTGCTCGTGGGCCACCGGGTCTTCGGCCGAGCGCGGCGAAACGGCGGCCGAGCCGCGCGCGACGGCGCGGGGTGCGAAGCCCTGCGATGCGGAAACGCCGGCGCCGCCCCCGCCGCCACCGTTGCCGGACGGCCGCGGCGCCGGCAGCGCGCTTTCGCCATTGAGCGACCGGATGACTTCGTCCGGCGTCGGCAGATCGGCGGCGTAAGCGATGCGCACCAGCACCATCTCGGCGGCGGCCACCGGCCGGCCGGAGGCCTGCACTTCGGATACGCCCTTGAGCAACATCTGCCACGTGCGCGACAGCACGCGCATCGACAGCTTGCTCGCGAAATCGCGGCCGCGCGTACGCTCGGCTTCCGACAGCGACACATCGTCGGCAACGGACGGCACCACCTTCACGCGCGTGACGAAATGCGTGAACTCGGCAAGGTCGGACAACACCACGGCCGGATCGGCGCCGATGTCGTATTGCGCGCGCAACTCGGTGAGCGCGGCGGCAATATCACCCTTCATCAGATGCTCGAACAGATCGACCACGCGCACGCGATCGGCGAGGCCAAGCATCTGCCGCACGTCTTCGGCGCGCACCGCGCCCGCTGCATGCGCGATCGCCTGATCGAGCAGCGACAGGCTGTCGCGCACCGAACCCTCAGCCGCCCGCGCGACCAGCGCCAGCGCCGCCTCCTCGATCTCGACGCCTTCCTTGGCGGCGATGCCGGCGAGATGCTTGACCAGGACCGCGCCTTCGACACGGCGCAGATCGAAGCGCTGACAGCGCGACAGCACCGTCACCGGCACTTTGCGGATTTCGGTGGTGGCGAAGATGAACTTGGCGTGCGGCGGCGGCTCTTCCAGCGTCTTCAGGAGCGCGTTGAACGCCGCGCCGGAGAGCATATGAACTTCGTCGAGGATGTAGACCTTGTAGCGGGCCGACACCGGGGCGTAGCGCACCGCGTCGTTGATCTGCCGCACATCGTCGACCGAGTTGTGCGAGGCGGCGTCCATCTCCAGGACGTCGATGTGCCGGCTTTCGATGATCGCCTGGCAGTGCACGCCCATGGTGGGCATGTGAATGGTCGGGCCGGTGATCGAGCCGTCCGGCAATTCGTAATTGAGCGCACGCGCCAGGATGCGCGCGGTGGTGGTCTTGCCGACACCGCGCACGCCGGTGAGGATCCAGGCCTGCGGAATGCGGCCGGTCTCGAACGCATTCGAGACCGTGCGCACCATCGGCTCCTGGCCGATCAGATCGTCGAAACTCGCCGGCCGGTATTTGCGCGCGAGAACGCGATAGCCGCCCGCCGGCTCGGCCGGGGCGGAACCAGGACCGGCCGGGGTCGCGGGCTCGCTCATACAGTCTATTCTCGCAAGAATAAGCCGCGGGGGCCACCCGCCGCCGCGCGGCGGGAGGCGTCACGCCCAACAAATCGTGGAAAATGGGTGGGAGGCTGACAACGACCCGAACCGGGCTCGTTAGGGCTGCTTCCTTCCGGACCTGACCCGGTTGGCGAGTGGCTCGTCCACCGCCAACCTCCCGCGCCCTATATCGGGCCTTGAGGCGGAGAAAGCAAGCGAGAGGACAGGTTAGCGGGGAGGCGCCCCGCCCCGCTGTCATTGCCGGGCTTGACCCGGCAATCCATGATGCCTCACCAAGCAACGGCCCTTACATCGGCTTTCTTTGCTGCGCTTCATCGTGCATGCCCGGGTCAAACCCGGGCATGCCGCCGTATTTTTGGCAGCTCTTCAACAGATAACCCGCACCTTCTCCCTATGACGCCCCTCTTCTCCCTCCACCCGCAACTGGCCGCCGACACCACGCCGGTCGGCGACTTGCCGTTGTCACGCGTGCTGCTGGCGAACGACGCCAATTACCCGTGGCTTATCCTGGTGCCGAAGCGGCCCGGCCTCACCGAAATCTTCGACCTGCCGGAGGCGGAGCAGGAACGCCTCCTCGGCGAAATCAGACACGCCGCGAGCGCCCTCAAGAGCGTCACCCGCTGCGACAAGCTCAACATCGCCGCCATCGGCAATGTCGTGTCGCAGTTGCACATCCATGTCGTCGCGCGGCGCAGGAATGACCCGGCCTGGCCGAAGCCCGTCTGGGGCGCGGTGCCGGCCACCGCCTATGCGCCGGACATACGCGATCGGCTCATTGCAGACCTGCGCAACGTCTTACCGCTCAGCCCCTGACAATGCCGTGAGCACGGCCCACATTGCCTTCGTTGAGTCCCCGTGCGAATTTCCAGCGCAATGCCACCCCGCCACGATCTCGGTCCCAAATCGCGCCTCGGCTACACCGCCAGCCAGCTCGCTCGTGCCGCCGAGCTTCGGCACGACGACGCGGCGATCGGATCGCTTGCCGCCGACTCTCGCGCCGGCTTCTATGTCATGGGTGGCGAGTCGATCGTGCTGAAGAAGGGCTCGCCCCTTAACGAGGCGCTGTTCAGCGCCACGGAAGCACGTGCGGTCGGCCCCGCGCTGGAAACGGTGTTTCTGGGGTTGCTCGACGGCGCGCCGCGCTTCGGCATCGGCCTGCCGTCGCAGACCGTCGACACGCTGAAGGAGCGCGACGACCTCCTGGTCATCGACCTGCGCTCGATCGCCGTACAGGGGCTCACCGACGCGGAGCACCTGCCTCCGATTGCCGAGGCGAAGGCGATCCTGCACTGGCATGCGCGCCGCCGCTTCTGTTCGAATTGCGGCGCACCGACGCAGGTCGTCGAGGCAGGTTGGCGGCGCGATTGCCCCAATTGCCACATGCAGCACTTCCCGCGCACCGATCCGGTGGTCATCATGTTGACGGTCGACGGCGATAATTGCCTGCTCGGCCGGTCGCCCCGCTTCGCCCCGACCATGTGGTCGTGCCTCGCGGGCTTCATCGAGCCGGGCGAGTCGATCGAGGACGCCGTGCGGCGCGAAACGCTCGAGGAGGCCGGCATCGTCTGCGGCCGCGTCGCATACATCGCCTCGCAGCCCTGGCCCTTCCCGTCCTCGCTGATGATCGGCTGCCATGCCGAAGCGGTGACGCGCGACATTGTGGTCGATCGCACGGAACTGGAAGACGCGCGATGGTTTAGCAAGGACGAGGTGGCGGCGATGCTCTTGGGCCAGCACCCTCAAGGCTTGACCACGCCGCCGCCGGTGGCGATCGCGCACCACATCGTGCGCGCTTGGGTGGAGGACGAGATCGGCTTTGACTGAGCCCCCCAGAAGACACGCCAGGATCCTGTGCGCCGGTGGCGCGACGCAGGACAACGTCATGAAGGTCGAGGCCTTCCCCGCGGCCGGCAGCAAGGTGCAGGCGACCGATTTCGTCGTCACCATTGGCGGTCAGGCCGGCAACGCTTCGGTCGCGATCGCGCGGCTCGGCGGCGATGCACGCTACGCCGGCGCGCTCGGCGGCAACGACGACGCCATCGCCAACTGGATCATCGAAAAGCTCAATGCCGAGCATGTCGATTGCACGCATGCGCGGCGTATCGACGGCGCGATGTCCTCGGTGTCGCTCATCATGCTCGACGCCACCGGCGAGAAGATGATTGCCACGCGGCGCGGCGAAGGCATTCTCAGCGCGGCGCCCGTCGACGCCGAGAAGACGGTCGATAGCGTCGACGCCGTGCTACTCGACAACCGCTATCCCAATTTCATGATGCCGATCGTCGAAGCCGCGACCAAGCGCGGCATTCCCCGCGTGCTCGATCTCGACCGGCCGGCCTCGATCGACGATCCGCTGCTCAACGGTTCGACGCATGTCGTGTCGTCGGCCGAGGCGATGCGCGGCACCACCGGCGAACAGGACTTCGGCGCCGCGCTGAAGAAGCTCGGCCAGACCTATAAGGGTTTCCTTGCCGTCACCGTCGGTCCCGACGGCGTCTATTGGCTCGACAAGGGCGAGGTCCGGCACATGGACGCATTCAAGGTGAAGTCGGTCGACACCTTGGGTGCCGGCGATACGTTTCACGGCGCCTTCACGCTGCGCCTGGTCGAAACCGGCGACGTCGTCGAGGCGATGCGCTTCGGCGCCGCCGCCGCCGCGATCAAATGCACCCGCTTCGGTGGCTTGATGGGCGCGGCGACGCGGGCCGAGGTCGAAGCGTTCTTGAAGGAGCGCGCGTGACCTTTTGTCCCGCGCGCGCAGCGCCACGTGCTGCGCCGCGTCCGCGGCAGGCTTACTTCTTCGACGGACAAGGCGCGCCGCACGGTGCGCAGGCGCCGGCAAAATCCTCCGGCGACACCGCGCGTCCACTGGACGGGCTGGTGAGATGCTGGCCGACGATGACGATCAGCGCGAGCACGGTGACGACAATATAGGTCTTGCGCATCGCGTTTATCCTTGCCCCATGATCTTATCCGAAAACCGGTACCCACTTTTCGGGATCATGGGCTAGTCCTTCGACATGCCGAACAGCGGCCGCAGGCGAATGCCGATCCAGCAGCCCGGCAGACACGCCAGGAACCAGACCCAGCCGTGCACGGAGCCGGAGGCGATGCCGCCGACAAAGGCGCCGATGTTGCAGCCGAAGCCGAGACGCGCCCCCCAGCCCATCAGCAAGCCGCCGACCGCGCCCGCCAGCAGCGACTTAACCGGCGGCCAGGATGCCGACGCGAACGGCTTCGTCGCAGCGGCCGCAGCCATGGCGCCGAAGATCACGCCGAAGTCGGTAAGGCTCGAGGTGTCGGACAGCACCGAATTGGTAAGCGCCTGCTTCGGGCCCGGCCATTGCCAGAACGCCGCGTTCGACAGATCGAATCCCAATGCGGTCGCGATCTTGGCGCCCCACACGGTGTAGCCGAACGTCACGCTCCAGGGATGGCCGCCGGCGGCAAACACGAACACGCACAGCAGGCCGATGGCGAGGCCGCCGACGATGTAGCTGCGGGATGGCTTCCAATTGGCGCCGCGCTTGCGGGCAATGGTGATGAAGATCGCGATGCCGATCGCAATGCTGACCAGCGTCGCGACGAGGCCGCCCCACGGGCCGAGATAATCGGAGGCGAGCACCGGATCGATGCCCCCCATCGCGAGGAACGGCGGCAAAGACAGACTGCCGAAGACGCTGCCGGCGATGAAGAAGGCCAGCGTCACCAACATGCGCCCGGAGCCGCCGCCGACCGTGTAGAGCGTGCCGGAGCCACAGCCATTGCCGAGCTGCATACCGATGCCGAACACGAAGGCGCCGATGATGAGCGAGGGGCCGAGCGGCGCAATGGCGCCGCCGTAGTTCGGATAGAGTGCCGCGACCGGCACGACCGCCAATGCGGCAACCGCGATGACGATGAGGCCGCCGATCAGACCGCCGGCTTCGCCGCTGTTGAGGAAACGGCGGAACGAAGCGGTGTAGCTGAATTCGGCCTTCCAGAACGCAATGCCGAGGCCGAAACCGCCGATCACCAGCGCGGCCGACGCCATCTGGCCGTCGAGCAGCACCAGCGCGGTGATCGCCGCGGTCGCGAGAATCGCGAGGCCGAGAAACAGAACGTCAATGCTGGCCCCCGCGCGCGCCGCGGGTGCTGAAAGTGTAGCGGTCGTCATTCAGTGAACCTCAATACGTCGTCGAACCTATCGCCGTCATCCTGAGGCGCGCGCGAGCCCTTCGCGAGCGAGCCTCGAAGGATGCACGGCCCCCACCTTTGCATTCGTCATCCTTCGAGGCTCGGCCTTCGGCCGAGCACCTCAAGATGACGGGATGAGCCTACAAGCCCATGCCGAGCGATTTCTTGATGTCATCCCACTTGGTGCGCGAGGACGCAATCGGACGGCTCGCGCTGCTCGTCCATTCGACCATCGAGCCGGCGTAGAGACGCGCTTCCTGGCGGCCCAAGACTTCGTGCAACACGAACCAGTCGGTCGCCGCCCAGTGGCCGGTGTTGCAATAGCTCACGGTCGGACCGGCCGGCACCGTGTCGGCGGCCTGCTCGAGTTCGGCCTTCGACTTCAGACGGCTGGTCTTGGCATCGAAGAACGATGCGCTGTCGACGTTAAGCGCGCCGGGGATGTGGCCGTAGGCCTGCGAAGCCGGAGCCTTCTCCTTGCCAAGGAAGAATGAGGCCGGACGCGCATCGACCAGCGCCGCGCCACCGCTGCCATTGATCTTCTCGACATCAGACGCCAGGGCCAGAATGCTGTTGTCGACCGACGCGGTAAACGTTTTCGGCGACGGCGCCTTCTCGCCGCTCTCGAACGGCAGACCCGCCTGCTTCCAGGCCGCGATGCCGCCGTCGAGGATCGAGAGCTTCTTCACCCCCGCGTACTTCAGCGTCCAATAGATACGGGCCGACGCGCCGAAATCGGTCACGTTCTCGCCCGTCGATACGACCACCACATGCGAGTCCTGGTCGATGCCGAGGCTGCCGATCAGCTTCTCCAAGTCAGCGGCCGACGGGACCATGAACGGTACGTTGTTACGGGTCACACGCCAGCCGGCCTTGTCATAGTCGCTGAAGACGCTGCCTGGAATGTGCGCCTCGGCATAGGCCTTCTGCCCGCCACCGTTACGGTCGGAGCGGATGTCGAGGACCACGAGGTCGCTGTCCTTGAGATGTTCATTCAGCCAAGCGGGGGTGACGAGGGGTTGTGCGTCGGCGGCGCGCGCCGCGACCGACACAAAGACGAGGGCCATCAGCGCGGCGGCGACAGCAGCCAGGCGGGAGACGAATCTTTCTTGCATTGACCGAATTCCAGTGCGGTTGTGCCACGAACGGCGGAAACTTTGGCCTTGAACTAGAATATTCTTCTATATAAAGACAGTATCATCCTGCAAATAAGAAAGTTATTTCATAGATGCGGGGAAATACAGTGCGAATGTTCTCGAGCCCGAAGGAACGAGAGAATGGATGCCATCGACCGCAAGATTCTGGCCGTCGTGCAGCAGGATGCTTCGCTCTCCGTCGCCGAAATTGGCCAGCGGGTGGGCCTGTCGTCGACGCCATGCTGGAAGCGGCTACAACGGCTGGAGGCCGACGGCGTCATCACACGCCGGGTTGCGATCATTGACCCGGACAAGGTCGGCCTCGGCATCACCGTGTTCGTCTCGGTCGAGACCGGCGACCATTCGCAGGACTGGCTGAAACGCTTCGCCGAAGTAGCCAGCGCCATGCCGGAGGTGATGGAATTTTACCGCATGGCGGGCGACGTCGACTACATGCTGCGTGTCGTCGTTGCCGACATGCAGAGCTACGACACCTTCTACAAAAAGCTGATCGCCACCGTGCCGCTCAAGAACGTCACGTCACGCTTTGCGATGGAGCGCATCAAGTCGACCACGGCGCTGCCGCTCGGCGTCAACGTCGGGGCGTGATCAGGTGCAGGTGGTGCCGTTGAATGTCGGCGCGGTGATACGCGGCGCCATATACATCTGATCCGACAGCGTGAGCGTGCCGGTGATCGTGTAACCGACCGCCGGCGTGTACGCGTAGCTGACCTGTGCGAACAGAAGCTGCGTATTGGCGACTTGCAGCGCCGACGGCAGCGTCGGCGTCCCGCTCAGGGCCGTGCCGCCGCGGGTCGTGCTCCACTTCACCGTCGCGTTCTTGTTCGCGTCGATCTTGATGCAAGACAGCGTCATACGCAGATTGCCCGCCGAATAGGGCGAGATGATCGCCGACGACGCATCCAATATATTAGTCATGTCGCTCGAGCTGATGGTCGACACCTGCGCCGACAAGTTCGCGAGCGCCGCCGCGATCAGGCTCACCTTGCGGTCGGCGGCAACGCCGTCCGAAATCTCGACGCTGCCGAAGTAAAGGCCGATCATCACCGGCGCGATCAGGGCGAACTCGACGGCCGATACGCCGCGGTTGTCGCGGCCGAGACGAAAGAACTTCATCCGCGCGCTCATCAGCATCCCCCGGACGTCGCGTAAGGCTCATTGCGGAACACGGAGGTCGCGACGAGCAGGCGGTAGTTGCCGTTCAGATTCGAAAGGTTGTTGCCGAGCAGCGAGACGTAGATCGGCCACTGATAGTAGAGCGTGACCACTTCGATGCAGCCGGGACCGCCGGGCACGTAGGTCATCTTGGTGGTGTCGAAATTGCCGTTCGCGACGGGCGCCGTGTTGTTGACGGCGCCGAAGCTGGAATACTGTTTGACGTCGACATAGACGCCGTTGGCGCAGTCGAACAAACCGTAGATGCGGTCGCACACCGCCTTCTTGAAATCCTGCTGGCTGTAGCTCGCGGTCTGCGCCTGCCCGGTCATGATCAGGCGCGAGGCTTCCGCCGCCGCGGTCTCGAGCGTCTGCCCCGCGAAGAAAACGAGCGCGGTTTCGAGGATGGCAAACAGCAGCGCGAAGAACGGCAGCGCAACCAGCGCAAACTCGACGGCCGTCGCGCCTTTCTGATCGCGCACGAACCGGCGCGCCAGCCGCTCCGGCAGCAGCCGGGCCAGCCGAATGGCCAATCTCGTGCGCGCCCTTTCCGACATGCGTGAACTCATCACCCGTTCCCAAACGAGTGCTTTCTTATCAAGTTCAAGTTGTCGAAGTGTTGCGGCCTGTTCCGACGCCGCCGCATCGATCTTAACAGCGTATTAACCCTGCGGCGCCGGCTTACTTCGGCGCCGTCGAACCCTGCGCCTGGCCATTGCGGGCGCCGGTCTGCGACAAGGTCTGGGTGAAGTACGTGTTCGAGTCACCGAGCGTAATGCGGCGTTCGCACTCCGGCGCACAGCTATAGGACTCGCGATCGACGCCCTTGTAGACGACCACCAAATCGCTGCTGCCTGGCCCGATCACCTGGATGGTCTTGTCCATGATGATCTTGCCGCCCCGATCGAGGGCCAGCATGTTGGTCTCGCCGTAGCCCTTGCCGGTCAGCACCACGATGCCACCGCTCTGCAACGTGGCGTCCGCGATCAGCGGGTTACCGATGACGACAGTCGCGACCTTTTCGGGCAGGCGCATGACGCGCGCTTGGTCGACATTGACGCTGACCGTGTCGGCCCGCACCGGCAGTGCCGCGACCGCGACAACCAGCAATGCGACAACAAGACCTCCGCGGCGCCAAACACCGGCCGACATCGCTTACTCTCCACGCAACGCACGCAACACAAAGCCCGGCGGACATCCCGGGTTCCTTAAACTTGACTCGAAATAGGTGAATGAAGTGCAAAGGGATACGGCTAGAGACGCCGCGTCACGTTCTTCCATTCAAAGAAGCGTCACACAGTTCGCGTGTCTGCACGGCAGTATTGGTTCGGCACAACGCTCTCTTAACCATAGTATTCAAGAGCGGCCGGCCTCAGCAACAATCCACCGATACGTAAAAATGGCGAAATTTGACCCCATAATTCTTCAATCAAATTAACTACCGCGCAAGCCACCGGCGCTACGGTCTCACCAAGACGGCGCAAATCCGTCACGTCAAACGGGCCGTGTTGCGTTGAGTAAAGGGTCACCGATGAAGAGCATGCTTGCGCGCTTCCTCAAAGAACAATCGGGTGCGACTGCGATCGAGTACGGGCTGATCGCCGCCGGCATTTCCGTCGCCATCATCGCCGTGGTCAGCGGCATCGGTTCCGCGCTCAACAGCAAGTTCGGCACAGTCTCGACGGGTCTGCAATAGTTCAGGCGGAGAAGTGCCGGCCGGAGCAACTGGGCCGGCACGGTTTACGAAAAGTAAAGCCGGCGCACGCGGGCGCTGAGGCATCGCTCAAAGGGTATTTCATCCATGGTCACCGACGCGATCAGGCTGCTGGTTTTCCCCGCCCTGATGGCGTTCGCCGCCTCGAGCGACCTGCTGACCATGACCATCTCGAACCGGCTGTCGCTGGCGCTCGCCGCGGCTTTCTTCATTGTCGCGGTGACGACCGGCATGCCGCTCGCCGTTGTCGGCATGCATCTGGCCGCCGCCGCGGTCGTGCTCGTGGTTTCGTTCGGCTTCTTCACGCAAGGCTGGATCGGTGGCGGCGACGCCAAACTCGCGGCCGCGACTGCATTGTGGTTCGGCTTCGACCATTTGTTGCCTTACCTGCTTTACGCGTCGGTGTTTGGCGGCGCGCTGACGTTGCTGATCCTGCAGTTCCGCAAGTTGCCTTTGCCTGCGGTGCTTGCGCGACAAGCCTGGATTCAGCGCCTGCATGAAACCGAGGGCGGCATCCCTTACGGTATTGCCCTCGCCGCTTCGGCGCTGGCGATCTATCCGGCGACATGGATGCCGGGCGCGATCTGAGCCGATGCGAGCCGCGGCAAGATTGCATTAACTCGATTTGGATACGGCTCCTTAACCATACCTTGACCTTTAGCTGCTCAAATCCTCTGCGAGCGGCCCTGTCGGTCGCGTTGTGGTTTACGCGGCGTTACGCGCCGCTTTGTCACGGTGAGAGTTAGCGTATGAAAGCCGCGCGAGTCGTAGTCCTGGCCGTCGCCCTCGGAGCGGGCGGCATTGCCGCGCTGCTGGCGGGCCGCTCGGAGAAGACTCCGGAGGTCAAGCCCGCACCTGTCGCGCAGGCTCCCAGCACCGAAGTTCTCGTCGCCAAATCCGACATCTCGATGGGGCAGACGCTTTCTCCCGGCGATGTCGAATGGCAGGCTTGGCCGGCCGGCACGACCGGCGGCAACTTCATCCGCAAGAGCGATCGCCCGGCCGCGATCGAAAATCTCGCGGGACAGATCGCGCGCGCGCCATTCGTCGCCGGCGAGCCGATCCGCGAAGCAAAGCTCGTGAACGCCAAGGGTTCCGGCTTCATGGCCGCGATCCTGCCCTCGGGCATGCGGGCGGTGTCGACGCAGATCTCGCCCGAGACCGGCGCGGGTGGCTTTATCCTGCCGAATGACCGCGTCGATGTGATCCTGACGCGCCGCAACCGCGACGCCGACCGTCCGGGTGCCGGCGAACAGCAGACGAGCGAGACCATCCTCAACAACATCCGCGTTCTCGCCATCGATCAGACGCTCGAGGACAAGAACGGCCAGAAGGTCGTGGTCGGCAAGACCGCGACGCTGGAGCTCGCGCCCGGCCAGGCCGAAACACTGGCGCTGGGCCAGCAGATGGGCACGCTGTCGCTCGCCTTGCGCAGCATCACCGACGCGGCCGGCGACGCGCCGAAGCCCGACGAGGAAGCGAACAACCGCGGCAGCGTCAACGTCGTTCGCTTCGGCATCAGCAAAAGCACGACATCGCGATGAGCGCTCGAGGGATCACCAGGCACATGGCCAACAAGTTCTCGATCCGCACGCCGATCCTGGCCGGCTTGATCTTCACGGGATTGCTGGCGGGCGCACCGGCGCGCGCCGCCGATCAGCCGCTGCAGGTGATTCAAGTGGCGGCAAGCGAAGCCACGTCGCGCTTCGTGCCGCTCGGCATCGGCAAGTCGGTCGCCATCGACGTGCCGCGCGACATCAAGGACGTGCTGGTTGCCAATCCGAAGATCGCCAATGCGGTCGTGCGCACATCGCGCCGCGTCTACATCATCGGCGTCGAGGTCGGTCAGACCAACATCTTCTTCTTCGATGCCGACGGCCGGCAGATCGCCGGCTTCGACATCGCCGTCACGCGCGACCTCAACGGCGTGCGCGCGGCGCTCAAGCAGATGATGCCGGATGCCGATCTCCGCATCGAGGGCGTCGGCAAGGATGCGGTCATGCTGTCCGGCAGCGCCTCGACGCCGGCGGAATCGCAGCAGGCTTACGAGATGGCCTCGCGGCTGGTCGGCGACGGCACCAAGGTCGTCAACGGCATCTCCGTCCGCGGCCGCGATCAAATCATGCTCAAGGTGACGGTCGCCGAAGTGCAGCGCGACGTCATCAAGCAACTCGGCATCGACCTGTCCGGCAGCTTCAACTACGGCACGTCGGTGGTGAACTTCAACAACACCAATCCGTTCTCGGCCAGCGGCCAGGCGCTTGCCGACAACTACCTCACCGGGTCGGTCAAGAACGTCAACGCGACGCTGCGCGCCATGGAGCGCGCCGGCGTCATCCGCACCTTGGCGGAACCGAACCTGACGGCGATCTCCGGCGAAACCGCGACCTTCATGGCGGGCGGCGAGTTCCCGATCCCCAGCGGCTTGTCTTGCGACACCACCAAGTCGCCGCCCGTCTGCCAACCGCAGATCGACTTCAAGAAATTCGGCGTCAGCCTGATGTTCACGCCCGTCGTCATGTCCGAAGGGCGCATCAGCCTCAAGGTCATGACCGAGGTGTCGGATCTGTCGACCGACAACGCCATGACACTGCAGATCACCGGCTCGCAATCGACCCTGACCGTGCCATCGATCCGCACCCGCCGCGCCGAGACCGTCGTCGAAATCCCGTCCGGCGGCTCGCTCGCGATGGCGGGCATGATCCAGGAACAGACGAAGCAGCAGATCAACGGCATCCCGGGCCTGATGCAACTGCCGATCCTCGGCACCTTGTTCAAGAGCCGCGATTACGTGAATCGCCAAAGCGAGCTGATGGTGCTGGTCACGCCCTATGTCGTGCGCGCCGTCGCGCAGAAGCAACTCTCGCGTCCGGACGACGGCTACGCCGATCCGAGCGATCCGCAGGCAGTGCTGCTGGGGCGGCTTAATCGCATCTACGGCGCCAACGGCAAGGCCGACGTCAAGCCGGCTGGAGACTACCGCGGCAAATACGGATTCATCCTCGATTGAGCTGGGGACACGACCAATGACTGCACTTCACACGGCCATCGTGCAACGGCACACCCGGACGGCCCTGCGCATCGTCGCGGCCGCCGGCCTCGCCGCGATGCTGGCCGGCTGCTATCAGACGCAGAAGGTCGCGGAGCCTGTCTATCCGACCGACTATCGCGATCGTCATCCGATCACGCTCAAGGAGCGCGAGCGCACCGTCGAGGTGTTCGTCGGCCGCAACCGCGGCGGGCTCACGCCCTCGCAAAGCGCCGATGTATTGTCGTTCGCTCAGCAATGGCGCCGCGAAGCGATGAGCGGCATCATCGTCGACGTGCCGCAAGGCGGCGGTATCGACCGCGCCGTGGCGGACTCGATGCGCGAAGTGCACTCGATTCTTGCCGCTTCCGGCGTGCCGCGTAACGCGGTCTATGTCCGCAAATACAAGCCGCTACCGGCGAGCCTCGCCAGCATCAAGCTCAACTATTCGAAGCTGACGGCCGAAGCCGGGCCATGCGGGAAGTGGCCGGCCGATCTCGGCCCCTCGATCGATTCCAAGGACTTCGACAACCGTCCTTATTGGAACCTCGGCTGCGCGACGCAGCGCAATCTCGCGGCCATGGTCGACAATCCGGCCGACCTCGTTCAACCGCGCGGCGAAAGTCCGCCCTATGCGGGCCGCCGTTCGATCGTGCTCGACAAGTACCGTAAGGGCGACAATCCCTCCGGTTCTTACGACGGTTACGACAAAGGCAAGATCAGCGATCTCGGAAAATGATCAAGCACGCTTACCAAGTCGCCGTTCCACAGGCTGAAAACGTGCCGCTCGCGCCGGATGGTTCCGGCGCGGACGAGCATATCGCGCCGGCCCCGCGCGTATCCTTGCAGGCGTTCTGCGAGACGGTGGAGACCGCCGCCGCCGCGCAGGCCGCCGGCGAGGACCGGCGTCTCGCCAAAGCGCATGTGAAGATCCAGATGGGCGGGATCAAAGCCGCCGTCGAAGCCTATCGCTCGTCGCCGACGCCGAACGTCATTCTCATCGAAGCGGGCAGCCGCGCCGACGATATCCTGCACGGCCTCGACCAGTTGGCGGAAGTCTGCGACGCCGGCACGCGGGTGATCGTGGTCGGCACCATCAATGACGTCACGCTCTATCGCGAGCTCACGCGCCGCGGGGTCAGCGACTATCTCATTGCGCCGGTCGGCACGCTCGACGTGGTGCGTTCGGTGTGCGGTCTGTTCTCCTCGCCCGACGCCAAGCCGGTCGGGCGCATCATCGCCGTGGTCGGCGCCAAAGGCGGCGTCGGCGCGTCGACGATCGCGCATAACATCGCCTGGTCGATCGGCCGCGATCTCTCACTCGATTCCGTCGTTACCGATCTCGACCTGGCCTTCGGCACGGCCGGCCTCGATTACAATCAGGATCCGCCGCAGGGCATCGCCGATGCTGTATTCTCGCCGGATCGCGTCGACACCGCTTTCGTCGACCGCCTGCTGTCGAAGTGCGACGAGCATCTGAGTCTGTTGGCGGCGCCGGCGACGCTCGACCGCGTCTACGATTTCGGCACCGAAGCTTTCGACGCCATTCTCGATTCGTTGCGCGGCTCGATTCCCTGCGTCGTGCTGGACGTGCCGCATCAGTGGACCGGTTGGACGCGGCGGCTGCTCACCGGCGCCGACGACATCCTGGTGGTGGCGGCGCCCGATCTCGCCAATCTGCGCAACGCCAAGAACATGGTCGATCTTCTGCGCGCCGCGCGGCCGAACGACCATCGTCCGCATTACTGTCTCAACCAAGTCGGGGTGCCCAAGCGTCCGGAGATCACGCCCGCCGACTTCGCCAAGGCACTGGAAGATCAACCGCTCGCCGTCATCCCGTTCGAGCCGCAACTGTTCGGAACAGCCGCCAACAACGGCCAGATGATCGCGGAAGTGTCCTCGGGCCACAAAACCGCGGACATGTTCCGCCAGCTCGCGCAAACGCTGACGGGCCGCGCCGAGGCCAAACGGTCGCGCAGCCTGTTCTCGCCGCTTCTGTCGAAGCTCATCAAGCGATCGAGTTAGGAGTTCGAGGTCAGTCGTGTTCGGTAAGCGTAGCGCAACCTCCGAAGCCCGCGACCCGGCGCCCGCGCCGCGGACGCCCTCGCCTGCGTTCGCATCGCCCGCGCCTGAACCGCCAAAACCCGCGCCGCAGGCGCCGGTCGATACCGGCCGCACACCGTTCCCCTCCGACGGCCTCGGCGCGCCGCTGGTGTCCGCGCCGTCGCCGACGCGCGCGCCGTCTTCCGTCAACATGGTGCCGAAGGCGATCGATACCCGCCGCTCCGAGGCCTATTACGAAACCAAGAGCACGATCTTCGGCGCGCTGATCGAGGCCATCGACCTCGCCCAGCTCGCGCGCCTCGACGCCGATTCCGCGCGCGAGGAAATCCGCGACATCGTCAACGAGATCATCGCGATCAAGAATATCGTGATGTCGATCTCGGAGCAGGAAGATCTGCTGGACGACATCTGCAACGACGTGCTCGGCTTCGGCCCGCTCGAGCCCTTGTTGTCGCGCGACGACATCGCCGACATCATGGTCAACGGCTCCGGCACGGTCTACATCGAAGTCGCCGGTAAAATTCAGAAGACCGGAATCCGCTTCCGCGACAACCAACAGCTTCTGAACATCTGCCAACGTATCGTCAGCCAGATCGGCCGCCGCGTCGACGAGAGCTCGCCGATATGCGACGCGCGCTTGCCCGACGGCTCCCGCGTCAACGCCATCGTGCCGCCGCTCGCGATCGATGGGCCGGCGCTCACCATTCGTAAATTCAAGAAGGACAAGCTGACCCTCGATCAGCTCGTCAAATTCGGCACCATCACGCCGCAGGGTGCCGAGATCCTGCGCATCGTCGGCCGCAGCCGCGTCAACACGCTGGTGTCCGGCGGCACCGGTTCGGGCAAAACCACGCTGCTGAACTGCCTCACGCAGTTCATCGACGACGACGAACGAATCATCACCTGCGAAGACGCGGCCGAACTTCAGCTGCAGCAGCCGCATGTGGTGCGCCTAGAAACGCGTCCACCGAACCTCGAAGGCGAAGGCCAGGTCACCATGCGCGACCTGGTGCGCAACTGTTTGCGTATGCGCCCGGAACGCATCATCGTCGGCGAAGTCCGCGGACCCGAGGCATTCGACCTGTTGCAGGCCATGAACACCGGCCACGACGGCTCGATGGGCACGCTGCACGCCAACAACCCGCGCGAAGCGCTGTCGCGTCTCGAATCCATGATCACCATGGGCGGCTTCACGCTGCCTTCGCGCACCATCCGCGAGATGATCGTTGCCTCGGTCGACGTCGTCATCCAGGCCGCGCGCCTGCGCGACGGCTCACGACGCATCACGCACATCACCGAAGTGATGGGCATGGAGGGCGACGTGATCATCACCCAGGACCTGTTCGTCTACGACATGATCGGCGAGGACGCGAAGGGCAACATCATCGGCCGCCATCGCGCCACCGGCATCGGCCGGCCGCGCTTCTGGGATCGCGCCCGCTACTATGGCGAGGAAGGCCGGCTCGCCGCCGCGCTCGACGCGGCGGAAGCGGCCAACGAGGAAATGCGGGGTTAAGCCATGGGCTCGCTCGGCATCTTCTTTCTCGCAGCGCTGAGCGTCGGCGGCATCGCCTGGGTATTCCTGTATCCGATCCTCTCCGGCGAGCGCAAAGCCGAGAAGCGGATGGAGACCGTCGCCAAGGCCGCGCCGACGACCCGCGTCTCGCGGGGCGCGACGCGATCACGCCGCGACGCCGTCGAGGCTACGCTCAAGGAATTCGAAGAGCGTCAGAAAAAGCACAAGAGCCCCCCGCTCAACATCCGGATCAACCAGGCCGGGCTGAGCTGGACGAAGCAACAGTTCATACTCATCTCGGCCGGCGTCGGCTTTGTCATGTTCATGCTCGGCTTGATGCTGGGCCCCGGACTGGTACCGGCCATCGCCATCGGCTTCGCCGGCGCATTCGGCCTGCCGCGCTGGCTGTTGTCGTTCCTCAAGAAGCGCCGCGAGGCCAAGTTTCTCGAGGCCTTCCCCGACGCGGTCGACATCATCGTGCGTGGTGTGAAAGCCGGCCTGCCGCTGCTCGACTGCATCAAGATGATCACCGTCGAAGCACCCGAGCCGCTGAAATCCGAATTCCGCGTGATCGTGGAGACGCAGGCGATCGGCATGCCGCTCGGCGAGGCCTGCGCCAAGCTCTACGAACGCACGCCGCTGCCGGAGGCGAACTTCTTCGGCATCGTCGTCGCCATCCAACAAAAGGCCGGCGGCAACTTGTCGGAAGCGCTCGGCAACCTGTCGCGGGTGTTGCGCGACCGCAAGAAGATGAAGGCCAAGATCAAGGCGATGTCGCAGGAGGCCAAGGCCTCCGCCGCCATCATCGGCTCGCTGCCGATCGCCGTGATGACGCTCGTTTACCTCTCCAGCCCCGGCTACATCAGCCTGCTGTTCACCGAACCGCTCGGACATTTGATGCTGGCCGGGTCGGCAGGATGGATGATGATGGGCGTGCTGGTGATGCGCAAGATGATCAACTTCGACTTCTAAGAACACGGGCAATGCTCAATTTCTTGATCGACTCGATCAATACCCAGACGCTGACGATGGTGTTTGCCGCCATCGCCGCGGCCGCGACGGTATTGACCTTGGCGATGCCTCTCGTGTTCTCCGATCCGCTCGGCAAGCGCATGAAAGCGGTGGCGGTCGAGCGCGAGAAGATCCGCGCACGCGAACGCGAACGCATGGCGCAGGAGCGGCAGCGCGTTAGCCTCCGGCAGTCGCCCAAGCAGTACATCCAGGCGGTCGTCGACCGTTTCAACCTGAGCAAATGGGTCGGGCAGGAAGAGGCACGGCTCAAGCTGGTGCAGGCCGGCTACCGCGGCCAGGCGCCTTACGTCACGTATCTCTTCTTCCGCATGGTGACTCCCGTCGCCGCGCTTCTGTTCGCCGCCTTCTACCTTTTCGTCGTGGTCAAGTTCGACCAGCCGACCACCATCAAGATCGGCATCTGCATCGGCGCGGCCTACCTCGGCATGCATCTGCCGCTGATGATCCTCAAGAGTCAGATTCAAAAGCGGCAGACCTCGATCAAACGCGCTTTCCCGGACACGCTCGATCTGCTGCTGATCTGCGTCGAGTCCGGCATGTCGATCGAAGCGGCGTTGAAAAAGGTGAGCGAGGAAGTGGGCACGCAGTCGGTGGCGCTGGCCGAGGAACTGACGCTTACGAACGCCGAACTGTCGTACCTGCCGGATCGCCGGCAGGCTTATGAGAACCTCGCCAAGCGTACGGACCTCGACGGCGTAAAATCGGTGTGCATGGCCTTGCAGCAGGCCGAACGCTACGGCACGCCGCTCGCGCAGATGCTGCGCGTCATGGCGCAGGAAAACCGCGACATGCGCATGGCGGAAGCCGAGAAGAAGGCCGCCGGCCTGCCGCCCAAGCTGACGGTGCCGATGATCCTGTTCTTCCTGCCGGTGCTGTTCATCGTCATTCTCGGCCCCGCCGCGATCAAGATGATGGCAGTGCAGTAGGCGTTACGCTGCCTTGCGGCTGGCGAGGAAGTCGCCCATGCGGCCGAGTGCCTTCAGGATGTTCTCGGTCGAGTTGGCATAAGACAGCCGCAGATAGCCTTCACCGAGAATGCCGAAGTCCGGACCGCCGATGGTGACGACACCGGTTTCGTTGAGCAGCGTGTTGGCCAGCTCCTTGGCCTTCCAGCCCGTCGCCTTGATGTTGGGGAAGGCGTAGAAGGCGCCTTTCGGCACGACGCAAGAGACGCCGGGCAGCTTGTTCAAGCCCTCGACCACGACTTTCCGCCGCCGGTCGAACTCCGCGACCATCTTGTCCACTTCGTCCTGCGGGCCGGTGAGCGCGGCAAGACCGGCATACTGAGCGGAAGCGTTGACACAGGAATGCAGATTGACCGACAGCTTGCGCGCATAATCGTACAGCTTGCCAGGCCACACCGCGTAGCCGAGCCGCCAACCCGTCATTGCATAGGTCTTCGACCAGCCATTGAGCAGGATCAGCCGATCGCGGATCGACGGATACGACAACAGGCACACGTGCTTCTCGCCGTCATAGACCATGTGGTCGTAGATCTCGTCCGACATGACGGCAACGTCCGGCCACTTCTCGAGTCCGGCGACCAATTTGTCGATCTCGCTCTTTGGCGTAACGCCGCCGGTCGGATTGGCCGGCGAATTGATGATGAGCAGCCGCGTCTTCGGCGTGATCAGCTTCAACGTTTCTTCGGCCGAAAAAGCAAAGCCGTTCTCCTCGCGGATCGGCACCGGCACCGGTGTCGCGCCGGTGAACTCGATCATCGAGCGATAGATCGGAAAGCCGGGATCGGGATACATGATCTCCGCGCCGGGCTCGCCTAACATCAGGATCGACATGAACATGGTCGGCTTGCCGCCGGGCATGATCATCACGCTATCCGGCGAGACCTCCACCTTGAAGCGCTTGTGCAGGTCCGCGGCGACGGCCTCGCGCAGCGCTGGAATGCCGTTCGCGGCTGTGTAGCCATGATGGCCGTCGCGCAGCGCCTTGATCGCAGCCTCGACGATGAAATCCGGCGTGCGGAAGTCGGGCTGGCCGATGCCGAGGCTGATGACGTCGCGACCCTGCGCGGCCAGCGCATTGGCGCGTGCCAGCACGGCGAAGGCATTCTCCTCTCCGATACGATCGAAAGCCGCGACCGTTTTCAGCATGTCGACACTCCGCACCATAAAGCTATTGAAATTATTGAACTTTAACCAGCACCTTCGGACTCATCAAGCCAGCATCGGCGCCCGCGCGAATGCGCGCAGGCCGGTCCACCTCTTCTCGGCCAAGGCCCGGGGTTGGCATTGGCCACGGCTCGTCGCTGCTACGAGCACGGACCTATCGCACAGTTAAACAACGCTGATGATTGCATCAGCGAATGGCATTGTCCTTTTCGTGCCGGCCGTGGCACCGTCGTTCGAACATCTGCCGGGAGAACGCCATGGCTGCTCCGTCCGTCAGCGACAAACGCAACGCTTTCCGCAAGCTGCATGAAAGCGGCTGCTTCGTCATTCCCAATCCCTGGGACGTGGGCAGCACGCGCTATCTGCAGCATCTCGGCTTCAAGGCGCTGGCCTCGACCAGCGCCGGCTTCGCCTTCGCTTTGGGAATGGCCGACGGCGCGGTCAGCCGCGATATGGTTCTCGCACACATCGCCGAGATCGTGGCCGCGAGCGACTTGCCCGTGAACGCCGACTACGAAGGCGGCTTCGCGCACGACCCGCAGGGCGTTGCCGAGAACGTGCGATTGTGCGTCGAGACCGGCGTCGCCGGCCTCTCGATCGAAGATGCGACGGGCGATGCCGCCAAGCCGCTTTACGATCTCGACCAGGCGGTCGCGCGCATGCGCGCCGCGCGCTCAGCGATCGACAAGACCGGCAGCGGCGTGCTGCTGACCGGCCGGTGCGAGACCTTTCTGGTTGCCAAGCCCGACCTCGCCTTCGCCATCGAGCGCCTGAAAGCCTACAGCGATGCCGGCGCCGACGTGCTCTATGCACCGGGCATCCGTACGCGCGAGCAGATCGAGGCGGTGGTCAAGGCCGTTGCGCCGAAGCCGATCAACCTGCTGATGCCGGCGGCGCTCGGCTTCACGGTCGACGAGATCGCCGCGATGGGCGTGCGCCGGATCAGCGTTGGCTCGACCATGGCGCGCGTGGCGTGGACCGCCTTCATCAACGCGGCCAAAGAGATCGCGGAGAAAGGCACCTTCGACAGCTTCAAAGGCACGGTGCCGCACGCCGAGCTGAACACCTTTTTCCGCGACGACCTGCCCAAGCGAACGAGAACGTGACCGAACCTCTGGCGCACGACATCCACCCGCGGACCGGCCAGCCGATCGGCTTGCCGGTCGACAGCACGCCGGCGCAGCGCCCTGGCCCCGTGGTGCTCCAAGGACGCTTCGGGCGCATTGAAAAGCTGACGCCGGAGCACGCATCCGGCCTGTGGCAAGTCTTCGCCGGTCATCCGGAAGTGTGGACTTACATTTCGACCGACGGGCCGTTCGACAGTGAGGACGCATTCACGCCGTTCATCGTCATGCGCGCGGCGGCAGCCGATCCTTATGCCTACGCGATCGTCGACCGCACCGGTCAGCCCGTCGGCTACTTCACACTGATGGAGATCCGGCCGGAGATGCGCGTCATCGAGGTCGGCCACGTGCTCTATTCGCCGGCCTTGCAACGCACGCCGCTCGGCACCGAGGCGCAGTATCTGCTCGCACGCTATGCCTTCGAGACGCTCGGCTATCGCCGTTACGAATGGAAATGCAATGCGCTGAACGCGGCGTCGCGACGTGCCGCCTTGCGCTACGGCTTCACCTACGAGGGCACCTTCCGCCAGCATCTCATCGCCAAAGGCCACAACCGCGACAATGCCTGGTTTTCCATGCTCGACAGCGAGTGGCCGGCACGCAGATCCGCCTTCGAGCGCTGGCTGCGACTGGAAAACTTTGTTGACGGAAGGCAGGTCGAATCCCTCACGTCCCTGAACGGCGCCGCCTGAAAATTCATACCGGCCATACCGGCGCCGCCACCGATAGGCGCGGCACAGGAATCCCGCTACAAGCGCGCCATCCATCTCCTTTCCCGGGGGCCGTTTCCGGCATACCGGACCAACGACGTCGATGACCACCGACTCTTTCGCCAGCTCCCGCCTGATCCGACAGCGCTCTTTCGTGCTGTTCTGGCTGTCGCGGGTCGCCTCGACCGTCGGCTATCAGATGCTGACGCTGCTGATCGGCTGGCAGCTTTATGAACTCACCAACAGCGCTTTCGATCTCGGTCTGGTCGGACTGATCCAGTTTGTCCCGGCGGTCGTGCTCACGCTACTGATCGGCCATGCCGCCGACCGTTACGATCGCCGGCTGATCATCCGCGGCGCACAATGCCTTTACGCAGTCACGGCCGTCGTTATCGCGATCGCCCTGCTGACGCACACGCTGAGCCGCGACCTGCTGTTCGTCGCGGTGCTGCTGATGGGCTGCGGCCGCGCCTTCGAACTGCCAACCGCCCACGCGACTGTCCCGGCGCTGGTGCCAACCCCGTTGCTCGCCCGCGCGGTCGCCTCCTGGACCTCCGCCAATCAGGTCGCAACGATCTGCGGGCCGGCGCTTGGCGGGCTGATCTACGCGATCTCGCCGCTCGCCGTCGGCTGCGTCTGCTTTGTATTTTTCGCCGGCGCGATCGTCTGCGTCACGCTGGTGCGTCTTGAGCGGCCGCCCGCGCCGCGCGAGCCGCCCACCTTCGCCTCGGTATTCGCGGGCTTTTCCTATATCCGCGAACGCTCCCGGCTGCTTGGCGTCATCACCCTCGATGTCGCCGTCGTCCTGCTCGGCGGCGCCACGGCGCTCCTGCCGATATTCGCGCGCGATATCCTCGCGGTGGGCCCGGAGGGGCTCGGCCTGCTGCGCTCCGCGCCGGCCGTCGGCGCACTCGTCACCACGATCGTTCTGTCCAATCACCCCATCGAGCGCCGCGTGGGAAAATGCATGTTCGCCGTCGTGGCGATCTTCGGCCTGGCGACCGTCGTCTTTGCGCTATCGACCTCGTTCCTGCTCTCGCTCGCGGCGCTGGTCGTGCTCGGTGCATCCGATGCCGTCAGCGTGGTGATCCGCTTCACGCTGGTGCAGCTCGAGACGCCCGACGAGAAGCGCGGCCGGGTCAGCGCCATCAACTCGCTGTTCGTGTCGTCCTCGAACACCCTCGGCGAGTTCGAATCCGGCGTGGTCGCCGCCTGGCTCGGCACCGTCCCCTCGGTGCTGATCGGCGGCATCGGCTCCTTGCTGGCGGCGGCATTATGGATGCTATTATTCCCGGACCTGCGCCGCATCGACCGCTATCCCTCGGCGGACGAGAAGAAGAGCGCCTAAACTCCGGGAGGCGTCGAAATGCACGTCCTGATCACCGGCGCCGCCGGCATGATCGGCCGCAAGCTCACCGAGCGGCTCATCACCGACCGTTCGCTCAATACGCAACCGATCGAAAAGCTGACGCTGATCGACGTCGTGCCCCCCGCACGGCCGGCGGGCTTTTCCGACCACGTCAAGACGCGCGCGGCGGACCTCGCCGACCCAGGCGTCGCCGAAAAAGCCGTCTCCGAGCGGCCGGACGCGATTTTCCACCTCGCCGGCGTGGTGTCGGGCGAGGCGGAGACCGATTTCGAGAAGGGCTACCGGGTCAATCTCGACGGTACCCGTGCGCTGCTCGACGCCGTGCGCAAGACCGGCGACGGCTATAAGCCGAAATTCGTTTTCAGTTCCTCCATCGCGGTCTTCGGCGCCCCCTTTCCCGACGCGATCGGCGACGAGTTCCATCTCACCCCGCTTACATCCTACGGCACGCAAAAGGCGATCTGCGAGCTGCTGCTTGCCGACTACACCCGGCGTGGCTTCGTGGAGGGCGTCGGCATCCGCCTCCCCTCCATCGTCGTCCGCCCCGGCAAGCCCAACAAGGCCGCCTCCGGCTTCTTCTCCGGCATCATCCGTGAGCCGCTGGCCGGCCAAGAGGCGGTCTTGCCGGTCGAAGACAGCGTGCTCCATTGGCACGCAAGCCCGCGCTCGGCGGTCGGCTTCCTCACCCACGCGGCCGGCCTCTCCCGCGCCAAGCTCGGAGACCGGGTCAACCTGACCATGCCGGGGGTCTGCTGCACGGTGGGCGAGCAGATCGCGGCGCTGCGCCGCATCGCCGGCGACAAGGTTGCCGCCCGCATCAAGCGCGCGCCGGACGAGCTGGTGAGCCGGATCGTCGCCGGCTGGCCCAGCCGTTTCGATGCCCGCCGGGCGGCCGAACTGGGTTTTACCGTCGAGAACAGCTTCGACGATATCATTCGCGCCCACATCGAGGACGAACTGGGCGGGAAGATTGCGTAAACGGCGGCGGAGAGGTGGAGAAAGCGAAACTTGCCGCCCCCGGCCGTAATCCTTAGATTGCGGACATGACCTACATCGATGCCGCCGTCGCCCCCTCCCGCAAGACCGGACAGATCAAGATCTACGGCCCTGCCGCCTTCGAAGGCATGCGCAAGGCCGGACAACTGACGGCCCGCTGCCTCGACATGCTCGCGGAGCATGTCGCGCCGGGGGTGCCGACCGAGCGCATCAACCAGCTCGTCTACGATTTCGCGATGGACCACGGCGCCCTGCCGGCGACCCTGCTCTACCGTGGGTACCGCAAGTCGACCTGCACCTCGATCAACCACGTCGTCTGCCACGGCATTCCCAACGAAAAGCCGCTGAAAGAAGGCGACATCGTCAACATCGACGTGACCTTCATCCTGGACGGCTGGTACGGCGACTCGAGCCGCATGTATCCGGTCGGCGAAATCCCGCGCCGGGCGGAGCGCCTGATCGAGGTGACGCATGAGGCCATGATGCGCGGCATCGCCGTCATCAAGCCGGGCGCCACCACCGGCGACATTGGCCACGCCATCCAGACCTTTGTCGAAGCCCAGCATATGAGCGTGGTGCGCGACTTCTGCGGCCACGGCCTCGGCCGGCTGTTCCACGACGAACCGAACATCGTGCATGTGGGCCGCCCGGGCGAAGGCATCGTGCTCAAGCCCGGCATGCTGTTCACGGTCGAGCCGATGATCAATCTCGGCCGCCCGCACGTGAAGGTGCTGTCGGACGGCTGGACCGCGGTCACCCGCGACCGCTCGCTGTCGGCCCAATTCGAACACTCCGTGGGCGTGACCGAAAGCGGAGTCGAGGTTTTCACCTTCTCGCCGGCCGGCCAGGACAAGCCGCCCTACAAGACAAAACCTCTCTCGTAGATTGCAAAATCATGAACTACACTCGCGCGGCCGCGGGCGGCGCGGGTGGGCACTTGGTTCATGACCGACAATCAGGACAAGGCGGAACACGCGACCGGCCTCGCCGAATCCGCTCCCCATTATCACGGCCATCGCGAGCGACTGCGCGCCCGCTTCCGCGACGCCGGACCCGACGCGGTGAGCGACTACGAGCTGCTCGAGCTGGTGCTCTTTCGCGCCATCCCGCAGCGGGACATCAAACCGCTGGCCAAGCAATTGATCGCCAAGTTCGGCTCGTTCCCGGAAGTGGTCGCCGCGCCGCGCGCGCGGCTCAAGGAGACCAAAGGCATCGGCGACGCCGCGGTGGACGAGCTCAAGATCGTACACGCCGCAGCCAGCCGCATCGCGCGCGGCCAGGTGCAGAAGCGCCCGGTGCTGTCATCCTGGTCGAGCGTGATCGACTATTGCCGCACGGCGCAGGCTTTCGCCGAGAAGGAGCAATTCCGCGTGCTCTTCCTCGACAAGCGCAATCAACTCATCGCCGACGAACTGCAACAAACGGGCACGGTCGACCACACGCCGGTCTATCCGCGCGAAGTGGTCAAGCGTGCCCTGGAGCTGTCGGCCACCGCGCTGATCCTCGTGCACAATCACCCGTCCGGCGATCCGACGCCATCCCGCGCCGATATCCAGATGACGCAAGCGATCATCGAGATCGCCAAGCCGCTGGGCATCGACGTGCACGACCACATCATCGTGGGCAAGGACGGACACGCGAGCTTGAAGGGGCTGCGGTTGATCTGACGCGGCGCGCCCCGCCGGGAGCGCGCCGCGCAGGACGTCACGGCTTCACCAGCACCGCTTCGAGATACTCGCTCGGCACGATGAGCGTATCCTTGCCACCGCGATTCAGACTGTTGAGCAGGTCGAGGATATCCGTCTGCAACGCAGCCTGTTTCGCCGCATCGAGCGCTGCAAAAGCACGATTGGCGGGACCGTAATAGGTCTTGAAGATATCGAGCCAATGATGTGCCGACTTGTAGCGGAAGTGAAAGACCTTCCTTGTCGCCGTCAGTTGATGATGGGGAAACAGTTCGGCGAGGCGCGCCTCGGTACCCCACAGCGCCGGCGATTTGACGCCGGCAGGCGGCGGCACGTGCTTGCCGATGGTCTTGAAGATCTGACCGATGAACCCTTTCGGCGTCCAGTTCGCAAGCCCGATGCGGCCGCCTTTGCGGACCACCCGTGACATCTCTCCCGCCGCCTTCTCCTGATCCGGCGTGAACATCACGCCGAACGTCGACAGCGCCAGATCGAAGCTGCCATCGGCGAATGGCAGCGCTTCCGCATCGGCCTCGCGGAAATTGACCGCAAGATGCTCCGCCGCGGCCCGCGCCTTACCGACATCGAGCAATGCGCTGACATAATCGGTCGAAGTGACGAGGGCGAAATGGCGGGCCGCCGCCAACGTCGCATTGCCGTTGCCGGCAGCGACGTCGAGCACTTTCTCGCCGGCGCGCAAGTCGACGGCCTCGCAGAGGCGCTCGCCGACGAGCTGCAAGGTCGTGCCGACCACGGCATAGTTCCCGCAGGCCCACATGGCCTGCTGTTTCTGCTTGATGGCGGTGTAGTCCGGCGCGGACGGAGCCGCAGCCTTGGCTGTATCGAGCATGGTCTCTCCCTTGAATCGTATGATTCAACAATGGTTTCGGGTCGCAACACGGCTGCGATTTGGCGGCCATCATCGCGGCGCGCTATATACGAGGGGCCATCGACGGACCGAATGACCGCGCGACCGGATCATCTGATTATTCGTCCAGATATTTTTTGCAGGCACGACCATGGATCCGCTTTCGGAAGTGCTGCGCTCCGTGCGCTTGACGGGTGGCGTCTTTCTCGAATCGCACTTCACGGCGCCCTGGAGCGTGCTCGCCAAGCTCGAGGCGGAAGATTGCCAGTTCATGTCGACGCCGCCTGTTCAGATCATCGCCTACCACTTTGTCGTGGACGGCAGTCTGTTCGTCGTCGTCGACGATGAGAGTCCGATCCGCGTGCGCGCCGGCGAAGTCATTCTGCTGCCGCGCAACGATCCGCATACGCTCTGCAGCGCACCCGACCTTTCGTCTACGAGCGCGCGCGCCCTGGTACAATCAAATGCGGCCGGCGGCCTGCCTCACATCATGCACGGAGGCGGCGGCGAACCGGCCCATATCATTTGCGGCTATCTGGCGAGCACCGAGCTTCACAACCCGCTCATCGCGTCATTGCCGAGGATGTTGACCCTCGATGTGCAGCAAGGCACGTCGCGGGATTGGGTCGAGGCTTCGGTGCGCTTCGCAGCGGACGAATTGAGAAAAGGACGATTCGCCACGTCGAGCATCATGTCGCGTCTGTCGGAATCTCTGCTCGTCGAATCCGTGCGGAAATACGCGGCGACGCTCGGCGATCATGAGGCAGGATGGCTGAAAGGCGCGGCCGACCCCCAGATCGGCCGCACTTTGGCGCTCATGCACAGGGATGTGCATGTGCCCTGGACCGCGGAAGCCCTCGCCAAAGAAGCCGCGCTCTCACGCAGCGCGTTCGTGGATCGGTTCACGACCCTCGTCGGAATGCCGCCGATTCGGTATCTCACGACGTGGCGTCTTCAGACGGCCAAGCTCTCCTTGTCCGAGACTCGCATGACGATCGCGCAACTTGCGCACTCGGTCGGCTACGAATCCGAGGAGGCGTTCAGCCGCGCCTTCAAACGCGAATTCGGCCTATCGCCGATGCGCTGGCGCGACAGCCAGACCGCATAGGACGTCATTGCTTGACGAGGGTGAGCGCATCGACGCTTTCCGGCAAGCGGCGCCAGGTATTCGGCTCGATCTCTTCGAAGCGCCAGGGCTCGCCGCGCGACGGCACGAGCAGCAGTTCCTCGCGGTCGAGCCGCCACTGCGTGAAGTTCTGGCCGGCGATGCCGCCGTCGCAGCCCGGCTTCACCGTCAGCGCGAAGGCATCCTTCACCGCCGTCGGCGCGAGCGTAAGCGAGCACAGCGTCTTCTCACCTTGCATCACATTCCAGTTGCCGGCGATTTGCTGCGGTGTCTTCGCCGGCGCCGCCGTGCTCGCGCTTTGGATGAACAGCACGCCGACGCCGGGCGTCGGCGCTTCGTAGATGCCGTCCTCGACCTCGCTGAATTCCGCGAGGGCGCGGCCCTGCGCATCGAGCAGGCGCAACAGATCGTTTTCGGGAAACGTCCAGCCGGCAACATCGCCAACCAGTGGAAATAGGCCGGCGCAACCGGCGTTGAACTCCACCTTGAAGCCGACGGCATTGCGGTCGGATTTGAAGGTGACGGTGCAGACCTTGTCCCGATCGGCGTTGGAGAATTCCCAGCTTCCGACCATGGCTTTGGCGGTCTCGCCGAGCGTCGGCGGCGTCTGCGCCGCGACCGGAGCGGCCGCCGCAACGAATACGCAAGCAATAATGCGGGCGAGCCGCATGGGGCTACTTCTTCCTCTGGGCCGGCCGCTCTTGAACCTTCACGAGCTCATGCATGCCGGCGATGTCCGTCTCGTCGCCGAACGCAACGTAGCGATCGTCCGGCGTCTCAAAGCGCACGCGCGTCTTGCGTAAAGCATCTACCAGATCGATGGTCCAGCTTTCCAGCAGGCGCCAGGCAGCGATGTCGCCCATCACCGGAAAGGCCTTTGCGCATCCGGGCGCAACCTCGATCTGATAGCCGCCGATGCCGAAATCTTTCATCAAATTGATGCGACAGCGCTTCTTGCCGCTTTTGTCGCGGATTTCATAAGCGCCATAGACGTCCGCCAGCATCGCGGGGTCGACCGACGCGGTGTCCATCGGCTTCGCCGGCGCGAAGTCGTAGGCCTGCGCCGGCGCGGCCATGGCCGCTGCCATTAAAATGAGCAGCCAGCCACGGCGCATGATCTTACCTTTTCGGCGGATAAGGTGTTTCCGGCACCGGCGTCAGCGGCGGCTTGCCGGCGACCCAGGCGAGGAGGTTGTCGACCACGAGCTGGTCCATGGCCTGCCGCGTCGCCTCGCTGGCCGAGCCGAGATGCGGCAACAGCACCACGTGATCCATCTCGATCAGCTCCTGCGGCACGTGCGGCTCGTTCACAAAGACATCGAGACCGGCGGAGAAGATGGTGCGATTCTTCAACGCCTCGATCAAGGCCTTCTCGTCGACCACCGAGCCGCGCGCCATATTGATGACGATGCCGCGCGGGCCGAGCGCCTTGAGCACCTCGGCATTGATCAGGTTCTGCGTCGCCGCCCCACCCGGCACGATCACCATCAGCGTGTCGACCTCGCGCGCCATGTCGACGAGCTTGGGATAGTACTTGTAGCTCACGCCCGGCTGCGGATTGCGGCTGTGATAGACGACCGGCACGCCGAAGGCCTCGAGGCGGCGCGCGATTGCCTTGCCGATGCGGCCCATGCCGACGATGCCGACCGTTCGGTCGCGCAACGTCGCCTTCGACAGCGGATAGCCGCCGGACGGCCACTTGCCGGCGCGCAGGTAACGGTCCGCCTGCGGGAATTCGCGCACGGTGCAGAGCAGGAGACCCAGCGCCGTATCGGCCACTTCCTCGTTGAGCACATCGGGCGTGTTGGTGACGACGATGCCGTGCTGCCCCGCCCACTTGGCGTCGATATGATCATAGCCGACGCCGAAGCTCGAAATCTGCTCGAGCTTCGGGAAGCGCTGCATGAAAGCGCCGTCGACCTTATCGGCAGTATAGGCAACCGCGATCGCTCGAACGCTTCCGCCTATCGATTTGAGGAATGCTTCCCGATCGGGATGATCGAACAGGACGTGCAGATTGACCGCGCCCTCGAGCCCTTTGACGAGGGTCGGCTTACGATTGCCGACCAGCAGGACATCGGGCTTTCCGCTCGACATTTTATCTCTCCGTCAGATCAGGAATGTGACCGGAGTTTCGATAAGGGATTTGAACGCCGCGAGCAATTCGGCGCCGAGCGCGCCGTCGACCACGCGATGGTCGCAGGATAGCGTGACCGTCATCTGACTGACGAACTTGACGCCGCCGTCGGCGGTTTCGACCGGCGCGCGCCGGGCGGCACCGACGGCCAGAATGGTGGCATGCGGCGGATTGATGATGGCGGCGAACTCACGCACGCCGTACATGCCGAGATTGGAGATGGCGGACGCGCCACCTTGGTATTCGTTCGGCTTCAGCTTCTTGTTGCGGGCGCGTCCGGCGAGATCGCGCATCTCAGCGGACAAAGCGGAAATCGACTTGGTGTCGGCATTGTGCAGCACCGGCGTGATCAGGCCGCCGTCGAGCGCCACCGCCACGCCGATGTCGGCATGCGTGAAGCGCAGGATGCGATCCTCCGCCCAGACCGCATTGGCGGCCGGCACGCGGGTCAGCGCAACCGCCCAGGCCTTGATGACGAAGTCGTTGAGCGAGAGCTTGAACAGCGGCTCGCCGTCGGCGCCTTTCGGAGCCGCGGCGTTCGCCTCCTCACGCGCCGCCATCAAACGGCCGATCTCGATATCGGCCGTGAGATAGAAGTGCGGAACGGTTTGCTTCGCTTCGACCAGCCGCCGCGCAATGGTCGCACGCATGCCGTCGAGCGGCACTTCTTCGTAAGCGATGCCGTCGAACAGCGCCTTGACCTGCGCCGCGCTCGCCCCTGTGGCAAAGGCCGCGCCACGCACCGGCCCTTGCGCCTTTTCGACGTCGGCGGCGACGATGCGGCCACGCGGACCCGAACCTTTGATCGACGCAAGATCGATGCCGCGCTCGCCGGCCAGTCGCCGCGCCAGCGGCGTGACCGAGACGCCGCCGATGCGGGCCGCACCGAAATTGTGCTCCGGCGTGCGTACCTCCCGCCAGGGGTCCATGTGCGGATAGGCGAAGCTATCTGCACTCCGTTCGTCCCCGCGTAAGCGGGGACCCAGTTCTTTCTGAGGCTGTACCTTTGGGCTCTGGACCCCCGCTTGCGCGGCGGTGAGCGGAGGTTGTTGCGCTGTCGCGGGACTCGCGGGCGCACTCGGTTGCGGCGCCGCTTGCGCCCCGCCCTCGCCTGCGATCACCGCCACCACGGCGCCGACCTTGGCGACGTCGCCGACCTGAAAATGAATGTCGGTCAACGTACCGGCAAACGTTGCCGGCACTTCCATCGAAGTCTTGTCGGTTTCGATCTCGAACAGGTTTTCGCCCGGCTTCACGGCGTCGCCGGCCGACTTGAACCACTTCACGATCTTGCCTTCGGCGACGGTCTCGCCGAGCTGCGGCATCAGGACGTCCATCTCTTCCCTCGTGTCACTTGATGCGTTGCCAAGTGACTTCCATTGTCGAATTGGGCGGCCGCAGCACCAGACGGTCGCCAGTGAACTCAACGCGACGGACGAAGTCGCCGGAATCGCCCGGCTGGATGCTGGCCTCGCGGTGATGCGTCACCGTGCCGGCCGCCTCGTCGATCGAATAGGTGCCGAAATAAGCGATGTAATCCTTGAGCGCGTCGAAGGCTTCGTCCGGAGTCATGACGCTGCCTGCCCGCGGGCGCGCGACGTCAGGCGCAATTTGCACCGACATCTCGCCGGCGGGGCCGTAATAGATCATGCCCTTCGGGCTCGCACCGCGATTGACGTTCTCGCCATTGAGCCGCGTACCGACGTAGCGCCAAGCGCCCACCAGCCTCTCGCGGATTCCGCCCCCTGCCGCACTCATGGTACCGGACCACTCACCACGTCACTGAAACGTATTGCGTCTCGAGAAACTCTTTCATGCCCTCCGCGGCGCCTTCGCGCCCCAGGCCGGACTGCTTGGTGCCGCCGAACGGCGCCGCCGGATCTGAGACGAGACCACGGTTGAGGCCGATCATGCCGAAGTCGAGCTTCTCCGACACACGCATGCCGCGCGACAGATCCTTGGTGTAGAGATACGCGACGAGACCGTATTCGGTCGAATTGGCGCGCTTAATCGCCTCATCCTCGGTCTTGAAGGTCTGGATCGCGGCAACCGGACCGAAGATTTCCTCGTTGAACATCTTGGCGTCGCTCGGCACGTTGGTGACGACGGTCGCCGGATAGAAAAAGCCTGGGCCATCGGGCGTCTTGCCGCCGGTCAGCACCTTGCCGCCCTTGGCCACCGCATCGTCGACCAGCTCGATCACCTTGTCGCGGCCTTCCTTGTTCACCAGCGGCCCGAGCGCGACGCCGTCATCGAGGCCGTTGCCCATCTTCAGACCGGACATCTTGGCGGTGAGCTTCTTGGCGAACTCGTCGTGCACCTTCTCATGCACGTAGAAACGGTTCGCCGCCGTGCAGGCCTCGCCCATGTTCCTCATTTTCGCAATCATGGCGCCCTCGATCGCCGCGTCGATGTCGGCGTCCTCGAACACGAGGAAGGGCGCGTTGCCCCCTAACTCCATCGCCGGCTTGACGATGTTGTCGGCTGCCTCGTGCAGCAGCTTGCGCCCAACTTCGGTCGAACCGGTGAAGGAGACGACGCGCACGCGCGGGTCATGCAGCATGGCCGAGACGACCTTGCCCGAGGAGCGCGAGGGTATGACGTTGACGACGCCGGGCGGCACGCCGGCTTCTTCCAGCGCCGGCATCAGCGCCAGCATGGTGAGCGGCGTGTCGGAGGCAGGTTTGAGCACCACCGGGCAGCCGGCGGCGAGCGCGGGACCGATCTTGCGCGTCGCCATGGCCGCCGGGAAATTCCACGGCGTCACCAAAACGGCGACGCCCGCGGGCTTGTGCTGGGCGACGATGCGCGCGCCGGAGGCCGGCGCCATCGAGATCTGGCCGATGTTGCGCACCGCCTCCTCCGCATACCAGCGGAAGAACTCGGCGGCATAAGCGACCTCACCCCGAGAGTCGGACAACGCCTTGCCGTTCTCCAGCGTGATCAGTTTCGCAAAGCGCTCGGCGTCGCGCATGATGAGGTCGAACGCTTTGCGCAGAATCTCGGCACGCTCGCGTGGCTTGCGCCCGGCCCAGCCTTCGAACGCCGCCTGCGCGGCATCCACCGCGGCAATGGCGTCATCGACCGTCGCGCTCGCCACGGAGGCGATGGTCTTCTCCGTCGCCGGATCGGTGACATCGAAGCGGCCGCCATCGGACGCCTTGCGCCATTTGCCGCCGATCCACAGGTCGGTCGGGACGTTGGCGAGGAGATTTTCGTACATGACCCTACTCCAGTCGTAGGGTGGGTTAGCGCCGAAGGCGCGTAACCCACCATCGAAAACGTCGCATGTTTGCGGCGGGTTACGGCGCTGCGCGCCTAACCCGCCCTACGCGCTAGCTATTCAGCGACCGCTTCACCGTCTCGACGATACGGTCCACCGTCGGCAGCACGATGTCTTCCAGATTGTCGGCGGCCGGCAGCGGAATATGCGGCGTGGTGATGCGTACCGGCGGGCCGTCGAGATCGTAGAAGGCTTCGTCGGCCACGATCGATACGATCTCGGCACCCCAGCCGCACAGTCGTGGATTTTCCTCGACGGTGAACAGCCGATGGGTCTTCGCGACCGAGCCGAGGATCGTCTGCGTGTCGAGCGGCACCAGCGATCGCACATCGACAACTTCGCAGTCGATGCCGTGTTCCGCCTGGAGCTTCTCGGCCGCGGCAAGCGCGCGCGGCACCATCAGCGCGAGCGCCAGAATGGTGGCGTCCTTGCCCGGCCGCAGCACCTTGGCGGTGCCGAGCGTGTCGACGATCTCGCCGTCCGGCACCTCGCCTTTGGTGGCGTAGAGCGATTTGTGCTCGAAGAAGATCACCGGATCGGGGTCGCGCACCGCCGCCGCCAGCAAGCCGATCACGTCGCGCGGCGACGACGGCGCCACGACCTTGAGGCCGGGGATCATCATGCACCAGTTCTCGACGCTCTGAGAATGCTGCGCGCCGAAGCGCGAGCCGGCGCCGTTGCCGGTGCGCACGACTAGCGGGCATTTGGTCTGCCCGTTCGACATGTAACGGCTCTTCGGGAATTCATTGGCGATATAGTCGAAGCACACCGCGATGAAGTCCGAGAACATGATCTCGGCGATCGGCTTCAGACCCGTCATCGCCGCGCCCATGGCGGCGCCGAGAATGGCCTGCTCCGAGATCGGCGTGTCGCGCACGCGCAACGGACCGAACTGCTCGTAGAGGCCGACGGTCGCCTTGAACACGCCGCCGGCCTTCGCCACGTCCTCGCCGAGGAAGACGACGTCTTCGTCACGCGACATTTCCTGGGCAATGCCGCGGATGACGGCGTCGCGATAAGTGATTTCCGGCATTTCAATTTCTCCAGGCCCAGCCGCCGTCGGCGTAGACGTCGGTGGTGATGATATCGACGGGCGGGACCGGCGCGGCCTTGCAGGCTTCGGTCGCGTCATCGACCATCTGACGCACTTCCGCGTCGATCTTCGCGGTCACATCCTCGCCGATACCGAACTGCTTGAGGCGTTCGCGATAGACCTTGATCGGATCGCGCTCCTTCCATTTCTCGAGTTCGCCTTCGGGGCGATACTTCGCCGGGTCGGCGCGCGAGTGGCCGGAGTGACGATAGGTGAGACACTCGATCAACGAAGGCCCCTCGCCGGCGCGCGCCTTGTCGAACGCCTTCTGCGCCGTACGATAGACAGCGTCGGCATCGTTGCCGTCGATGATGATGCGCTCGAGACCGTAAGCCGCGGCGCGGTCGGCCGCCGGATGTGGCACGGCCGTCACGTCGCCGATCGGCGTATATTCCATGTAGAGATTGTTCTCGCACACGAACACCACGGGCAGCTTCCACACCGCCGCGAAATTCAGCGCCTCGTGGAATGCGCCGATATTGGTCGTGCCGTCGCCGAAGAAGCAGACCGAGACGTCCTTCTGACCTTTGTACTGCGCGCGCCAAGCGGCGCCGCAAGCGATCGGCAAGTGCGCGCCGATGATGGCGTAGGAGCCCATCACGCCGTGCTCCTCGGACGTGAGGTGCATCGAGCCGCCCTTACCCCGCATCAGGCCGTTGTCGCGCTGCATCAGCTCGCCGAGCACCTTCTCGACCGGCACGCCGCGCGCCAAAGTATGCGCATGACCGCGATAGGTGCAGAACGACAAGTCGCCCTGTTTCATCGCGCCGGCAAAGCCCGCCGCGATCGCCTCCTGCCCAAGCGACAGATGGCTGGTTCCTTTCACCAGGTTCTGCAGGAAGAGATCGAAGGCGCGCTGCTCCGCCTCGCGGATGACCACCTGCGTCCGGTACAACTCCAGACGCTTGGCCTCGCCGATATCGTCATTCACGCCGGAGCTGGCCGGACCTGTCGCGCGGTCCTTCGCTGTCGCCATGGGTTTCCTCGATAACTGTTTTTCAGTTTTGCCGTCGGAACTTAGCCATGAAGTTCGGGCCACCGCAACCGTTCCATCTCATTGCAGGCATGCGGCCATAGGTGGCGGCCGGTCGGGCTACTCCAGCGGGCCCTCGACGACACTGTCACTGGTAGTCGTCTTGCCTAACTGGCGCTCGCGATAAAGCAGATAAAGTCCCGACCCAATGACCATGGCCGCACCGGCCATGGTCCAGCCGTTTGGCACATGGTCAAATACCACGTAGCCGAGGATCACGACCCAGACGAGTTGCGTATAGATGAAAGGCGACAGCACCGAGGCGGGCGCCAACCGGTGGCCGGCGATCAGGAAGAAGTGCCCGACGCTGCCCAAAAAGCCGATGCCGAGCAGGAGCAGGGCGACGAACGGACCCGTCGGCATCGTCCAGACGAACGGGATGACCGGTAGCATCACCAGGGCGCCGATCGCGTTGTTGTAGAACAGCGACGTCTGGTTGGAGTCCGTGCGCGACACGATGCGGGTGAGGACCGCATAGATGCCGTAGCAGATCGTCGCCGTCAGCGAGAATAACGCCGCCGGATGGATCGCGCCGAACCCCGGCCGGGTGATCACCAGAACGCCCGCGAAACCGAAACAGATCGCGGACCAGCGCCGCCAGCCGAGCCATTCGCCGAGCAGCGGGCCCGACACGATCGCCACGATGAAAGGAAAGGTGAAGATGATCGACAGCACTTCGTCGAGCTGCATGAAGTGCAGTGCAAGAAAATTGAGCACGGTCGAGCCGACCAGCAGGAGCCCGCGGACCAGCTGCAGCTTGAAGTTGCCGGACTTGAGCAGGCCCGGATTGGTCATCGGATTGGATACGAACAGCGTCAGGAGAAAGGCGCCGATATAGCGCGCGGCGGCAATCAGGAGCACCGACATCTGCGCGCTGAGGTACTTCGCGCTGGTGTCGAGGCAGGCGAACAGGGCCACCGCCCCACACATGAGCGCGATGCCCATGAGGCGCTGCCGCCGCTGCCCCGCCGCCTCGATCAATACGTCGCCCGCCCGCCAGAAATATCGAACACCGCACCGGTCGTGAACGAACAATCCGCCGAGGCGCAGAAGGCGGCGAGCGCCGCGATCTCCTCGACCGTCACGAATCGGTTGCGAGGAATCTTCGATAGCATGAAATCAATATGCTCCTGTGTCATCTGATCGAAGATCGCGGTCCGCGCCGCCGCCGGCGTCAGGCAGTTCACCGAGATGTCATAACCGGCCAGTTCCTTGCCGAGCGACTTGGTTAGCGCGATGAGGCCGGCCTTCGAGGCCGAGTAGGCCGGCGCGTTCGGATTGCCCTCCTTGCCGGCGATCGAGGCGATGTTGACGATGCGGCCGTAGTTCTGCGCGATCATCGCCGGAGCAACGGCCCGACAACAGTGGAACGGACCGTCGAGATTGATCGATAACACGCTCCGCCAGGCGTCGAGAGGGTACTCCCAGGTCTTGGTATTCGGGCCGGAGATGCCGGCGTTGTTGACGAGGATGTCGATGCGCTGGAAGTCCGCGAGTGTCGCGTCCCGCGCCCGCTCGACCGTGCCGTAGTCGGTCACGTCGACCGCGACGGCAACGACTCGGCCGCGGCCTTTGAGTTCTGCCGCGGCCTGCTGCGCCAGCGCCAGGTCGCGGTCCCAGATCGCCACCGCAGCGCCCGACTCCAGAAAGCGCGCGACAATGGCGCGGCCAATGCCTTGTGCACCGCCGGTGACGACCGCATGGCGTCCGGCAAGGTCGATCTTATTGGTCATCGCGCGTCTCCCAAGACCGTAGGTTTTCAGACTTACTCGCCTCGGCAGGGTACACCGGCCTCGGCTCTGCGGCAGCCTCGGCCCGCGCGCTTCAGAAGGGGAGCCCTGCTCTTTGGCCTCTGGCGAATTTCGGTGCCGCGGTTAAACCTGAGGCGTCGGCACGGGCACTGCCACTCGTTCGCTTGCCATGCCGCGGGGGACGCATGATCGGCACGAATCTGGCGCTTTATCTCTTGGCGGTCTTTCTCGGCGGCATGACCAACGGCCTCGCGGGCTTTGCGCTTGGACTCGTCGTGTCCGGCATCGCCCTGCACATCATTTCGCCGATCCAGACCGCGGTCCTGATCGCGGGCTACGGGCTGGTCGCGCAAGCCTATGGCATCTGGCGCCTCAAGGACGCGCTGGAGTGGCGCAAAGCAATGCCCTTCGTCGCCGGCGGCGCGGTCGGCGTGCCGATCGGCGCCTTCCTGATCACCTACATCGATCAAGAGTTCATGCGCCGCGCGATCGGCGCCCTGCTGGTCCTCTACAGCGTTCACGGCTTGGCCCGTCCCACTCTGACGCCCATCAACGCCGGCGCCCCGGCCGCTGTCGGCGTCGGCGTGCTGAACGGCTTGCTCGGCGGACTCACGGGGCTTGCGGGCGTCATCGTCGCCGTCTGGTGCCAGATGCAGGGTTGGCCCAAGGATGCGCAACGGACGGTGTATCAACCGACCTTGTTCGTCGTGGCCGCGATGAGCGCGGCCTCGCTGATCGTCGCCGGCGCGGCCGACATGCAGACCGGCAAACTCTATCTGCTCGGGCTACCGATGCTGTTCGCCGGTATGTGGTGCGGATTCAGGCTCTACGGCCGGCTCGACGACCGCGCCTTCCGCAAGCTCATTTTGATACTCCTCCTCGCATCGGGATTGTCGCTGGTCGTGCCGTCAGCTTGAACGGCAACGCGGCTTCATGATCTATGGTCGGATTCGCGCGGGCTCCCGCCGCCGACGACCCGCATACCGCATCCTGAAAGCCGCGTGACACCGCCATGACAACTCAGCCAACAAGCGGCCAAACAGCCGCTCATCCGAGCTTCGGCGAAGCTTTCATGACGTGGCTGAAGATCGGCTGCATCAATTTCGGCGGTCCGGCCGGGCAGATCGCCATGATGCATCGCATCCTGGTCGACGAGAAAAAGTGGATCGACGAGCCGCGCTTCCTGCACGCGCTCAACTTCTCGATGTTGTTGCCGGGCCCGGAGGCGACGCAACTCGCGACCTATGTCGGCTGGGTGCTGCACGGCGTGCGCGGCGGCCTGACCGCCGGCATTCTGTTCGTGCTGCCGGGCGCGTTCGTGATGCTGGGCCTGAGCCTGCTCTATGCCTATGGGCGCGGTGTCGGCGCCATCGACGGCGCGCTGTTCGGCATCAAGGCCGCGGTGCTGGTGATCGTGCTCGAGGCGCTGATCCGCATCGGCAAGCGGGCGCTGAAATCGTGGCTGATGGTCGGCCTCGCGGCCCTGGCCTTCATCGCCATCTTCTTCTTCGACTTGCCCTTCCCATTGATCGTCGGCGCCGCCGCCCTCGCCGGCTATGGCGTATCGAAATCGCGTCCCGATCTGGTCGGCGTGAGCGGCACCGTCGACACGATCCGCACGCACGAGGGCAATCGCTGGCGGCACGCCATTGTTGCGTTGCTCGTCGGCCTGACGCTCTGGTGGGCGCCCGTCGCAATCGCGGCGCTCACCTTCGGCACGAGCCACGTCCTGGTCGCGATCGGCTTGTTCTTCTCAAAGTTGGCGGTCGTCACCTTCGGCGGCGCTTATGCGGTGCTCGCCTACATGGCACAGCAAGTGGTGCAGACGCATCACTGGATGACGGCGCCGGAGATGGTCGACGGCCTCGGCCTGGCGGAGACCACGCCGGGCCCGCTGATCCTGGTCACGCAGTTCGTCGGCTTCCTCGCGGCGTTCCGCGCGCCCGCGCCGTTCTCACCTTTGACCGCGGGACTGATCGGCGCGGCTTTGACGACATGGGTCACGTTCGTGCCGGCGATCCTTTGGATTTTCGCCGGCGCCCCGTTTCTCGAGGACCTGCGCGCGAACAAGCGGCTCGCCGGCGCGCTCGCCGCGATCACCGCAGCCGTGGTCGGCGTCATCCTGAACTTGTCGGTGTGGTTCGCCTTGCACGTCCTGTTCGGCACCGTGACCGAGCACCATGCCGGCTGGCTGCGCTGGTTCGCCTTCGATCCAGCCGCGCTCGACCGACATGCCGCGTTGCTGGCGGTCGTCGCCGCACTGCTCGCGTTTCGCTTCCATCGCGGCCTGCTCGAGGTGATCGTCGTGATGGCGCTGCTCGGGATCGTCAGCCGCTATTCGTTCTAGCGTTCGCGCCGGATGGCGCTCTCGTGCCAGCGGCGCAGCACGACATACGACACCGCCGACAGCACGAAGAAGATGACGACGCCGGCAAGCGACAGCAGCACCAGGGCCGCGAACATGCGCGGGATATTGAGCCGGTAGCCGGACTCGGCGATCCGGTAGGCGAGCCCGGAGCCCGCGCCCGCCGACCCCGCCGCGATCTCCGCCACCACCGCACCGATCAGCGACAGTCCACCGGCAATGCGCAGGCCGGCGAGCATTTGCGGCAGCGCCGCCGGCAGCTTCAACCGCCACAGAATTTCCCAGCGCGAGGCTTTGTAGAGTTCGAACAGCGCCAGCAGATTGTGATCGACGGAATTGAGGCCCAGCGTCGTGTTGGCGAGCACGGGAAAGAAGGCGACGATCCAGGCGCAGGCCAGCACGGCGAGATGCTGCGGCAGATAGATCAGCAGGAGCGGCGCGATGGCGACGATCGGCGTCACCTGCAGGATGACGGCGTAGGGATAGAAAGAATATTCGACCGCGCGCCATTGATTGAAGACCACGGCCCACATGACGCCGCCAACGGCGGCGAGCACGAACCCCTCGATGGTGAGCGTCAGCGTTACCAAAAGCGACTGGAACAGCAGGCCTGCATCGGCGATCAGCGTCGACAGGACGAGACCTGGCCCCGGCAGCACGTAAGGCGGGATGGCGAAGCCGCGCACGATCAGGTCCCAGGCGAGGAGCAGCACGGCCAAGACGAGAATAGGCAAGCCGATACGCAAAGCGCGTTCGCTCATGACGCGCCCCCCGCCATCGCCGCGTTGAGCGCCTCCGACACGCGCCGGCACAGCGCGCCATACTCCGCCGAGGTGCGGAAGCGTTCGTCGCGCGGATAAGGCGCGTCGATGACGATCTCGTCGAAGACGCGGCCAGGGCGCGGCGTCATCACCACGATGCGCTGCGACAGGAACACCGACTCGAACACCGAATGCGTGACGAAGACCACCGTCTGGCGCAGCTCCTGCCATAAAGCGAGCAGATCGTTGTTGAGCTTGAAACGGGTGATCTCGTCCAGGGCGGCGAAAGGCTCGTCCATCAGCAACAGGGCCGGCGCGGTGACGAGCCCGCGCGCGATCGAAGCACGCATCTTCATGCCGCCCGACAATTCACGGGGATAGGCCTTTGCGAATTCGGCGAGCCCGACCCGCGCCAAGGTCTGCGCCACGGCGGCCTCAGCCGTGCCGCGGTCGGCCCGCGCCAATTCAAGCGGCAGCCGCACATTGGCGGCGACATCCGCCCAGGGCATCAAGGTCGGCTCCTGGAACACGAACCCAACCTGCCCCGGCCCGCCGCGCGGGGACACGACACTCCCGGTCGACGCATCGCTCAGCCCGGCAATGATCCGCAGCGCGGTCGACTTGCCGCAGCCGGACGGCCCCAGCAGCGAGACGAACTCGCCCGCGCGCACGTCGAGGCTCAACCGGTCGAGCGCCACCGTGCCACTGTCGAACACCTTGCCGACATCACGGAGGGAAACGATGGGGTCGCTGTGTTGCGAAGACTGCGCCATGGGCTCCGTCATGCCCGGCCTTGTGCCGGGCATCCACGTCTTTTCTCTGTTGCACAGTAAAGACGTGGATGGCCGGGCAAAAGGGTCTTTACGCCCGTCTTCGACGGGCTATGCCCGGCCATGACGAGATTACTTCGGCCGCAGGTCGACGCCGACGCCTTTGTTGACGAACTGCAACGTATAGGCGCGTTTGTAATCGAGGTTCGGCTTCGTGACCCCCGCGCGCACCATCTTGTCGAAGAAGCTCTTCCAGTGCGCGTCCGTCATCGCGCCAATGCCGAGCTTCACCGTGTCGCCCGAGTCGACGATGCCGTATTCCTTCATCTTGGCGATGGAGTTGGCGAGCAGCGCATCGCTCATTTCCGGATTGTACTTCTTGATCAGGTCATTGCCCGGCCGGCTGTCACCGTAGATGTAGTTGTACCAGCCGACGGCCGAGGCATCGACGAAGCGTTGCACGAGATCGGGTCGCTTGTCGACCAGATCGCGCCGCGTCTCGATCAAAGTCGAATAAGCATTGAAGCCGTAGTCGGCGAGCAGGAACACCTTCGGCTTGAAATGCGCCTGCTGCTCGATGGCGAAGGGCTCGGACGTGACATAGCCCTGCATCGCCGAATTCTTGTCGGCGAGGAACGGCTGAGGATTGAAAGTATAGGGCTTCACCTTCGCTTCATCGAAGCCGTATTCCGATTTCAGCCACTGGAAGTAGGTGACGATGCCTTCCTTGGAAACGAACAAGGTCAGCTTCTTCAAGTCCTCGAACTTCTCGGCCATGCCCGGATGGGCGATGAACACCTGCGGTTCCTTCTGGAAGCTCGCCGCCACCGCGACCGTCGGAATGTTGTTCTCGACCGCATCGAACGACTGCAGTGAGTTCGCGCTCATGAAGAAGTCGATCTTGCCGACCGGCAGCAGGATGCGGTTGTTCACGTTCGGACCGCCGGGCACGATTTCGACGTCCAGTCCGTACTTCTTGTAGGTGCCGTCGGCGACCGCTTGATAGAAGCCGCCGTGCTCGCCCTCGGCGATCCAGTTGGTGCCGAAACGCACCTTGTCCAGTTGCTGCGCTTGCGCGCCAGCGAGGCTCGCAGCCAGCGCCAGAATCGTTGCGATTGTTTTCGTCATCATCCGGTTACCTTGTCACCGCCGTGCCGATCCGGGCAACCCGCACGCAAAAATCTGGTGAACCTTTTCGACCTTCGGCGCGACCCATGGATATCGCGGCCTTAACGGCCGCCCGGTTTCAAAGGATGGAGAAGCGCCATGTCCACGAAGACCAAGTTCGCCGCCGTTGCCCTCGCCGCCCTCACCCTCTCCACCGCTGTCGCCGCCACGAGCGGCGAAGCCCAGGCCCGCCCCCGCTTCGGCGTCGGGATCGGCATCGGTCTCGCCGCGGGCGCGCTGATCGGCGCCGCCGCCGCCTCCAGCGCCTATGCCGGCCCGTCTTACGTCGTGCGCGAATGCCGCTATGTCGAGCGCTACGACCGCTGGGGCAACATCCGCACGGTCAAGGTCTGCGACGTCGACTGAGCGTCGCTCGTTCTGCGGATCGGCGCCGCCCCCGCCCCATCCCAGCGCCGATCGCAAAAGACCCGCCCGGTTTCCCCGACCGGGCGGGTCGCTTTTCGGCAGTGTCAGAATTTCACGATCGAGCGCAGGCCCAGCACCCGCGCGTCGCGCCCGGCGACGCCGCTCGGATGCCAGATGTATTGGAAGTCCGGCTGAATGGTCCAACCGGGCTTGATCTGCGCCATGTAGGTCAGTTCGAGATTGGCTTCGAAGTCGCGCACCGGGCCCGGCACGCCGGTGAAGTTGATGGTGTCCTGGTCGAAGCCCGCTATTGCGCTGGAGAACTTCGAGTAGATCACACTGGCGCCGAAGCGATCGTCGGGCCGGCCCGGGATCAGGCCGGCGAAGACGACGCCACTGTCGATCTCCAACGAGAACAGATTGCGGTCCGACGGACTGACGGAGGCACGTGTGAATACCGAAATGCCGCTGTCCGGCGCGCCGCCGCGCGGCCGATAGAGTTGCTGATCGATGACGCCGTAGATGCCGTAATCGCGGCGGTCCTTGCGCGGCACGCCGCCGCTGGCGGGATCGGCAAGCAGCAAACCGCTTTCCGAGTAGCGATCGTCGTTGAACTGGCCGAGATGCGTCCAGCCGCCGAGCTTCAACGTCGTCGCAAGGCCCGTGTCGTTCTTGCCCTGATTCCAGCGAAACTGCGACTCGCCGATGATGAAGGCCGGGTCGCGGACGCGGAAGTTCACGCCGTAGCGGTTGCAGGTGTCCGGATCGCCCGGGCATGGCCCGGCGGGATCGCCGTTGAACAGCGCAACGAGCAGCGACACGTGCTCGTTCGGGTCGACCTTCAGGCGCACGCCCGGCGTCGACAGCGGATAGGCCGGGCCGCCGCCGGGCAGATTGTACGCCGCGATCGACGGCCAATCGCTCTGCAGAAACATCGTACTCAGATCGCTGTAGAAGAACTCGCTGTCGGCGGCGAGTTGGCCGATGCGAAAGCTCGCTTTGCCATCGAACAGACGCTGCTCGAGCCACATCTCGGACAGGCGCGTCGTTGCCGCCGCCTCGATGGCGGCGATGGTATTGAGGCCGCCGACATAGTCGCGGCGGATGCGGCCCGTATTATGGATCTGAAAGACGTTGGCGTAGAAGGTCAGGTCTTTCACGCCGAGCAGCTTCTCGAGATCGGCCGTGAACTGCCCCTCGACCTTACCCTGGTAGATCGTGCCGGTGCGCGTACCGCCGGCGACATTGGCCAGGAGATCGCTGGTGTAGATCAGGCTGTAGCTGATGCCGTGATCGTACAGTTTCTTGCGGGCGCCCCAAGGATCGCCGTGATCCGGGAGGCTGGTGGCAATTGAGGGCTCACTAATCCCCAAGGCATCCGGCGGGGGCGGCGTCTGCGCGCCTGCCTGACTTGCCCAAAGCGCCCCGCCGCCGAGCAAAAAGATCAACAAAAACCGCACGCTAGATCCCTTTACGCGTGGCTATCGCCATTGAGTTCGTCTCAGACGGCCCGACCGTCTGAACTGCAGATTGGCCCATCCCAGTTGCTATTGCAAATTATTCTTAATAAGGACGGCATCTAACCAAACCCTTTGCATGCTAGCGTTCGAAAGAACAGACGGCCGACGACCGCAAACCGCTGGCGGGCACTGAATTTACGCCATTGATATTTCATCCCGTGTTCATGTCCTCCTATGTATAGGTTCGCTCATGCACATGGATTGTGACGGGGACGCTGCAACGTGCTGAAGAATTTGACGCTGTGGCTGAAGCCGCATGCTCGGCTGCGCAACAGCGTTGCGGCCGTGCTGGCGCTCCTTGTTGGCCTGTCGCTGGCCGTCGCTGCGACCAGCGGCGCGCGGCGGCCCGATTCCGCGCAAGCGCCAGAACGCGCGGAGACACCGCGGCGCGTTGGCGACCATTATTATCCGACGCAGCGGCAGTGGGACTCGCTGAAGGTCGACGCCGTCGCCGAGATGAATTTCCCGGACGAGAACCTGACCGAAGGCAAAATCGCCGTCGATGAGGATCGTTCGACGCTCGTTTACTCGCCTTATGCCGGCCGCGTGGTGAAGCTGTTCGCCAAGCCCGGCGACATAGTCACCGCCGGCCAGCGGCTGTTCGCCGTTGAATCGCCCGACATGGTGCAGGCGCAGAACGACTTCATCACCGCGCTGTCCGGACTGAACAAGGCGCAATCCGCGCTCAACCTCGCCAAGATCGTCGAGCAGCAGAACAAGACGCTGTATGAGAGCAAGGCCGGTCCGCTGCGCGACCTACAGCAGTCGCAGGCCAATACCCTGTCGGCACAGAACGACCTGCACGCGGCACAGATTGCGCTCGAAGCGGTGCGCAACCGTATGCGCATTCTCGGCAAGACCGACGACGAGATCACCAAATTCCGCGACACCGGCATCATCGATCCGCTGACCATGATCTATTCGCCGATTGCCGGCACGGTGGTGCAACGCAAGGTCGGGCCCGGGCAGTACGTCAACACCTCGTCCAACAACGCCGCGGCCAGCGACGCGACCTTCGTGGTCGGCGACCTGACGACGGTGTGGCTCGTCGCCTATGTGCGCGAGTCCGAAGCGCGCAACATCAAGGTTGGCCAGCGCGTGACCTTCACGGTCATGGCGTATCCCGACCGGGTCTTCGAAGCCGCGATCAACTACGTGGCGACCTCGCTCGATCCGGCGACGCGGCGGCTTCAGGTGCGCGCCACCATCGACAATCACGAGGGCCTGTTGCGGCCGGAAATGTTTGCCAGCGTCAAGATTCTGACCAGCGAGCAGCTTTCACCGGGCACCCCGCGCGATTCGATCGTGTATGACGGCAGCAAGGCGCATGTCTGGATCGTCAACGAAGACCGTTCCGTGCAGAAGCGCCCGATCAAGATCGGTCTTTCGCGCGGCAACATGGTCCAGGTTCTCAATGGCCTGAGCGTCGGCGAAAAGGTCGTCAGCAAGGGCACCTTATTTGTCGATCGCGACGCCTCCTCGGGCAGCTAGCGCCCCTTCCGATCTCCAGAGCCATAGTCAATGTACGCGCTCATCAGCTTTTCCCTTAGGCACCGAGCGCTGATCGTTCTCGCGTTCATCGCCGTCATGATCGGCGGCGTATTCGCGTTCCGCCAGCTCAACATCGAGGCCTATCCCGATCCCACCCCGCCGATGGTGGACATCATCACGCAGAGCCCCGGGCTCTCGGCGGAAGAGATCGAGCGCTACATCACCATCCCGATCGAGACGCAGCTCTCCGGCCTGCCCAACTCGCAGGTGATCCGCACGATTTCGCTGTACGGCCTGTCCGACGTCAAAATCCAGTTCACCTTCAATTTCACCTACGACCAGGCGCTGCAGCAGGTCATCAACCGGCTGAGCCAGCTCTCGCCGCTGCCGAATAACGCCCAGCCGCAGATTTCCCCGGTCAGCCCGATCGGCGAGATCTTCCGCTACCAGCTCGTCGGGCCGCCGAACTATTCGGTGCGCGAACTCAAGACGTTGCAGGACTGGGTACTGCAACGCCGCTTCCGCGCGGTGCCCGGCGTCATCGACGTCACGGCCTGGGGCGGCGAGACCCAAACCTACGAGGTGCAGGTCGACCCGAACCGGCTGACCGCCTACGGCCTGACGCTGGCGCAGCTCCTCACCACGCTCAACAACAGCAACATCAACGTCGGCGGCAACACGCTCGATATCGGCCCCCAAACCGCGGTCGTGCGCGGCGTCGGCCTCATCCGCACCATCGACGACATCAACAACACGATGCTCACTCAAGTCGGCGGCACGCCCGTGCTGATCCGCGACGTCGCGACGGTCAAGATCGGCAACAAACCGCGCCTCGGCATCGCCGGCCGTGACGACCAGAACGACATCGTGCAGGGCATCGTCCTGATGCGCCGCGGCGAACAGAGCATGCCGACGCTCAAGCGCGTCGAGGCCGAGGTCGCGCGCATCAACAACTCGAACGTGCTGCCGCCCGGCGTGCGTATCGAGCGCATCTACGACCGCAAGGACCTGATCGACGTCACCACCCACACCGTGCTGCACAACATGGTGTTCGGCATCGGTCTGATCTTCTTCCTGCAATGGGCGTTTCTGGGCAACCTGCGCAGCGCGCTCATCGTCGGCGCCACGATCCCGTTCGCCCTCTTCTTCGCCATCGGCATCATCGTCCTGCGCGGCGAGTCGGCGAACCTGCTGTCGGTGGGCGCCATCGACTTCGGCCTGATCGTCGACGCGACCGTCGTTATGGTCGAATGCATCTTCCGCCGCATGAGCGAACCCAGGCCGGCCGCACTCCCGCGTCCGAACGACGACGAAGAGCAACTCACCGGCAAGCCGGCCGTCATTCTCGAAGCGGCTACGTCGGTCAGCCGCTCGATCTTCTTTGCCGCCGGCATCATCATCGCCGCCTTTCTTCCGCTGTTCACGCTGGGCGGCGTCGAAGGCCACATCTTCGGACCGATGGCGCGCACCTATGCTTACGCGCTGGCCGGCGGCCTGATCGCCACCTTCACCGTCGCACCGGCGCTGAGCGCGATCCTGCTGCCGGAGCACACGCAGGAAACAGAGACCTTCCTGGTTCGCTTCCTGCACCGCCTGTATTTGCCGGCGCTACACTTCGCGGTGAGCCACAAGAAGGTCACGCTCAGCGTCGCGGCGCTTCTGCTGGTGCTGATGGTCGGCTCGATCAAGATCTTGGGCTTGGAATTCCTGCCCAAGCTGGAAGAGGGCAATCTCTGGGTCCGCGCCACCATGCCCTCGACGATCTCGCTGGAGGAGGGCGGCAGCTACGTCAATCGCATCCGTAAGCTGCTGGCGGGCTATCCCGAAGTCGCGCTGGTGGTGTCGCAGCATGGACGGCCTGACGACGGCACCGACGCGACGGGCTTCTTCAATGCCGAATTCTTCGCGCCGCTGAAACCGATCGATCAATGGCCGCCCGGCGTCGACAAGGACTCCCTGACGGCCGAGATCCTGAAGAAGCTGCAGGACGAGTTCCCGGGCATCGAGTTCAACTTCTCGCAGTATCTGCAGGACAACGTCGCGGAGGCGGTGTCCGGCGTCAAAGGCGAGAACTCGATCAAGCTGTTCGGCAACGACCTGCAACAGCTCACCGACACCGCAAATAAGATCAAAGCCGTGCTCGCCACCGTTCCCGGCGTGACGGATCTCGCGGTGTTCACCTCGCTCGGCCAACCCACGCTGCAGATCGACGTCGATCGCGAGCGCGCGGCGCGCTACGGGCTGACGCCCGGCGACATCAACGCGGTCGTGCGCGTGGCCATCGGCGGCGATTCCGCCGGCGACCTTTACGAGCCCAGCAGCGACCAGCACTTCCCGATCGTCGTGCGGCTCGCGCCGCGCTTCCGCCAGAGCCTGGAGTCGATCAAGAACCTCGGCGTCGGCGTGCAGACTGCCTCGGGCTTCATGCTCATTCCGCTCAAGGAGCTCGCCCGTATCGAACTCATTTCCGGCGCCGCCTATATCTACCGCGAGCAGCAGCAACGCTATCTCCCGATCAAGTTCAGCGTGCGCGACCGCGATCTCGGCAGCACCATCAAGGAGGCGCAGGACCGCGTCAGCCGCGAAGTGCAATTGCCGCCCGGCTCGCGGCTCGAATGGGTCGGCGAGTTCGGCAACCTTCAGGATGCGATCGGCCGCTTGCAGATCGTCGTGCCGATCAGCCTGGCGCTGATCGCCGTTCTGCTGTGGGTCAATTTCGGCTCGGTGCCCGACATGCTGCTCGCCATGAGCGTGATTCCCATGGCCTCGATCGGCGGCGTGCTCGGCCTCGTCCTCACCGGCACATCGTTCAGCATCTCCGCCGCCATCGGCTTCATCGCCCTGTTCGGCATCTCGGTGATGGATGGCATCATCATCCTCTCCTACTACAACCAGCTCATCGACGAGGGCCTCGAACGCATGGAGGCCGTGCTGCGCGCCTGCGAGCATCAGATGCGGCCGGTGCTGATGACCTGCATCATCGCCGGCGTCGGCCTGCTGCCGGCCGCGGTATCGTCGGGCATCGGCTCGCAAGTGCAGAAGCCGCTCGCGCTGGTGGTTGTCGGCGGCATGATGCTGGCGCCGATCGTGATCCTGATCACGCTGCCGGTGTTGATCGCCTTGTTCTCACGGCGCACCGCGAAACACGCGGCGACACATGCTCACGCCGAGGCCGCTCAGCCCGCGGAGTGATAGCGAAAAAACGCGGCGCCGCCCGCAAGGGCAGCGCCGCTACGCGTGAGCCTCAGCGATAGCCGCCGGCGGCAACAAGTCGTTCGCCGGTCATCCAGCCGGAAGCGTCCGAGGCGAGGAAGACGGCGACACGCGCGATGTCGTCCGGCTGACCGAGACGGCCGAGCGGCGTGCGCGCGACCAGGCTCTTCTCCAGATCGCTGCCGACCAGGCCGAAAGACTGCACGCCCTCGGTTTCGGTGCCGCCAGGCGCAATGACGTTGACGCGAATCTTACGTTGACCCAGTTCGGCGGCGAGCACGCGCGTCAGCGTATCGACAGCGCCCTTCGTGGCCGAATAGATCGAGGCCGTCGGGACGACCGCCTCGATGCTGGCGTTCGACCCGATATTGATGACGTTGCCGCCGTTCGGCCCGAAATGCTTGACCGCTTCCCGGGTCGCCAGCAACGTGCCGAGAACGTTGATGTTGAACAGGCGGTGAAACTCGTCTTCGGTGACGTCCTCGATGGCGTGGAAACGATAGACGCCCGCATTGTTCACCAGCACGTCGAGCTTGCCGAAGGCCTGCTTCGCCGCATCGAACAACTGCTTCACCTCGGCCGCTTTGGCGACGTCGGCCTGGACGGCAATCGCCTTGCCGCCTTTGCTCTTGATGTCGGCGACGACGCGCTCGGCGCCCGCCTTGTCCGAGGCGTAGTTAACGACCACCGCCGCGCCGTCCGCGGCGAAAGCCTTGGCGATGCCCGCGCCGATACCCTTCGATGCGCCGGTGACCACGGCCACTTTGCCGGTCAGATTGCTCATGAACTTCTTCCTTGCCTTAGTTCGATAATTAGATAACCATCGAATTGACAGCTAAGCGGGTGGCGGCGATCCGCAAGGGAGGGGCACGGCAAATTTTTACGGCAGGCGCGACGCTCAGATTTCGGCGAGGCGGTCGAGATAAGCGTGCAAGACATCACGCTTGAGCAGGAGATTGGCGAATTTTCCTTCGCGCACGATCTCGATGAGACCGGCGGTCTCGAGTTCCTTCATGTGGTGGGACAGGGTGGCGGCGCTGATCTTGTGCGCCTCGTTCAGCGCGCTGCAGGCCATCGCGCCCTCGCACGTGCCGATGGCTTTGAGAATCTCATACCGCCTGGGCTCCGCCAGCGCCCGCGCAATGCGCGTGAACTGCTGGTCGGTGAGCGCATGTTTTTTCTTCGGAGCCATGGTCTGAAAGTAGGCAATCGAATGCAAATGTCCAGAAGCGGCTAAGCGCGCGTCGTTTCCAGGCTCATCGCCAGGACGCGCGCCACATGCAGCGCTTCGCGCGCCGCGCCGTCGTGAATCTGATGGCGGCACGAGGTGCCGTCGGCAACCACGATCGTCTCGGCGTCGGCCTTGCGCACGGCGGGCAACAGCGACAGCTCACCCATCTTGAGCGATATGTCCGCGGTCTCGGCCGCGTAGCCGAAACTGCCGGCCATGCCGCAGCAGCTCGATTCGACGGTCTCGACCGCGAGCCCCGGGATCAGCCGTAGCGTCGCCTCGACCGCGCCCATGGCCGCGAACGACTTCTGATGACAATGGCCATGCAGCAGCGCCTTCTTGGGCAGCGGCGCGAGCGGCAGCGCGAGCCGGCCGGCCTTCTGCTCGCGGGCGATGAACTCCTCGAGGAGGAAGGTGCTGGCGGCGAGCACATTGACGCCCTCCTCCTTCAGCACCGCCGGCAACTCGTCGCGGAACGTGAACAGGCAGCTCGGCTCGAGGCCGACCACCGGCACGCCGCGCTGGATGTACGGCAACAGCGCGGCGAGCGTGCGCCGCATCTCCTGCCGCGCCTCGTCGATCAGGCCGGCGGACAGGAAGGTGCGGCCGCAGCACAGCGGGCGCTTATCGCCGTCGGCCGGCACCGCCGCATGCACGCGATAACCGCCCGCGGTCAGCACCTTGAGCGCGGCGTCGAGATTCTCGCGCTCGAAATAGCGGTTGAAGGTGTCGGCGAACAGCACGACCTCGCGGCCCGGGGCGCCGTCGAAACCGGGCGATGGCGGATCGGCATAGATGTCCTTGCGCCATGCCGGCAGCCGGCGCTTGGCCGAGAAGCCGGTGACGATCTGCGCCAGGCCGCGCAGGAGCGCGCTGCCGTTGCGCAGGTTGAACAAATAAGGATGGCGCGCGGCGAACGGCGCGTAGCGCGGCAGATAGCCGATCAGCCGGTCGCGCAGCGACAGGCCTTTGCGCACCACCCGCGCCGCCAGCACCTCAAGCTTCATGCGCGCCATATCGACGCCGGTCGGACATTCGCGCCGGCATGCCTTGCACGAGACGCACAGCGACAACGTCTCAGCCATCTCGTCCGACGCCAGCGCGTCGGGTCCGAGCTGACCGGTAACGGCGAGCCGCAAAGTATTGGCGCGGCCGCGCGTGACATCGCGCTCGTCCTTGGTGACGCGATAAGACGGACACATGGCACCGCCGGCGAGCTTGCGGCAGGCGCCGTTGTTGTTGCACATCTCGACGGCGCCCTGGAAACCGCCACCGGCGCCGGGATAGGCCGACCAATCCAATTCGGTCTTGATGTCGAGGCCGCGATAGTCCGGCTTGAAGCGAAACAGCGAGCGGTCGTCGAACTTGGGCGGGCGCACGACCTTGCCCGGATTGTAGAGGCCGTTCGGGTCGAAGCGGTCTTTCACCTCCTCGAAGGCGCGCGCCAGCTTCGAACCAAACATCGGCTCGTTGAATTCGGAGCGCACGATGCCGTCGCCGTGCTCGCCGGAATGCGAGCCCTTGTATGCGCGCACCATGGCGAACGCCTCTTCGGCGATCGCGCGCATGGCGCGCACATCCTTCTCCTGCCGGAGATTGAGGATCGGCCGTACATGCAGGCAGCCGGAACCGGCATGCGCATACCAGGTGCCGCGCGTGCCGTGCTTCTCGAACACCTGCGTCAGGCGGCTGGTGTAGTCGGCCAGGTGCTCCAGCGGCACCGCGCAGTCCTCGACGAAGGATACAGGCTTACCCTCGTCCTTCATCGACATCATGATGTTGAGGCCGCTGGTGCGGACCTCGGTGATCGCGGCCTGCAGCGCCGGATCCAGCACCTCGACCACGCCGCCCCATTTGGCGCCCGACTTGTCCCAGGCAAAGCCGAGATCGCCGACCAGTTCTTTCAACTGGCGCATCAGGCGCAGATTCACATCGTGGTCGTCCTCGCCGAACTCCACCAGCAGGATCGCCTCGGGCGTCTCGCGCACGAACTGATCGAGCGTCGGCCGGAAGAGCGGAATCTCGCGCGCGAGTTCGATCATGGTGCGGTCGATGAGTTCGACGGCGATCGGCTTCAAGCGCACGAGATATTGTGCGGCATTCATCGCCTCGTAGAAGCTGCCGAAATGCACGGCGCCGACGGCGCGGCGACCGAGCAGCGGCGACAGCTTCAATTCGATCCGGGTCGAGAAGCCGAGCGTGCCTTCCGAGCCGACGAGGATATGCGCGAGATTGACGTCGTTCTTGCCCGGCACCAGCGCGTCGAGATTGTAGCCGCCGACGCGGCGCTGCACTTTGGGGAAGCGCAACTCGATCTCGCCCTGCTCGCGCGCGCCGAGGGCCAGCAGATCCTTGGCGAGCGGGCGTAACGCGGCCGGCACATCGGCAAGGCTGCCGCCGACCGGCCCGAAGTGAGCGCGCGTGCCGTCGGCGAGGATCGCATCGATCGACACGACGTTGTCGCGCATGGTGCCGTAGCGCAGCGAACGGCCGCCGCAGGAATTGTTCGCGGCCATGCCGCCGATGGTGGCCCGCGACGAGGTCGAGATGTCGACCGGAAACCACAACCCGTGCGCTTTGAGCTGGCGGTTCAGCTCGTCGAGCACGATGCCGGGCTCGACGGTGACACGCCGCCGCTGCAGGTCGAGGTCGAGGATGCCGGTGAGATACTTGGAGCAGTCGACGACCAGGGAATCGTTAACCGTCTGCCCGCACTGCGAGGTGCCGCCGCCGCGGGGCAATACCGTCACGCCCTCGTCCCGCGCCAAGGCGATGGCCCGGGCGGCCTCCTCGACGGTCTTCGGCGCAACCACCCCGATGGGCACGATCTGATAGTGGGACGCGTCGGTGGCGTAGCGACCGCGGGTAAAGCGATCGAACCGGACATCGCCGGTCAATTCCGCCTTCAATCGCCGCTCCAAGCCGGGCCTCAGAGACGCCACCGAAGCCCCCCTCGGTTTGAACAATTCTGCCTATGCATCAACGGTTTTTCTGACGTGGGAAAACGCTTGACCACACTGTTACATTCATAGTTCAACCCAGCAAGCGCCGCTCCCCAAACGGCCGGGACCGGCTCGGTGGTGTCACTCTCGCATTTCTTCGCAAGCCGCGTCTCAGGAGCGTTGCTATGGCTCAGAATTCCTCGCGTCCGGTTGGACGTCACTTTCTCCAGATTCCGGGACCGACCACGGTACCAGACCGCGTGCAGCGCGCGATCTCCGCGCCGATCATCGACCACCGCGGTCCCGAATTCGCCAAGCTCGCCAAGAAGTGCCTCGACGGCATCAAGACGATCTTCAAGACCACCAACCCGGTGATCATCTACACCGCGACCGGCACCGGCGCGTGGGAGTCGGCGCTCACCAATACTCTTTCACCCGGCGACAAAGTATTGATGCTGGAGACCGGCCAGTTCGCGACGCTCTGGAAGAAGATGGCCGAGCGCATCGGCCTCGTGCCCGAGTTTATCTCGACCGATTGGCGCCATGGCGCAGATCCTAGCCTGATCGAAAAGCGCCTGCGCGAGGACAAGAACAAAGAGATCAAGGCCGTCTGCGTCCTGCACAACGAAACCTCGACCGGCGCACTGACGCCGATCGCCGACATCCGCAAGGCGATCGACGCCGCCAGCCATCCCGCGCTGCTGATGGTCGACACCATCTCGTCGCTCGCCTCGGCCGACTATCGCCACGACGAATGGGGCGTCGACGTCTCGGTCGGCGGCGCGCAGAAGGGCCTGATGCTGCCGCCCGGCATGTCGTTCAACGCCGTGTCGGACAAAGCGCTCGCCGCCAACAAGACCTCGAAGCTGCCGAAGTCGTTCTTCGCCTGGGACGACATGCTGAACATGAACAAGGTCGGCTTCTTCCCCTACACGCCGGCGACGCAGATGTTGCAGGGCCTCGTCGTCGGCATCGAGATGCTGCACGAAGAGGGCCTCGAGAACGTGTTCGCCCGCCACGCGCGGCTGGGCGAAGCAACCCGCCGCGCCGTCGCGGCTTGGGGCCTCGAGAACCTCAACAAGAACGCCGATCAGTATTCGCCGACCATCACCGCGGTGATGCTGCCGGAAGGCCATGACGCCGACAAGTTCCGCGCACTGGCGTTGGAGACGTTCAACATCTCCTACGGCGCAAGCTTCGGCGCTTATGCGGGCAAGTATTTCCGCATCGGCCATCTCGCCGATATCAATGACGGCACGCTCGTCGGCGCGCTGGGCATCACCGAGATGGCGCTGCAGCTTGCCGGCGTGCCGATCAAGAAGGGCGGCGTGCAGGCGGCGGTGGATTACCTCACCACCGCGCACGGCGGCGGCGCCAAGAAGGCCGCGGCGGAGTAAGGTTTCCGCGAGCGTCGGAAGCGAACGATTGAAATTGAAATGGCCGGGCAATGTCCCGGCCATTTTTGTTTTTGGAAGCACAGCAGCCCCTTCTCCGCTCGTCCCCGCGAAAGCGGGGACCCAGCACTTTGCTTGCGGCCCCTGGGTTCCCGCTTACGCGGGAACGAACGGAGTTTGACGCCTAAGCCCTCTCCGCCTCCAACACATGCGCCACGAAGTCGCCGATGGTCTTCAACGTCACCTCGGGTTGCTCGCGCTGCGGCGTATGCTTGGCGCCTTTGATCAGCGCCAGTTCGACCGGGCAATAGCACTCCTGCTGCGCCACCTCGAGCTGCTTCACCGTGCCGTACTGGTCGTCCTCGCCCTGCACGATCAGGACCGGCACGCGGATGAAGGCGAGATACTCGGTGATGTCCCAGTTGCGGAAACCGGGATCGAGCCAGGCATCGTTCCAACCGCGGAAGGCGCAATCGACATGGGCGTGCCATTTGCCGAGCCGCGCCCGCAGATCGGTCGTCTCGTAGGCTTTCTTCGCTTCGGCAATCGAGGCGATCGACACATCCTCGGTGAAGAAATGCGGCGCGATCAACACGATGCCGCCGAGACGGTGATCCTGATGACTGCCGGCATAGATCGCGGCGATCGACGCGCCGTCGCTGTGGCCGAGCAGCAAACCGTGCCTGAAGCCGATCTGGTCGAGGATCGCCGGCAGCACGCCCTTGGCTTCGCGCGTCATATAATCGAGCGGACGCGGCAGCGCGCATGGGCTCGATTGACCATAACCGAAGCGCGAATAGACGAAGACGCCGCAGCCGGTCGCGGCTTGCAGCTTGACCGGAAAATCGTTCCACAAGCCGACGCTGCCGAGGCCCTCGTGCAGCATGACGATGGTCGGCGCTTGATCGGGCTGTGGCCCGAGGAAGCGATACTCGATCTGCTGGTCGCCGATGCTGAGGAAGCCGGTATCTTGTAAGTTCATTGCATTGCCTTTGACCCGTCATCCTGAGGTGCGAGCGAAGCGAGCCTCGAAGGGTGACGGCCGATCATCCTTCGAGGGCCGCGCTACGCGCGGCCACCTCAGGATGACGGAGAGAGGTGGTCGCCAGTCTACATCATCCCTTCCGCGCGCAGCTTGAACCGCTGGATCTTCCCCGTCGCCGTCTTCGGCAGCTCGATGCGGAACTCGATCCAGCGCGGGTATTTGTATGGCGCGAGCTTCTGCTTCACGTGCTCCTGCAGAGAGCCGATCAGCTCTTCGGTCGCCTTGTCCGGCATCTTCAGCACCACGAAGGCCTTCGGCTTGATCAGCCGCTGCTCGTCGAACCAGCCGACCACCGCCGCCTCCAACACCTCCGGATGCGAGGCAAGCGCCGACTCGACCTCGAACGGCGAGACATAGATGCCCGACACCTTCAGCATATCGTCGCCGCGGCCGCAGCAGATGTAGTAGCCGTCATCGTCCTGGATGTATTTGTCGCCGGAGCGCGTCCACTCACCCATGAAGGTCGAACGCGACTTCTCGCGGTTGTTCCAATACATGATTGCCGAGGTCGGGCCGCGCACCTGCAACTCGCCCATCTCACCTTGCGGCACCTCGTTGCCGTCTTCGCCCACGAGCCGCAGTTCGTAGCCGGGCACGGCCTTGCCCGTGGTGCCGTACTTGGTCGCGCCGGGACGGTTGGTGAGGAAGATGTGCAGCATCTCGGTCGTGCCGAGACCGTCGGAAATCTCGACGCCATAGCGCTCGGCCCAGGCGCGCGCGATGCCTTCCGGCAAGGCTTCGCCGGCGGAAACGCAGCGGCGGATTTGCACCTCGGACTTCGTTGGCGCATTCGCGCTGGCAAGGAAGCCGGCATAGAACGTCGGCACCGCGAAGAACATCGTGATCGGATGCCGGCGCAGCAGCGCGGCAACGCCGTCCGGCGTCGGCCGATCGGCGTTGAGCACGACCGTCGCGCCGGCGGTGAGCGGGAAAGTCATGCCATTGCCGAGACCGTAGGCGAAGAACAACTTCGCCACCGAGTGCACGACATCGCTTTCCGTCACGCCGGCGACCGGCGTGCCGTAGAGATCGGCCGTCAGCTTCAGGCTGCCGTGCACATGCACCGCGCCCTTCGGCGCGCCGGTCGAGCCCGACGTATAGAGCCAGAAGGCAATGTCATCGGCGGTCGTCGGCGCCGTAACGTCTTCAGCTTCCACGGCACCGATGAGATCGTCGAACAGGCGATAGCCATGCGGATTATCGCCCGCGACAATGACGTGTTCGAGATCGGGGCTCTCGGCGATGATCTTCTCGAACTTCGGAAATAGCGCTTCCGATACCACCAGGCAGCGCGCGCGGCTGTCGGCGAGCATGTAGCGGTAATCGTCTTCGGTGAGTAGCGTGTTCACCGGCACCGCAATAATGCCGGCCTTGAGGCAGCCGAGGAACGCCGTCGGCCAGTCGACGGTATCGAGCATGGCCATCAGCACGCGCTCCTCGCGGCGCACGCCCAAACCGCGCAAGGCGGCGCCAAACCGCGCAACCCGTTCGGCCAATTGGCCATAGGTGGTCGCGCCACGGACGTCGATATAGGCCGGCTTGCCCGCGCGGCCCCCGCGCAGGTTGTTCTCCAGGACGTTGGCGGCGAAATTGTAAAGGCGTGGGACCGAGCCCATCGCAGGGGCCGCGCTCGATGGCGCCGCGCGCGTGTCGGCAGCAGTCATTTTTTGTTCCTCCCCGGATTGCGGTTATTATGCCAAAGAGGCCTTGCGCAGCAATTCGATTTATATTTCCGATGTTGCTCGTGCCGCGCGCGGCGAAAAACAAAACACTGCCTAGGGAGTTTACGATGATTTACAGCCGAGACCGCATCCTGACCACGCATGTCGGCAGCCTGCCGCGCAACGAGACCTTGTCCGAGCTGCTGATCCGCCGCGAGGCCGGCGAAAACTACGACACCAAAGTCATGGCGGCCGAACTCGACAAGGCCGTCCAGCACGTCGTCGACCAGCAGGCGAACGCCGGCATCGATGTCGGCAATGACGGCGAGCAGCAGCGTGTCGGCTTCCAGACCTACGTGCCGCAGCGCATGGAAGGCTTCGGCGGCGTGTCGAACCGGCGTCGCGGCAAGGAATTCGACGACTTCCCCGAACTCGTCGCCAACCTGCAGCGGCGCTTCCCGCATATGAGCAAGCAGACCAACGCGCCGCAGTGCCAGAGCGAGTTGAAGTATCGCGACATCAAGCCGCTGCAGGACGAGATCGCGCGCTTCAAGAAGATCGCCGGCAGCCGCTTCTCGGAATGCTTCATGACAGCGGCGTCGCCCGGCATCATCTCCTCGACGATGCTGGACGCCTATTACGGCTCGCAGGACAAATACCTGTCGGCGCTCTCGCGCGAGATGAAGCACGAGTATCACGAGATTCATAAGGCCGGCCTGATCCTGCAGATCGACGCGCCCGATCTCGCGATGGACCGCACGATGATGTACCGCGACCTGTCGGATGCGCAGTTCATCGGCGCGGTCGAGCGTCATATTCAGGCGATCAACGACGGCATCGAAGGCATTCCCGCCGATCGCGTGCGGCTGCATGTGTGCTACGGCAATTGGGAAGGCCCGCACATCCACGACATCCCGCTCGAGAAGATCCTGCCGGCGCTCTACCAGGCCAAGGTCGGCGCGCTGTCGATCGAGTTCTCCAATCCGCGCCACGCGCACGAATACGCGGCGTTCAAGAAACATCCGCTGCCCAAGCACATGCTGCTCGTGCCGGGCGTGATCGAGACGACCTCGAACTTCGTCGAGCATCCGGAAGTGGTGGCGCGCCGTATCGAGGAAGCCGTCGCGGCCGTCGGCGAGCGCGAGCGCGTGATCGCCTCGACCGATTGCGGCTTCGGCACCTTCACCAAGCGCGAATGGGTGATCGAGCCGGTGGTGTGGCTGAAGCTCAAATCGCTGCGCGAAGGCGCCGACATCGCCTCGGCCCGCATCTGGGGCAAGAAGAACGCGGCGTGAGCCGGTCCCTCATGGTGAGGAGCGCGGCGCGAGCCGCGCGTCTCCACGCGGTCATTGCCGGGCATAGCCCGTCGCAGACGGGCGTGAACGCCCTTATGACCCGGCAATCCACGAGGCCATCCCACAAGTAAGTTAGAAGTACGGCTCATCTTCGTGGCGCGTCATCATGGATGCCCGGGTCAAGCCCGGGCATGACGCCGCGTGTGTGGCGTCGCTCCCGATCTCTTCGCTTCAAAATTTCAAACAGCGCGCATTCGCCGGGGTTTCGGCGCGCAAGCCAACGCTCCGCCGCCCGCATTCTTTGACGGCCCCGGGTAGGCCGATGTCCCTTTTTCCTTTTCCCCGAAGGGAATGGAGCGCCGGGAGGCGCCAAGGGGTTTGCGAGACCCCTTTTGGCGGAGCCCTTGCGATCGGGCCCGCCGCGCGCCGAATGACGAAGCAGGGTTACGAAGCCTGCTTCGAGGCGCGCGCGCCTCATGCGGCAGGTTTGCGAGGCCTGCCGCCCGGGCGCTGCGCCTCCCGGCGCTCCACCAACGGCGCGCATTGTCGACGCGCCGGCCCCGTTAGAGCCCGCGGCGCCTCTAGATGACGCCAGGGCCCTAACGAAGCGCAAGGACTATAATCTTTTCGCGGTACAGGCGTCAATAGACCTAGGTATATTGTACTATAAAAGATAGTATCTTTACTATTTTATAGCCGGTGCCATACTTCCCCTCGCACGCGAGGACGCCCCATGCCCCTGAAGGCGCAGCGCCAACCGGTGACGATGAGCGGCAAATTGACCGCGCGCATCATGTTTGCCGGCCGCTCGTCCTCGCTCTCGGCGCAGATCGTCGCCGAGGTGCGCGACCAGCTTTTCGCCAAGGAGCTCAAGCCCGGCGACTTCCTCGGCACCGAAAAGGACCTCGCCGCCCGCTTCGGCACCAGCCGCATCGTCGCGCGCGACGCGCTGCGCACGCTCGAGGCGCTCGGCATCGTCGAGATTCGCATGGGCAAAGGCGGCGGCGCCCGCATCGCGGCGGGCAATCCGCGGCTGTTCGCCGAGGCTTTGGCGGTGCAGCTCGATCTCACCGGCGTCACCGTGCCCGAGATCATGGATGCGCAGCGCGCGATTGAAGCGCTCGGTGCGGAGCTTGCCGCCGAACACGCAACGGCCGAAGACATCGTGACGTTGCGCCGCCTGCTCGCCGAAGCCGAAGCGGCGATGGACGATCTCGACACGTTCACCCGGCTGTCGCGCGACTTCCATCTCGCGGTCGCCGAGGCCTCGCACAATCGCGTGCTGGTCGTGCAGCTCGTCTCGCTCGAACACGTGTCGTGGCCGCGCCGCAACGTCACCGCGACGCCGAAGCTGGCGCGGCACATCATCGAGATTCATTCAAAGCTCGTCGATCTCATCGAGATGCGCGACGCCGCCGCGGCGCGCGCGCTGATGGACGACCACGTCAAGATGATCCGTGCCCGGCGCGTCGCCGAGCATGGGTCGCATGAAGCCTCCGAAGAGGGGCGGTGTTGTTGAGAAGACCAACGTGCATTGAGCCAGCTCCGTCACCCTGAGGTGCGAGCAAAGCGAGCCTCGAAGGGCGACGGCCAATTCGTCAAGGTCTTGGCCGTTCATCCTTCGAGGGCCGCTACGCGGCCACCTCAGGATGACGGAGATAGGCTTGAGCAAGCGACAAAGAATCAGAAAGGGAGAAACGACCATGGCCAAGTTCATCATCGAACCGCATTTCCGCCTGCAGGAATGGGTGGCGGACGAGAAGGGGTACTTCGTCGATGAAGGACTCGACTACGAGTTCCGCGAGCTGATGCGCTCGACCGACGGCAAGCAGCACGACAAAGGCTCGAAGGGCGCTTTCCAATCCTTCGAGGAAGGCCGCACGGCGAACGTCTCCTGCGCCTGCCACTGGACCGTGAACGTCGCCGCCTCGAACGGCCACGGCCGCATGCTGACCGATGTCTATTCGGTCGCGACCGCGGGCATCTTCGTCGCCCCCGATTCGCCGATCAAGACGCCGGCCGATCTCGCCGGCGTGCCGATCTCCGTCGGCTACCAGTCCGGCAGCCACTACGCGACGGTGCAGGCGCTCGAGCAGTATCTGAAGCCGGAAGAGATCAATCTGCGCTACGAGACCGGCATGCTGTTCAAGCGCATGGAGCACTTGTTCGAAGGCTCGGCGCCGGCGGTGCATCTGTTCAACGGGCCGTATTATTTCGCCGAGCAGCTCGGTTACCGCAAAGTGATCGACGCCACCTTCATGATCGGCACGATGATCCACGGCAATCCCGACGCGGAAGACCTTCGCAAGTTCTTCCGCGCCCTGCGGCGCGCCCAACGCGACATCGACCTGCGGCCGGAACTTTACACGCACTACTACAAGAACGAATTCCCCGACCGCTTCCACGCCAAGATGGACACGCGGCGCTGGGGGCCGGGCGAACGTCTGGTGTTCGAGCCCTACACCAAGGAGGTCTACGAAGAGTCGTTCGAGTGGATTGCCGCCCACGGCATCTTCCCCGAGGGCGCGATGGGCGCGGGCCAATATGAGCGGGCGACGCTGTCGTTGAGCTGAACGACTCCGTCGGCGAAATGCGTAGGGTGGGTTAGCGCCGAAGGCGCGTAACCCACTGGCTGACTCCACGCCGCATGACGCTGGTGGGTTACGGCGCTCCGCGCCTAACCCACCCTACGCCGACCAACCGTGCGCCCAGCGTGTGCGCCGCACAACGGTGGGACGCCCAACCGAGCTGACCGGCCGCGCGCGAGAGTGGTGGCGCGCCGCGTCGACCAATCACGGCAATATGCCGCGCATTGACGCGGAACGCTTTTCTTTGCGGGGAAGGTCGGGCATTGTCCGCCCTCAAGGGTATCTGTTCGGGATCCTCGGGAGGGAAAAACATGAACCGCGCACTCTACACCGGCGTCGCGCTCGCCGCGGCGACGCTGGTCTCCGCCACCGCATCGGCGCAGGACACCGTCAAGGTCGGCATCATCAGCGCCTATTCGGGCCAGTTCGCCGACACCGCCAACCAGATCGACAACGGCATCAAGCTGTACATGAAGCAGCACGGCGACACCGTCGCCGGCAAGAAGATCGAAGTCATCCGCAAGGATACCGGCGGCCCGAACCCGGACGTCGCCAAGCGCCTGGCGCAGGAACTGATCGTCCGCGACAAGGCCGACATCCTCGCCGGCTTCACGCTGACCCCGGAAGCGCTCGGCGCCGCCGGCGTCGCGACCGAAGCCAAGAAGCTGCTGGTCAATATGAACGCCGCGACCTCGGTGGTCACCGAGAAGTCGCCGTACATTGTACGCGTCTCGGTGACGCTGCCGCAGATCACCGAAACGCTCGGCACCTGGGCCGCCACCAAAGGCGGCGTGAAGAAGGCCTACACGATGGTGTCGGACTTCGGCCCGGGCATCGACGCCGAGACCGGCTTCCAGAAGGCGTTCAAGGCGGCCGGCGGCGAGATCGTCGGCTCCGTGCGCATGCCGGTTGCCAATCCGGATTTCTCCGCCTTCGTGCAGCGCGCCAAGGACCTCAACCCCGAGTCGATCTTCGTCTTCGTGCCCGGCGGCGCGCAGCCCGGCGCGATCGGCAAGGCTTTCGCCGAACGCGGCATCGACCCGAACAAGATCAAGATCTTCTCGACCGGCGAACCGGTCGACGAGACCGCGGTTAAGGCGCTGGGCGATCTCGCGCTCGGCCGGCTGTCGGCGTGGCACTACGACTACAACCACAAGTCCAAGATGAACGAGGACTTCGTCAAGGCGTTCAATGCCGAGTTCAAGCGCAACCCGGACTTCTTCGCTCTCGGCGGCTATGACGGCATGCACCTCATCTACGAGGCGCTGAAGAAGACCGGCGGCAAGGCCGACGGCGATTCGCTGATCGCCGCCGCCAAGGGCATGAAATGGGAGAGCCCGCGCGGCCCGGTCTCGATCGATCCGGATACGCGCGACATCGTGCAGAACGTCTATATCCGCAAGGTCGAGAAGGTCGGCGGCCAGATCGTCAATGTCGAGTTCGACACGGTCAAGGACGTGAAGGACCCGACGCACAAGTAAGCGCTCGTTCCAGGACGGCGTCCGCTACCGGATGGGGCGACTGTGATGGTCGCCCCATCTGTTGTATCTAAAGCAGTCATTCCGGGACGGCGCGCCAGCGCCGGACCCGGAATCCAGCCCAAACGAAGGCCTTACCGCTCTTCTGGATTCCGGGTTCGCGAGCTACGCTCGCGCCCCGGAATGACCTAGAAAACGCACAAGCGGACCACAGACCGAACTCAACTACCGGATATTCGATGCTCCCTCCCTTCTTCGGCGTCCTGTTCGACGGTCTGGCCTACGGCATGCTGCTGTTCGTGCTGTCGGTCGGCTTGTCGGTGACGCTCGGGCTGATGAACTTCGTCAATCTGGCGCACTGCGCCTTCGCCATGCTCGGCGGCTACGTCACCGTGACTTTGGTGAACGACTTCCATTGGCCGTTTCTCGCCACATTGCCCGCCGCCTTCGTCGCCGCCGCCTTGGCGAGCGTCGTGCTGGAGCGCGTGTTCTACCGCAAGCTCTACCGCGCCTCCGATCTCGATCAGGTGCTGCTCACCATCGGCTTCGCCTTCATCTCCGTCGCGGTCGCGGCCTACATCTTCGGCACGCTGCAACAGCCGATCCAGGCGCCCGAATACCTGCGCGGCTCCACGCCGTTCCTCGGCCTCGCGCTCGGCAATTACCGGCTGTTCCTGATCGGCGTCGCGATCGTCGTGACGCTGCTGCTCATCGCCGGCCTCGAATACACGCGCTTCGGCGCCCAGGTGCGCGCGGCGGTCGACAACCAGCGCATGGCGCGCGGCCTCGGCATCGACGTCGACCGCACCTTCGCCGCGACCTTCGCGCTCGGCTCCGGCCTTGCCGGTTTGGGCGGCGCGCTGGCGATCGAGATCGTCGGCCTCGATCCCTCGTTCTCGTTCACGTATCTCGTCTATGTGCTGATCATCGTGTCGGTCGGCGGCCTGGGGTCAATCGCCGGCTCCTTCGCCGCCGCCTGCCTGATCGGCGTGTCCGACATCGCCGGCAAGTATTACGCGCCGGAACTGGGCGCCTTCCTCATCTATCTCGTCATGGTGGTCGTGCTGATGTGGAAGCCGGCCGGCCTGTTCGGCAAGCGGTGAGCATTATGAGCACCGCATTCGCAGCATACTCCGTTCGTCCCCGCGAAAGCGGGGACCCAGCGCTGGATTCCCGCTTTCGCGGGAATGAACGGAGCAAGGGTCGCCGCCAATGAGTCAAATGAGCGTACCTGTGTCCCCGCAACTCTATCTGCAATCGCAGTCGCGCTGGCGGCCGGTCGAGATCGTGTTCTGGCTGGCGACGCTGCTGCCGTTCTTCCTGTTTCCCGATTACCTGTCGCTGGCGAGCCAGATCGCCATCGCGGCGCTGTTCGCGCTGTCGCTCGACCTGATCCTGGGTTACGCCGGCGTCGTCTCGCTCGGCCACGCCGCCTTCTTCGGCGTCGGCGCCTACACCGCCGGCATCTTCTCGAAGTTCGTCTGGGGCGAGCCGCTCACCGGCCTGCTGGTCGCGGCGACGCTCGCCGGCCTTGTCGGTTACGCGTCGAGCTTCATCGTCGCGCGCTTCCGCCATCTCACGCTGATCATGATCACGCTCGGCCTCGGCTTGCTGTTGCACGAAGCGGCCAACCGCGCGCATTGGCTCACCGGCGGCTCGGACGGTCTGCAAGGCGTATCGATCTGGCCGGTGCTCGGCCTGTTCAAGTTCGACCTCTACGGCTACACCGCTTACGGCTATGCGTTGGCGACCTTGTTCGTGCTGTTCCTCGCCGTGCGCCGTATCACCAATTCGCCCTTCGGCCTGGCGCTGCGCGGCATTCGCGAGAACTGGACGCGCATGCCGGCGATCGGCGCCGCCAGCCAGGCGCATATCCGCAAGGCCTATACCATCGCCGCTTTCATCGCCGGCATCGCCGGCGCGCTGCTGGCGCAGACCACCGAAACCGTGTCGCTGGAATCGATCAGCTTCCAACGTTCCGCCGACGTGCTGGTGATGCTGGTGCTCGGCGGCGCCGGGCGGCTCTATGGCGGCCTCGTCGGCTCGGTGATCTTCATGATCGCGCGCGACCAGTTCTCCGGCATCGCGCCGCAATACTGGTACTTCTGGATCGGCGTGCTGCTCGTCGTCGTCGTGATGTTCCTGCCGAACGGCATTGTCGGCGGACTGTCGAAGATCGCCGCCCGCTGGAGGCGCAAATGACGGCCTACGCGCTTGAAGGGCAAGACGCGATCGCTAAAGGCGCGACCGCTTTATCGACAAAGGGCCTGCAAAAAGCCTTCGGCTCGTTGCCGGTCGCGCGCGACATCGCGATCGATCTTCCTGTCGGCGCCCGCTATGCGCTGATCGGCCCGAACGGCGCCGGCAAGACGACGCTGATCAATCTGATCACCGGATTGCAGCAGCCCGACGCCGGCGCGATCACGCTCGGCGGCGAGGACATCACCGCGCTCGCGCCGCAGGACCGCGTCAAACGCGGCCTCGCCCGCACCTTCCAGATCAACACCTTGTTCGCCGGCCTCAATCCGCTCGAAGCCGTGACGCTCGCCGTCTGCGAACGGCGCGGCATCGCCAATCGTTTCTGGCAGAACATCGCGGTCAATAAGGACGCGATCGAGGAGGCCTACGGCATCCTCGAAAAGCTCAAGCTCGGCGACGTCTGCTATCAGACGACGCGCGAGTTGCCCTATGGCCGCCAGCGGCTCCTGGAGATCGCGCTGGCGCTTGCCACGCAGCCGAAGGTGCTGCTGCTCGACGAACCGGCGGCGGGCGTGCCGCAGGAAGAGTCCGGGGACATCTTCGAGGTGGTCGCCGGCCTGTCGGACGACTTGACCGTACTGTTCATCGAACACGACATGCACATCGTGTTCCGTTTCGCGACGCGCATCATCGTGCTGGTCGCGGGGGCGGTGTTCACGCAAGGCACGCCGGCCGAGATCGCCGCCGATCCAGGCGTACGCGAAGTTTATCTGGGCAAGCGTCATCATGGCTGAACCGCTGCTCACGCTCGAAAAGGTCACCGCGGGCTACGGCGACGCCGTCGTGCTGCACGGCGTCTCGTTCGAACTGCCGGAGCATGGCAGCCTCGCCCTGCTCGGCCGCAACGGTGTCGGCAAGTCGACGACGCTGATGACGATCATGGGCTACACGCAGATGCGCGGCGGCCGCGTGCGCTGGCGCGGCAAGGACATCTCGCGCGTGCCGCCGCACAAGCGCGCGACCATGGGCATCGGCTGGGTGGCGCAGGAGCGCGAGATCTTCCCGTCGCTTTCCGTGGAGGAAAACCTCACGGTGGCCGCGCGCCCGGGCGCCTGGGATCTCGAGGCCGTGTTCAAGATGTTCCCGCGTCTGAACGAGCGCCGCCGCAACATGGGCAACCAGCTTTCGGGCGGCGAACAGCAGATGCTGGCGATCGCCCGCGCGCTGATGACCAATCCGGCGCTGCTGCTGCTCGACGAGCCCTGCGAGGGCCTCGCGCCGGTCATCGTCGACGAACTGATCGCGGCCATGCGCATGCTGCTCGACCAGCGCAAGATCGCGATCATCCTGGTTGAACAGCACACCGAGATCGCGCTCGAATTGACGGCCGACGCCCTCGTCCTGGAGCGCGGCGCCGTGGCCCATGCGGCGCGCGCAGAGGTGCTCGCCAAGGACACAGCCACGCTCGAGCGGCTTGTCGGCTTGCGCGTCGCCGCGACGCCGTGAGACACTTTCCGTCGTGCCGGAACAGTCCGTAACGACGTAGAGGTTTTCATGTCTGCTCCGATGATCCCCAACCAGCGCGCCGACTTTTCCGCCATCGTCGACCGCCCGCCGCTCAAGCTGCCGGGCAAGGCGCGCATCGTGTTCTGGACCATCGTCAACTACGAGGTATGGGACGTCGGCAAGCCGATGGCGCGGCAACTGCTGCCGGCGCCGACCGGCGCGCCGATGCTGCCGGACGTCGTGCATTGGGGCTTCCACGAATACGGCATGCGCGTCGGCTGCTGGCGCTTCTTCGAGCTGTACAAGCGGCTCGGCATTCGCCCAACTTTGTCGGCCAATGCGCGCATCATCGAAGACTATCGCCGCGTGGCGGAAGAAGCGCGCGACGCCGGCTGGGAGTTCATGGGCCACGCCTATGAGCAGGGCCCGATCCACAAGGAGGCCGATCAGGCCGGCATGATCAACCGGTCGATGGACATGATGGAGAAGTTCACCGGCAAGCGTCCGGTCGGCTGGCTCGGGCCCGGCCTGACGCAGACGCTGGAGACGCCGGACCTGCTGACGGCGGCCGGCGTCAAATACATCGGCGACTGGGTCTACGACGACGAGCCGACGGTGATCCGCACCACCAACGGGCCGTTGGTGACCTTGCCCTACACCATCGAGACCAACGACATCCCGGTGATGATCATCCAGCACCACAACAGCGATTACCTGCTGCAGATGGTGAAGGACCAGTTCGACCGGCTCTATCAGGAGAGCGAGCACCGCGCAAAGTTCGTCGCGCTGGCGATCCATCCCTACATCAGCGGCCAGCCGCACCGGATCAAATATCTCGAGCAGATCTACGACTACGCGAACGGCCACGAAGGCGTGCTGCATTGGAACGGCGAGCAGATTCTCGATTGGTACAAGGGCGTCGCGAAGACATAACTCCGTTCGTCCCCGCGCGCAGACATCGGGTTTACCCGATGTCTGCCGTTACAGTGCGATGGGGACCCAGGAGAGACGGACGTGGCGTTCTATGTTTACATGCTCGCCAGCAAGCGGAACGGCACGCTCTATATCGGCGCGACCGACGATCTCGTGAAACGAGTTTGGCAGCACCGCAATGGCGTCATTGACGGATTCACCAAAGAGCATGCGGTCAAAACCCTCGTTTGGTATGAAATTCACGAGACTCGAGAGGCGGCCCTGACGAGAGAACGCCAGATGAAGAAATGGAATCGCATTTGGAAGTTGGAGCTGATCGAAAAGGCGAATCCAGTTTGGCGAGATTTGTGGAGCGAGATTACCCGGTAAAGAACTGGGTTCCCGCTTACGCGGGAACGAACGGTGTGTGACGCGCCGCCCCCCTTTCGTTCGTCCCCGCGAAAGCGGGGACCCAGGGTCATAAGTTCCCAAATGCTATTCGGCTCTGGATCCCCGCTTGCGCGGGGATGAACGGAGAATGGGGTGCCGCTTTAAAACGATAACAAAGGGAAACGCCATCTATGAAATACACCAAGCCCAAAGTCGGCATGCTGCCGGGCGATCGCATCACCTATTCGCCCATCGTCTCGCGCAAGCCGCTCAAGCTGCCGGGCAACGCGAAGATGGTCGTGTGGACCGTCACCAATGTCGAAGAGTGGGACCCGACGCAGACCATGCCACGCACGGTGCTGACGCCGCCCGCGGGCGGCTCGCCGATGCCGGACATTCCGAACTGGTGCTGGCACGAATACGGCAACCGCGTCGGCTTCTGGCGCTTGCTGCAGGTCTACGACGACTTCAAGATTCCCGGCGTGATGAACATCAACGGCACGGCCGTCGAGGCGATGCCGGAACTGGTGCAAGCCTGCGTCGAGCGCAAATGGGAATTCGTCGGCCACGGCTACACCCAGCGCAACATGCAGAAGGTCGAGAACGAGCGCGCCGACATCAAGAAGAGCGCGGCGGTGATCGAGAAGGCCACCGGCACGAAGCCGCGCGGCTGGCTGGGACCCGGCCTCACCGAGACCTGGGAGACGCCCGACATCCTCGCCGAGGAAGGCTACGACTATGTCGCCGACTGGGTGCTCGACGACCAGCCGGTGTGGCTGAAGACACGCGGCAAGCCGATCCTCAACATTCCCTACACGCAGGAATGCAACGACGTCGCCATGATGCTGATCCAGCATCACAAGGCGAACGAGTTCTACGAGCGGGCGATGGATCAGTTCGAGCAGCTCTATCGCGACGCCAAGGGGCTCGGCTCGGCGCGGGTGATGGCGATTTCGGTGCATCCCTACATCATGGGCGCGCCGCACCGCGCGAAGTATTTCCGCAAGATCTTCGAGAAGATCCGCAAGCAGAAGGACGTGCTGTTCTGGTCGGGCTCGCAGATCGCCGACTGGTTCAAGAAGGCCGGGCCGAAAGCGCCCGCCTAGTGGACCGCTCGTCCCCGCGAAAGCGGGGACCCAGCGCTGGATTCCCGCTGTCGCGGGAATGAGCGGAGTTTGGGGGTGGCTTCCACAAACGCCGTCATGCCCGGCCTTGTGCCGGGCATCCACGCCTTCTATGCATGCCCCCGAGCAACACGTGGATGGCCGGGACAAGCCCGGCCATGACGACCGAGAGGCCTGCGCGCATGACCGCCCCCACCACCTACCTCGACAAGAAGACCATCGCCGAGCTGACGGCGCGCATGTACCTGGAGACCGGCGCGGTGCGCTTCATGGAGGACAAGCCGTTCATCTTCACGAGCGGCTGGGCGAGCCCGGTCTACAACGACTCGCGCTGGCTGATTTCCTTCCCCGACGTGCGCTCGACCCTGATCGACTTCCAGATCGCCTCGATCGACCGCGCCGTCGGCCGCGAGAACATCGACGCCGCCGCGGGCGGCGAAACCGCGGGCATCCCCTTCGCCGCCTGGGTGGCCGACCGCATGCACGTGCCGATGCAGTACATCCGCAAAAAGCCGAAGGGCTTCGGCCGCGGCTCGCAGATCGAGGGCCAGCTTCTGCCGGGCCAGCGCGTGCTGCTGGTCGAAGACCTCGCCACCGACGGCCGCAGCAAGGTGAACTTCGTCAAGGCGATCCGCGAGGCCGGCGGCAGCTGCGATCACTGCTCAGTGCTGTTCTTCTACGACATCTACAAGGAAGGCCGGAAAATCCTGGCCGATATCGGCGTCACGCTGCACTACCTCACCACGTGGTGGGACGTGCTGGCAGTGGCCAAGGCGAGCGGCAAATACGACCCGAAGCTGCTCAACGAAATCGAGACCTTCATGAACGACCCCGCGGGCTGGTCGAAGGCCAATGGCGGTGTCGCCGAAGCAGCGGATTAGTCTTCCGCTCGTCCCCGCGAAAGCGGGGACCCAGTGCTGGATTCCCGCTTTCGCGGGAATGAGCGGAGTTGGTGACTACGCCTTGCCTTCCAACTTCCGCTTCAACCGCACGATCGCCAAATCCAGCGCCGAGAGAAACCGCGACAGATCCTGCCGCGACAGCGGCGGCGGACCGCGCGTCGCGGCGCCCGCCGACCGCAGGTCGGTGAGCAGGTTGCGCGTCGCCACCGCCATGTGGATGGAGTCGTCGTCGAACACCTTGCCGGTCGGGCTGATTACGCTGGCGCCGTTGCGGAAGGCACGCGCCGCCAGCGGCACGTCGGCGGTGATGACGACGTCGCTCGCGCCGGCCCGCTCGGCGATCCAGTCGTCGGCGACGTCGGGCCCGGCCGCCACCACGACCAGTTCGATCAGCCCGCCGCGCGGCACCTGCATGAAGGCGTTGGCGACGACGAACACCTTGAGGCCGTAGCGCTCCGCCACCCGGTAGACCTCCGGTTTCACCGGGCAGGCATCGGCATCGACAAAGATGCGGATTTGCGCGCCTTCAGGGCCTTCCAAGCTGTCCGCCACCGTGTTCCAATCCTTTCCGGAAACCGGAGGGATCAATGGCCAAGAGCCGGAAAAAAGTCCAGGCGCAGCGCAAACCGCCCGCCCGCAAGGCCAGCAAGACAAGCGTCCGGCACGCGGTGAAGGCCAAGACCCGGGCCAAGAAGCGGCCGAAGCAGAAGTTCGCGGTGAGCCACCACCGCGAGGAGGACTTCGATCAGGGGCTGCGCACCTATGCGAAGTACCGCGACCTCGGCATCGCGCCGGCCACCGGCGGCATGGTGCAGGCGCATGTCATCCGCATGATCCCGCCCTACCGGCCCGAAGACGTCGCCACGCCGCATTATCACGACGTCGACTTCCAGATGATCTATGTGCTGAAGGGCTGGTACAAGACGGAGTTCGAAGGCGAAGGCGTGCACACCTTCACCGCCGGCTCGTGCTGGATCCAGCCGCCGAAGATCAAGCACACCGTGCTCGGCTATTCCGACGATTGCGAGCTGCTCGAGATCGTGCTGCCGGCCGATTTCGATACGGTGATGCTGGAGAAGTAAGCGAGCCGCATTCAGACTTTGACCCGTCACCCTGAGGCGCCCGCCGTAGGCGGGCCTCGAAGGGCGACGGCCCCGGCCGTTCATCCTTCGAGGCTCGCGCTTCGCGCTCGCACCTCAGGATGACGGGTCAAAGGGCCCGCATCAGCAACAGCCCGCCGGTGACGATCACCAGGATCACCGCCGTCGACGCCACCACCGTCGTGATGTGGCGCCAGCCGAGACCGATGATGGTCTTCACCGACGTCCCGAGACCGAGCGCGCCAATGGCCAGCAGCAGGCCCCAGTTCGACGCCTCGACCAGCACGCTCTTCACCGGCGCGTAGAGCGGCGCGAGCGGCGGCACGAACGGCACCGCGCTGTTGATCAGGCACAGAATGAGAAACACGATGGCGAACACCGGCACCGGCACGCGCGCTTCGCCGTGACGCATGCCCTGGCGCGTCAAATACCAGCCGACCGCAAGCACCACCGGCAGCAACAGAAAGACGCGGAACAGCTTCACGATCACCGCGCTGTTGCCGACCGTGTCCGACACCGCGTAACCGGCGCCCACGACCTGCGCGACGTCGTGGATGGTGCCGCCCAACATCACGCCGGTGTCCTGCGCGTCGAAGCCGAACAGCAGGCACAGCGGCGGATAGGCCAGCATGCCCAAGGTCGCCAGCGCATTGACGGCAACGACGACGAAGGCGACGTCGGCCTGCTTGCCGGGATAGTCCGGCACCACCGTCGAGGTGGCGAGCGTCGCCGAGGCGCCGCACACCGCCGTGCCGACGCCCACGAGCGCGCCGAAGCCCGGCGTGCGGCCGTACCAGCGCGCGAACAGGAAACCGGAAGCGATGGTCGCCGCCATCGCAACGATGATGAGCACCGCAGTGCCGAGGCCGAGCGCCGCGATATCGGCGAGCGCGACGCGCAGGCCCAACAGTGCGACCGCCCAGCGCAGCACCGTGCGCACGCAGAAGGCCATGCCGGGTTGCGTCGTTGGCCGCGCGGCGATGGGATTGTGGGCGATGCCGACGATGAGCGCGATCACCATGCTGGGGATCGGCACCACCCGCGCCACATAGGGAGCGGCAAGATAGCCGGCGACAGCGACGATGGCCGACAACAGCACGCCCGGCAGATAATCGACAAACGTACCGGCAAGCGGGCGGCCGGTTTGGGGAAGCGGAGCGGCCACGGAAAGTTCCTCTGATGCCGGCGAGCGATGGACGCCGGCAGCACCGCGCATCGCGCGGCCGCCGCGGCGGCGGGCGGGGAAGGATTTTCTATCACGAAGCCGCCCGGGGCCAAGCTTTTCCGGCCAATAGGCCCTATCGGGAAACCCTGTTGCTCTCGCCGCGCATAGGAGGCGGATCGCTCTCCAGATCGTCATCCGAGAGCACACGCAAAGCGGCGCCCTCGATGTCGTTGTATTGCCCGCTCTTGAGCGCCCACAGGAAGCCGAACAGGCCGGCGAGGCCCAGGCCCAGCGCCATCGGCACGAGATAGACGAGAACGTTCATGCGCTCTTGCCCCCGCGTAAAGCGTTCAGCGTCACCAGGAGTGAGGAGCCGGACATCGCCAAGGCGGCGATCAGCGGCGTCACCAGGCCGGCGATGGCAATCGGCACTGCGATGAGGTTGTAGACTACCGCGAGGATGAGGTTCTCGGTCATCAGCCGCCGCGCGCGGCGCGACACGATCAGCGTGTCGACCACCGGCTGCAGCCGCTCGCCAAGGAACACGGCATCGGCCTGCGCTTGCGTCAGATCGGCGGCGGAGATCGGCGACAGCGACACATGCGCCGCGGCGAGCGATGGCGCATCATTGAGGCCGTCGCCGACCATCAGCACTTTGCGCCCCTGACGCTTGAGCTCTTCGATGACGGCGATCTTGTCCGCCGGCTTCAAGGCACCCTGCCAATGCTCAATGCCGAGCGCGGCGGCGACCGGCGCCACCGCCTCACTGCGATCGCCGGACAGGATACGCAGATCGAGCGCGCGGGCGCGCAAGGCCGCCACGACCTCGACCGCGTCGGGACGCAGCTGCTGCGCGATGGCAATCACCGCCGACTGCGCGCCATGGACGAAGCAGATGAATGAGTTGCCATCCTCTGCTCCGCTCGTCCCCGCGGAAGCGGGGACCCAGGGCAACGAACCTGTAAGGTGCCGTTCTTGGCTCTGGATTCCCGCTTGCGCGGGAATGACCGGAGTGTGAGCAAGTCCGCAAAACTCGGCGCTGCCGAGCCGCGCTTCGACGCCATCGATGACCACGCGCACACCGCGCCCGGGCTCCTCGATCGCACCGTCATAGGGCATGGAGGGCGAGGCCTCGCGCGCCAGCGCCATCGCCAGCGGATGACGGCTGGACAGCGCGAGCCGCGCGGCCATCTGCAACAGGGCCGGATCAAGCATCGATGCGTTGGCGACGCGCGGCTCCGGCAAGGTCAGCGTGCCGGTCTTGTCGAAGATGACCGTATCGACCTCGGCCAGGCGCTCGATGGCATCGCCTGCGTTCAGCATCACGCCGGCGCGGAACAAGGCCCCCGACGTCACCACCTGCACGGCCGGCACCGCCAGCGCCAACGCGCAAGGACATGTAATGATGAGCACGGCGATGGCGGTGATGATCGCGTCATGCGTCGAAGCGCCGGCGATGAGCCAGCCGATGCAGGTGAGCGCGGCGGTGAGATGCACGACCGGCGCGTAGACACGCGCGGCGCGATCGGCGAGCCGCATCGCCTTCGACTTGGCACTGGCGGCTTTGTCGAGCAGCTTCTCGATGTCGTCGATGAGCGCGTTGCCGCCCGCCGCGGTCACCTTCAGCGTCAGCGCGCCGGCGTAATTCATGCTGCCGGCGTAGACGATCGCACCGGTCGCCACCTTGCGGCGCATGGTTTCACCGGTGATCAGGCTGTCGTCGATCTCGGATACGCCGCTGACGACGACGCCATCGGCGGGCACGCGCTCGCCGGCGCGCACGAGAAGGCGGTCGTCCGGCTTGAGCACCGACACCGGCACGCTGACGACCTCGTCGCCGTCAAAACGATGCGCCGTATCGGCGCGCAGCGCCGCGAGATTGCCGGCGACCGCGCGTGTCTTGCGTCGCATCGTGTGGTCGAGCGTGCGGCCGACCAGCAGAAAGAACAGCAGCATCAACGCCGAGTCGAAATAGGCTTCCTTGGCGTGGTTCGCGGTCTCGACCACCGACATGCCGAGCGCCAGGATGACGCCGATCGAGATCGGCACGTCCATGTTGGTGGTGCGCGCCTTCAGCGCGCGCCAGGCGCTGGCAAAGAACGGCCGGCCGGCATACGCCGCCGCCGGCAGCGCGATCAGCGCCGACGCCCAATGAAAGAAGTCGCGCGTCTCCGGCGTGATGTCGGTGACGTTGCCGGACCACACCGACACCGACAACAGCATCACATTCATCGCCGCGAAGCCGGCGACGCCGAGGCAACGCGTGAGCTTGCGCGCTTCGTCGGCTTCTTCCTGCTCGGCGCGTTGCGGCACGAAGGGATGGCCGTGATAACCTCGGCTTTCCAGCGCCGGCAGAATCTGCGCCGGCGCCGACGCGCCTTCTTCCCACGCCACATGCAGACGGCGATTGGTGTAGTTCAGCCGCACATCCTTGACGCCGGGGAGCTGGCGGACGGCGCCTTCGATGCGGTTGATGCAGGCAGCGCAAGTGATGCCGTCGATGGCCAGATCGACGCCGAGCGTGCCGTCCTCGTCCGGCTTGGCGTAGAGCGAGAGGTCGAGGGTGTCGCTCATGACGTCACCCGGAACTCCGCTCATTCCCGCGCAAGCGGGAATCCAGCGCTGGGTCCCCGCTTGCGCGGGGACGAGCGGTGAAGGTACCGATGTCCTGCATGGCTCGCCCTATTGCAGCGACACGCGGCTGCGCGAGCGGAACACGCGGTCGCCGTCGCGATAGAGATCGACCAGCAACTCCCACTGTCCGCGCGGCGCCGCGGATTCACCGTGGAAGCGGCCGGCGCCGACACGGTCGACCTTGATGGCGTGGTCGAGCCGCGCATCCGCCGGATGCACCAGCGTCGCGTCCGCCGTCAGGCCCGTGAGCGGCGCGCCGGACGCGTCGCGCGCGGTGAAGTCGAGCACCGCTTCGCCGGCGCCGTTGCGCTTGAGCGTGCCGTCGATCTTCCAATGCCGCTCGTCCTGTTGCTCGGCGGCGGCGATCTCCTGCTTGAACATCAACCCGGCTTTGTACGAGCTCGCGGTCTCGACGCCGCCGAAGGTCGACGTGGCCGCCTTGATCATCACGCCGTTGACGACGAACACGACGCCGAAGAAGCACACGAGCCAGACAAGAACGGCTCGGCCGGTCACTTCGCGCGGCTTTTTGACGGAAGCAATCATCGTCGTCTCCCTTTATGGCGCGAAGAAGTGATCGCGCGCTTCGCTCGTGTCGCCGGTCGCGACGTCGGTCAGGCGGAAGGTCACGCGTGTCGACTGCGCGGGCTTGGGATCGCGGTCGGTAACCAGGATGCGCACCTCGCGCGTCTGGTCCGGGCCGACGTCGATCAGCATGCGTCCGTCGGAACGCGCCGGCACCCCGATGTAATCGATCGAGCTTGCCGTGAGACCATCGACCGCGAGGGCGAACTCGCGCGTTTGACGCTGCTTGTTGACGATGCGGATGGTGTAGCCGTTGCGCAGCGAACCGTCCGACAGCCGCACATACATCGGATTGCGGTCGTGGATGACGTTGATGCCCTCGGTCTCGCGGGTGGCGAGCGTATAGATCATGACGGCGCCGACCACGGCGATCAGCACCGCGTAAAGCAGCGTGCGCATGCGGATGAGCCGGTAAACGGACGGCTTGCCCTCCATGCGGCTCTTGATGTTGAGGTCGGTGTCGTAAGCGATGAGGCGCGGCGCGCGGCCAAGCTTCGTCATCACCGCGTCGCAGGCGTCGATACACAGGCCGCACTGGATACAGCCGAGATTTGCGCCGCCGCGAATGTCGACGCCGGTCGGGCAGACGTGCACGCATTGCAGACAGTCGACGCAATCGCCGGCCGGCGCGCCCTGCGCCCGCAATTGTTCGGCCTTCTTCACCGAGCAGCGCGGCTCGCCGCGGTCATACCGATAGGTGACGTTGAGCGCGTATTCGTCGGTGAGCGCCGCCTGGATGCGCGGCCACGGGCACATATAGAGGCAGACCTGCTCGCGCAGATGACCAGCGAGCGAATAGGTCGTGAAGGTCAGAATGCCGATCCAGGCGTAAGCGACAAACGGCGCTTCGCCGGTCGCCAGCTCCTTCACCAAGGTCGGCGCGTCGGCGAAGTAGAGCACCCAGGCGCCGCCGGTCCACCACGCCACCATCAGCCACAGGAAATGCTTGACGCCCTTGCGCGCCCAGGTGTTCGCCGTCCACTTGCGCGCATCGCGCTGCATGTGCTCGCGGCGATCGCCTTCGACGAAGCGCTCGATGGCGAAGAACAGATCGGTCCACACCGTCTGCGGACAGAGATAGCCGCACCAGACGCGGCCGGCCACGGCGTTCATCAGGAACAGGCCAAGCGCGGCGAGGATCAGCAGGCCGGTGAGGTAATAGATTTCCTGCGGCCAGATCTCGATGAAGAAGAAATAGAAGCGGCGGTTCGGGAAGTCGATCAGCACCGCCTGGCTCGGCGCGTTGGGGCCGCGATCCCAGCGCACGAACGGCAGCAGGTAGTAGATGCCGAGCGTGACGATGAGCAGCGCCCATTTGATGCGGCGGTAGGTGCCGTGAACGCTCTGCGGGTAGATTTTGCGGCGCGGAGCGTAGAGCGGGATGTCGTCTTCCGGCTCGGGCGCCGGCGCCGCTTTCGGGGCGGCTGTGACCGCCGCCTCCTTCACGAGATTTTCGAGAGTAGTCATGGACTTAACGAACCTTCGAGAGCCGCTGCAAAGTAGCGGTATTCGTCCGGACGCGACTTGATCTTTCTCAAGCCAGGACCGCACCGGCGCCCGTTCGCGCATGCGTGCCATCTGCAAACGCGGCAGCTTGCGGAGCCATGACGGTCCCGCAAGCCACCCGATCGCGCCGCCCCCGCGGGATCGCTATTTCTCGCCGCCGCCCAACGTGTGCACGTAGACGGTCAGCGCCTTGATGGTCGGCTCCGGCAGACGCGCGCCCCAGTTCGGCATCACGCCGCCGCGGCCGTTCAGGATGCCCTGCATGATGGTTTGCTTGTCCGAACCGTAGAGCCAGATCTTGTCCGTCAGGTTGGCCGACCCAAGCTCGCGGTTGCCCTTGCCGTCCGGACCGTGACACACGGCGCAATTGTCGGCGAAGACCTTCTTGCCCAGCGCGAGATCGGCGCCGGCTTCCGGCGCGAGCCCCGACAACGACCGCGCATAGTCGGCCACCGCCGAGATTTCGTTCGGCTTCAGCACGCCGTTGAAGGGCGGCATGTTGCCCGAACGGCCCTGATCGTCGCCGGAGCGCACGCCATGGGTGATGGTCTGTTGGATGTCGGCGAGCTTGCCGCCCCAGAGCCAGTCGTCGTCGTTGAGGTTGGGATAGCCCTTGGCGCCGCCGCCGCCCGCGCCGTGGCACGGCGCGCAGTTGTCGGCAAAGGCCACGCGGCCGACGGCACGCGCGAAGTCGAGCAGTTGCGGGTTGCCCTCGATCTCGGCGACCGACGCGGTCGACAGCTGCGCCATCATCGGGCCGCGCTTGGCTTGCAGCTCCTGCATGTCGGTGACGATCGCCTCGCGGGCGTGCCAGCCGAACAGGCCCTGCGTCGACGTGGTGAGCAACGGCCAGGCCGGATAGACGAGCCAGTAGCCGACCGACCAGATGATGGTGAGATAGAACAGCCAGAGCCACCAGCGCGGCAGCGGCGTGTTGAGCTCCTGAATGCCGTCCCAATCATGGCCGGTTGTCGCGGTGCCGGTCAGGGCATCGACTTTGTGTTCTTCAGCCATGGCTTAGTCCTCTCGCAACGGAATGCGGGCCGCTTCATCGAACTGCTGCTTGCGCGAAGGCCACAGCGCATAAGCCAGCACCACCATGAACACGGCGACGAAGTAAGCGAGCCCCCAGGTCTGGGCGAACTCGGCTAAAGCGCGGTAGGTCGGGTCCATGGCGATTACCGGATGTTGGCTTTGTCGTCGTAGAGCTTGAAGTCGACCTGCGTGCCCAGCATCTGCAGATAGGCGATCAGCGCGTCAGCCTCGGTGATGCGGCCGGGATTGCCGTCGTAGTCGCGCGCCTGCGCCTTGGGATAGCGCTTGGCGAGGTCGGTGGCGTCGGCGCTGTCGGTGGTCGACTGCGTGACGACGTCCTGCTTGGCGCTGGCAATCATCTCCGGCGAATAGGGCTCGCCTTCCAGCGCCAGCGTCTTCAGGTCGTTGTCGATGTGGGAGAAGTCGAGATCGGTCCGCGCCAGCCAGCCGTATTCGGGCATGACCGAACCCGGCACCACCGAGCGCGGATTCCTCAGATGGTCGCGGTGCCAGTCGTCGGAATACTTGCCGCCGACGCGCGCCAGATCGGGACCGGTGCGCTTGGAGCCCCACTGGAACGGCCGGTCGTACATGCTCTCGGCCGCGAGCGAGTAGTGGCCGTAGCGTTCGACCTCGTCGCGCAAGGGACGGATCATCTGCGAGTGGCAGAGATAGCAGCCCTCGCGCACATAGATGTTGCGGCCGGCGAGTTCGAGCGGCGTATAAGGCCGCACGCCTTCGACCTTCTCGATCGTGTTCTTGAGGTAGAACAGCGGCACGATCTCGACGAGACCGCCGATCGCGATCACGACCAGGATGCCGATCACGAGGATGATCGAGTTCTTTTCGAAGATCGCGTGTTTTTGCCAGAGAGACATCATTACCCCCGCTTATTCCGCCGGCGCCAGCGCCACACCGGCCGGCTTGGCCTCTTCCGCGGCGGTCACGGTTTTCCAAAGATTCCAAGCCATCACGATCGCGCCGGCCAGGAACAACAGGCCGCCGAGCGCGCGGATGACATAGAAGGGATGCATCGCTTCCACGGTCTCGACGAACGAGTATTCGAGGAAGCCGAGATTGGTGTAGGCGCGCCACATCAGGCCCTGCAGGATGCCGGAGACCCACATCGACGAGATGTAGAGCACGATGCCGATCGTCGAGATCCAGAAGTGCCAGTTGACGAGCTTGAGCGAATAGAGCGGCCGGTTCCACAGCCATGGGATCAGGCAGTAGAGCGCGCCGAAGGACACGTAACCGACCCAGCCGAGCGCGCCGGAGTGCACGTGGCCGATGGTCCAGTCGGTGTAGTGCGACAGCGAGTTGACGATCTTCACCGACATCATCGGGCCTTCGAAGGTCGACATGCCGTAGAACGCCACCGACACCACCATCATGCGCAGCACCGGATCGGTGCGCAGTTTGTCCCACGCGCCGGACAGCGTCATGATGCCGTTGATCATGCCGCCCCACGACGGCATCCACAGCATGATCGAGAAGGTCATGCCGAGCGTCTGCGCCCAATCCGGCAGCGCCGTGTAGTGCAGATGGTGCGGACCGGCCCAGATGTAGAGGAAGATCAGCGCCCAGAAGTGGATGATGGAGAGCCGATAGGAATAGACCGGCCGCTCCGCGCGCTTCGGGATGAAGTAGTACATGATGGCGAGGAAGCCGGCGGTGAGGAAGAAGCCCACCGCGTTGTGGCCGTACCACCACTGCACCATCGCGTCCTGCACGCCCGACCAGACGATGTAGGACTTCGGCGAGAACAGCGACACCGGCACGGCGGCGTTATTGCCGAGATGCAGCACGGCGATGGTCAGGATGAAAGCGAGATAGAACCAGTTGGCGACGTAGATGTGCGGTTCCTTGCGTCGCCAGATCGTGGCGAGGAAGACCAGGAAATAGGTCACCCACACGATGGTGAGGAACAGGTCCGAGTACCATTCCGGCTCGGCGTATTCCTTGGACTGGGTGATGCCGAGCAGATAGCCGGTACCGGCGATGACGATGAAGAAGTTGTAGCCGAGCACGACGAACCACGGCGCGATGTCGCCGGCGAGGCGCGCGCGGCAGGTGCGCTGCACGACGTAGAACGACGTCGCGATCAGCACGTTGCCGCCGAAGGCGAAGATCACCGCCGAGGTGTGCAGCGGACGCAGCCGCCCGAAGGTCGTGTAGGGAATGCCGAGATTGAGATCGGGGAAGGCCAGCTGCAGCGCGATGATGAGACCGACGGTGAAGCCGGCGAGGCCCCAGAATACGGCGGCGACCGACGAGAACTTGACCGGTCCGAAGTTATAGTTCGGCTTGCCGTTGATCTCGAGCGGGGCCGGCTCGGCCGGACGGTCGAAGTAGCGGTTGATGATAACGAAGACCGACGCGATGCTGGCCGCGGCGAACAGATAAGCGTGGAACGCGTATTCGGGCGTGTAGGCCTTGGCCGCGACGACGATGGAGAGCAATGCGAGAGCGGCGAGCGCCAGCGCCGATCCCCCCTCTCCAATGGTCATGGTCTTCTGGGGAGCAATCGCGTTCGCCATGATGTCGATTCCACTTTTAGCTGGCCGGTGGGATTTGCAGAGGGCCTAGGTGGTATTTACGGCGCTGCACCCAAGGCAACTTTGACACACGTCAAATTGACGGCTCAGTTGCGGTCGCGCCAATGCTGCCAGCCCCAACGACGTGGCCCGGCCGTGTTCAAGCGGGCTTTTTGTTCGTCGTTGAGCGTCGCATAGAACGCATCGAAAGCAGGCCGCACGGTCTTCACGGCCGTCAGCATGGCCTCCATGCGTTTTTCCATGAGTTCGAGCCGCGCCGGCGCACTGGCCGGCCACTCGGTCGGACAAGCGGCCTTGATCGACTCGGCGGCCTTGGTCGAAGCCGTGCGCAGATCATCGAGCGCCTTGCGCTGGGTCTCCGTCGGCTTCACCAGTTCCTCGATGCGCTCCATGCGCCATTCGGCAAGGCCGGCGCCTTGCGGGCTGCACATCCAGCCCATGCCGCGCCCGCCGCCCCGCCCCATCATGCCGGGGCCCATCATCATGCCAGAGCCCCAGCCAGGCCCGGACGGCTGAGCAACGACGGTGGCGGTGAGAATGATGGAAGCCAGAACAAAGGCGAGGACAGGCGCGAGCAGCTTGGTCATGGCGCGTCTCCGGCAGTCGCGTTGCGGGTGCTTTAAGGTTTGTTGCAGTCTGCAACGCCGGCGCCGGACCAGCCTTGACGCACATCAACCGAAGCCGCGCGCTTAAGGCGACAGCGCGAACTCGCGCTCGACATCGGCCACGGAGATCTGCGGCTTGGGCGCCGGCGCGACCGGCGCGCGATCGCCACGGAACAGCACGCCGAGGCTGAAACCGTCGTCGCCCATCGCCAATGCCGTGGCGGCGGCGCGGTCCTGCTCGATCGCCTGCGACGCGGGACGCACCATTCTCTTCCACTCGCGCTGCTCGGGACGGAAGGTGACGCAAGGGCTCAGCACTTCCAGGAAAGCAAAGCCCGGCCAGCGCAGACCATCGACGATCAAATCGGCAAGGCCGTTCGGATCGCCGGAAAAGCCGCGCGCGACATAGTTGGCGCCCGACGCGATGGCGACCGCGAGCGGATTGAACGGCCGCAGGCCGATGCCGCCGGGCGCGATCTCGCTGTCCCAATCGGCTTCCGTCGTCGGCGACGGCTGGCCCTTGGTCATGCCGTACACGCGGTTGTCCATCACGATGTACAGCATGTCGACATTGCGCCGGCAGGCATGGATGAAATGATTGCCGCCGATCGAATAGCCGTCGCCATCGCCGCCGACGACGATGACTTCGAGATCCGGCCGCGTCAGCTTCAGGCCGGTGGCGGCGGCGAGCGCGCGGCCGTGCACGCCGTGGAAGCCGTAAGTGCTCATGTAGCCCGGCAGGCGCGACGAGCAGCCGATGCCGGAGACCAGCACAACTTCATGCGACGGGCGGCCATGTTTTGCGAGCGCGCGCTCGAGCGAGGCGAGCACGCCGTAATCGCCGCAGCCCGGACACCACACCGGATGCGCCCCGGAGGAAAAGTCCTTGGCGCTGAAGACGCAATGCGGCTCGGTCGTGGCTTCGGTGAGGGTGTCGGTCATGGCGCATCTCCGTTAGTCGCTGTCGTCCCGGGCGACTGAGCCCTTGCGAAGGAGGCCCGGGACCCATACGCCGCAGTCTCTCGATAGCGCACGGCGTATGGGTCCCCGCCTTCGCGGGGACGACAAAAAACCGCACGGCACAAATAAAATTCACACCACATAGCTTGCGATCTCCGACGGCCGGAACGGCAACGGGCCCGGCCGCGCGACGCTTTCGGCGTTCGGCGGAATGGCCTTCTGGCCGACGAGGTAGTGATAGAGCTGGCCGCTGTGGTTCTGCTCGATCACGATGATGCGGCGCGCGCCGGCGAGCGCGCGGCTGAGCGCTTCGGTCGGCAGCGGCGCGATCACACGCAACGCCACGACGCGCATCTGATGACCGGCCGCCGACAGCCGCCGCGCCGCTTCGCGCGCCGCGCCGATGGTCGAACCGATGGCCAGCACCACCGTATCCCCCGTGCCCCAGGTCTCGCCCCAATAGGCGCCGGGGTCGAAGCGCGCGATCTTCTTGGCGCGTTTGTTGATCTGCGCCACATGCGGACCGGCGCCGCTCGCCGGCAGTCCGGCTTCGTTATGGGACAGCCCTTCCGCCACCCACTCATGCTGCGGCGTGCCCGGCAGAGGCATCGGCGTCACCGGATCGCCACCGATCGCGTAGCGCTTGAACGGCTTGCTCGCCGCCGCGCCATTGAGGCGGCGCTTGAGCGGCGCCGGCCGCTTGTCGCTCGGATCGATGACGGTCGTTGCCTGACCGAGCGCCTGATCGGATAGGACGATGACCGGCGTCTGCAACGACTCGGCGACATAGACCGCGTACTCGGCGGTGGTGATGCAATCCGCGACGGAGACCGGCGCCATCACCACGCGCGGCGCATCGCCATGCGCGCCATAGAGCGCGAGATTGATGTCACTCTGTTCCGTCTTGGAGGCGATGCCGGTCGAAGGACCGGCCCGCATGACGTCGACCAGCACCAGCGGACTCTCGGCTGCGACGGCAAGACCGAGGCTTTCGACCATCAGAGAGAAGCCGGGCCCGGCCGTGACCGTCATCGCCGGGGTGCCGCCATAGGACGCGCCCAGCGCCAGATTGATGGACGCGAGTTCGTCCTCACCCAAGACGAGCCGGCCGCCGAGCTTTATCAGATGCGGCGCCAACCACTCGACGAGATCGGTCGCCGGCGTGATCGGGTAACAGCCGACGAAACGCACGCCGCCGCGCAAGGCGCCGAAAGCGATCGCCTGGTTGCCGCTGATGAGCCAGCGCGCCGCGGCGGTCGGGGCATCGAGTCGGACATTCAACGTCAGGCTGGCCGCCGCGGCGATGCCGGCGGCCGTGCCTTTGGCATTGGCTCCGATGACGTCAGCGCCCTTGTCGGAGAACACCGCTTCGGCCGCGGCCTGCAAATTGGCTTCGTTCAGACCGATGAGCGCGCCGACGAGCCCCGCGGCGAACATGTTGACGCGGCGGCCGAGCAGACCGCGTTCGAGCTTCGTCGCGTTGCGATCGCCCATGGTCAACGCGACCACACGGCCTTTCGATTTCGCGATGCCGGGCGGGACGGCACCGGCGGCCGGATCGGCGATGATGACGCTCGCTTCATCGAGCGGGATTTCGGCGGCGAACTGCTCGACCTTCTCCCAATCCAGGGCGACGAACAGATCGTAGCGGTCCGGCTGGCTATCGATCGGTTGGGTGGACACTTGCACCAGAGCGGCGGACTCGCCGCCGCGCACTTGCGCGCCGAACAGCTGAGTCATCAGGCCGTAGTAACCAGCGTGAGCAGCGGCGCGGAGCAGCACGGCCCCGGCGCTCATCGCGCCGGAACCGCCGCTGCCTGCGAATACTATGGCAATTGACGTACGTGGCACCGACCGCGCTCCTTAAACGTATCCGAGCCAGCGCCAGTAGGTCGCGCCGAGCAGGAGCGTCAGCGCATAGGCCAACACCGTGATGACGATGCCGGTGCGCACGAAGTCGCGGACGACAAAGGTCTCCGTGCCGTAGGCGACCATGCCTTGCGGCGAGTTCACCGGCAGAATGAAGCCGAACGACACGACGAACTGCAGGACCAGCGTCATGCCGAGCACGCTCAGACCCGGCGTCTGCACCTTCTGCATCACGGCGATCACGATCGGGATCAACGACGACGCGAGCGCGGTGGCGCTGGCGAATCCAAGATGGATCACGATCAAGAAGGCTGCCATGACGGCGAGGATCGCCAGGATCGGCAGATGATTGAGTCCGAACCATTGCACGATCAGGTTGGCCAGCCATTGCGCCGCCTGCGTCTGCAAAAGTGCCGTGCCGAGGCTGATGCCGACGCCGAACAGAACGATGGTGCCCCAGGGGATCAGCGCATTGGCCTTCTTCCAGTCCATCACGCCGACGCCGGGCAGGAACAACAGCGCCACCGCGACGACCGTGGTCGTCGACGAGTCGAACTTGTGGAGGACGCCCTCGGTCGCCCAGAAGCAGAGAAGGACGAGCGAAATCGCCAGGAGCCGGGCCTCTTTGCCCGTCATGGGGCCGAGTTCGGTCAGCGACTTCTTTACCGCCGCCTGGCCGCCGGGGACTTCCTCGGCCTCAGGCGGCATCATCCACATCATGATCAGATAAAGGCCGATCGACATCAGGATCGAGAACGGCGCCGCCGCAATCAGCCAGCTCAGCCAGGTGATGTCGTGGCCGAGCGTCTTCTGAATGAAACCGACGGCAACCATGTTCTGTGCCGCCGCCGTCTTGATGCCGACGTTCCAGATGCTTACCGCCTGCACGGTGGTGATCATCAACAGGCCGGCGAAACGGCTTTTCTTGTCGACGCCGAAGGCGAGGATGATGCCCATCATGATCGGGATGACGGCGGCCGCACGCGCCGTCGCGCTCGGCACAAGGAAGGCGAGAACCGTCGACACGATGATGCTGCCGATCACCACGCGGCTGGTGCGCGCGCCGACGCGCGCGAGAATGACGAGCGCGATGCGCCGGTCGAGACCGGTGATGGTCATCGCCGCCGCCAGGAACAGCGCGGCGGCGACCAGGGTCAGCGCGGTGTTGCCGAAGCCGCTCATCGCCGTGGTGAGGCCCTGCACCGTGCCGATCAATACGTTCGGATTGGTTACGCTCGGCGACGTCCCGAGCAGAAACGCCATCAACGCGGCGATGACCACGGCGCTAATGGCGTAATCGAGCGCCTCGGTGATCCAGACGATGACGGCGAAGCCGAAGATCGCCAGCATGCGATGACCGGCAATCGGCAGGCCGGCCGGCGTCGGCAACAAGAGAATAGCGATAAGGACCGCAGTGGCGGCCAGCAGGCCCCAGTTCGACGCGAGCCAGCTTTTCTCCTTTGGCGAAGCCGGGGCGGCCGGCCGCGCGGACGGTTGAGCGGCAACAGACATAGGTTTTCTCCGAAGCATGAGCCTGCTTGGAGCGCCATGATCCGTCGCGATGGCCCGCTCGCGTTGAGCAAGATCAAAAATGTGGTAGCCGAGAGATCAGGAGAACTGCGTATCGGCCGCGCTGCACTGCGTCATCGCGTCGTCACAGCCGGAACACCTCGCGAAAGACAAAGGCGCGCGCCGCGCCTCATCGGAGGCCGCAGCCGCGCGCCTTTTCCACGCTCCTGATGGTCAGGCAGCGGACTTCACTTCGACCTTCTTGGCTTGCGCCGGCGCCGGCTTCGGCACCGTCACCTTCAGCACGCCCTTGGCGATAGTGGCCTTGATCGCGTCGGCGTTGACGCCTTCCGGCAATTGGAGCGACCGCTCGAATGCACCGTAGCTGCGTTCGACCAGGCGATAGTTCTTGTCCTTCTCTTCCTTCTCGGCCTTCTTCTCACCGCGGATGGTGAGGAGATTGTCGGCGACGTTGATCTGAACGTCCTTTTCCTCGAGGCCGGGAAGTTCGGCCGTGATCTCGATCTCCTTGTCGGTCTCCGTCACGTCCATGCTGGGCAACAGCTTGGCGGCGCCGTTGCCGCCGAGTGCCGGCAGTCCGCGCGAGAAGTCATCGAACAGACGATCGATCTCGCGCTGCAAGGATACGAACGGGCTGACCGAGCCGGCAAAGCCGTGCTCACGGCCAACCGGGAGCATTGATTTGAGGTTCATGAAAGTCTCCACCGTTTTCGAACAGAGGGAGCCGGGCATGTCCTGTCCTGGCGGCTGTAGAACACCACCAGCGATGCTCGGCCTCCTTGAGGCAAGTCAAACGGCATGCGCTACACCGGACGCACGGGACCCGCCGGGCGCACACGCGCAACGAACGGGAGCGCCAGAATTATTCTATCTTTACTTGGCCGCGAGCGCTTTTAGTCTCACGTTTATTACGTCGCGATGCGCGAGAAAACCCCGATTTTATTGACTTATATTCATCTCGGTGGTGCAGGACAACCACCCGGCGCGGCCATTCAGTTCATGAGCGATTTACCGGCCAGCGCTATCTCATGCGTGGGCGCGACTATGTCGATCGGTGACACCGATGCGCAAGCTCGTGAGCAGGCTGCAAGTTACATCCCGTGCATTCGCGCGATCGAAACGCGGCAACGTCGCCATCACATTCGCGCTGGCCGCGATACCGCTACTCGGCTTTATCGGCGCGGCCATCGACTATAGCGCGGCATCCGCTGCGAAGGTCGATCTGCAATCGGCGCTGGATTCCACCGCCCTGATGTTGGCGCGCGAGGCCGCATCCGACAGTTCCAGCCAGCTGCAGACCCATGCGTCGCAATACTTCACCGCGGTATTCCGGAAGCCGCAAGCCTCGAACGTTGCGATCACCGCCACCTACACATCGAGCGGCGGCTCGCAGGTGACGGTCGCCGGCTCCGCCAGCATCGCAACCGCGTTCATGTCGATCCTCGGCTTCCCCTCGCTCAACATCAGCGGCTCCTCGACCACCAAATGGGGCATGTCGCGTCTGCGCGTCGCGCTGGTTCTCGACAACACCGGATCGATGGCACAATACGGCAAACTGAGCGCGCTGAAGACCGCGACGCAGAACCTGCTGTCGCAGCTGCAAGCCGCCGTCACCACGAACGGCGACGTCTACGTGTCCATCATCCCCTTCGTGAAGGACGTCGATCTTGGCGCCGGCAACTATGCCGCGTCGTGGGTCGACTGGACGGATTGGAACAGCAATAACGGGACCTGCAGTTCCGGATGGGGCTGGGGCGGCACCACCAAGAGCACATGCAGCGGGACCTGGACGCCGGCAAACCACAATACGTGGAACGGCTGCGTCACCGACCGCGGGACGTCATCGGCGCCGAGCTCCGGCAATTACGACACGAACGTCGTCGCCCCCTCCACCGCCATCGTCGCGACGCTCTACGCCGCCGAGCAGTATTCGTCCTGTCCGCAGGCGGCGATGGGCCTCAGCTATAACTGGTCGGCCATGAACACGCTGGTGAACAACATGGCGGCGAACGGCAACACCAACCAGGCCATCGGGCTTCAGCTCGGCTGGATGTCGCTGGTCGGCGGCGGTCCGTTCACCGCTCCCGCGCAGGACCCGAACTACACCTATTCGCAGATCATCATTCTGCTGACCGACGGTTTGAACACTCAGGACCGCTGGTACAGCGATCAGGGCTCGATCGACGCTCGTCAGCAGATGACCTGCAACAACATCAAAGCGGCCGGGATCACGCTTTACACCATTCAGGTGAACACGGACGGCGATCCGACCTCGACGCTCCTGCAGAACTGCGCCAGCAGCACGAGCGATTTCTTTCTGCTGACCTCGGCCAATCAGATCGTCACGACCTTCAATACGATCGGCACGAATCTGAGCAAATTGTACGTCGCCAAATAGCGCGCCCCACACCGCGACCGGGCTGCGCCTTATATCGATGGAAAAGGAATGCCCGCCGGGAGTCCTGGCGGGACAGGCAGGCGGCCTCCCATCGCGGCGCGAATTGGAGTGGGACGGACCGCACCGTCGGATTCGATCTCTTATTGACTTAAAACTTCTTTCTTGTTCGGCTGGGTTGCCGGCCACCATGACGATTTGCACCGGGGGCGCGATCGTCGATGCCGTATGCGCCGCCGTCTGGCGCGGCCGCGGGCCAGGAGGGGACATGTCCGCGGACGCGACAATTCGCGAATGCAGCCGTAAGAAGCAATGGCGCGCCGTGATCGCGGCCTCGATCGGCAATGCGCTCGAATGGTTCGACTTCATCGTATTCGGCTTCTTCGCCGGCACGATCGCGGGCTTGTTCTTTCCGACCGGCAACGAGACCGTCTCCCTGTTGCTGACCTTCGCCACCTTCGGCGTGACTTTCTTCGTCCGGCCGCTCGGCGCCGTCGTGCTCGGCACCTACGCCGACCGGCACGGCCGCAAGGCGGCTTTCAGCCTGACGATCGTGCTGATGATGGCCGGGACGGCGATTATCGCCGTGACGCCGAGCTACGCGTCGATCGGCGTGCTGGCGCCGGCGTTGATGGTGGTGGCGCGTCTCCTGCAAGGCATCTCAGCCGGCGCCGAGTTCGGCAGCGCCACGGCCTTTCTCGCCGAACAGAACCCGGCGCGCCGCGGCTTTTTCGGGAGCTGGCAGTTCGCGAGCCAGGGTTTGACGACGATCCTGGTGACGATCGTCGGCTTCGCACTGACCAGCACGCTCACGGCCGCGCAGATGTCCGATTGGGGATGGCGCGTGCCGTTTTTCCTCGGCCTGCTCATCGGCCCTGTCGCTTATTACATCCGCCGCCACGTCGACGAGACGGCCGAGTTCAAAGCCATTCAGACCAGCGAGCGCCCGCTGCAAGAGACCCTCGCCGGCGGCAAGAAAAGGCTCGCGATCGCCTTCGGCGCCGTGGTGCTGTGCACGGTCGGCATGTACACGATTCTGTTCATGCCGACCTATGCGACGCGCCAGCTCGGCCTGCCGGCCGCCGGCGCTTTCGCCGCCGGCTTCTTGAGCGGCGTGATTCAGTTCGCGCTTATTCCGATTGTCGGCGCCTGGAGCGATCGCATCGGCCGTCTGCCGGTGGCGTTCGCGTCCGCGACCGCGGTGCTGATCGCGATCTATCCGCTGTTCTGGTGGCTGACGGAACAGCCATCGATCGCAACGTTGCTCGTGGTCGAAGCGATCATGGGCTTGCTGCTCGCCGGCTATATGGGCGGACTGGCCGCGCTTCTATCCGAGTTGTTCCCGACTCGCATGCGCACGACGGGCCTGTCGATCAGCTATTCCTTCGCGGTGGCTTTGTTCGGCGGCTTCGCGCCGTTCATCAACGCTTGGCTCATCGGCGTCACGAACAACAATCTCGCGCCGAGCTTTTATCTCATGTTGGCTGCCACACTTAGTCTCGTCGCGCTCGTCGCGGCGCGGAAGCTCGGCATCAGATGACCGAGCCGACACATGCGAATTGCGTCGTCGGTACTTCCGTACAGCGATATGCACAGCCATAGCGCGTAATATTACAAACAACATCCATCGCGCTAACCGCTTAACGGCGTATTAGCCAGTTTAAATCTCGATACGGCACGCGGTTCCTTAAGAACTTTGCACAATGATACGTTCGCTTTTCTCAATCACGGACTGGGCACTTCGTCGGAATCGATCATGCGGCGTCCGCCAATCATATCTCGGATTGCCGACCGCCTGACCGGCTTCACGCCGGATCGGGATTTGCATTTCGAGTTGGTGCGGGGACTCTACAACGCCACCAGCACGCCCAATGCCATTCTGGGCGCGACCGCGGCAGCGCTGGTCGTGGTCGGCACCGCGGGCGCGCTGAGCGACGACAAATTCTTCACCATCTTGTTCTTCGGCTTCCTGCTTGTCGGCATCGCGCGAAGCCTGGGCAGCAGACGCTATTTCCAGATCGAACACGACCCGACCGCCATCGACGAAACGAAGCGGTGGGAACTGAACGCGCTCGCCGGCGCGTGGTCGTTCGCCCTCCTCGTCGGCATTACCGGCGCCTACGCCCTGTTCAACCACGCCGGCACCGACGTCGAGATCCTCATCAGTTGCTGCGTCATCGGCTATATCGCCGGCGCATCGTCGCGCAACGCCAGCCGTCCGCTGATCACCATCGGCCAGATCAGCCTGACCTGCCTGCCCTTCCTTGCCGCGTTGATCCTGCGCGCGGACGTCGTGCACACGATACTCGCGACGTTCATCGCGATCCTGTATTTCGGAACGATCATCGTCAGCCGCAGCGTGTTCGAGAACATCGTCCAGCGCCATCTCGCGTTCAAGCGCGTCGAAACGCTGGCCCGTCGCGACGCTCTGACCGGTATCTGGAACCGTGGCGCTTTTCTCGAGCTCATCGAGAAGCGATTTGCCGCCTCCGCCGGCGCTAACGGCCACCTTGCGCTGATTTCGATCGATCTCGACCGCTTCAAGGACATCAATGACACGCTGGGGCATCCGGTCGGCGACAGCGTGTTGAAGGAAGTCGCCGAACGGATTCAGTCCGTCGTCATGCCGGGCGACGAAGTATCGCGGGTCGGCGGCGACGAGTTCCTAGTGATGCTGGCGGATGGGCGCGCGCGCGACGTCCATAACGTGGCCGAAGCCATACTTGCCGTGTTGGAAGATCCGTTCTTCACCGCCGAAACGCGGAGCATCTGCGGCGCGAGCATCGGCTATGCGGTCGCGCCGCAGGATGGCGCCTCGCTCGATGTCCTGCTGCGCAACGCCGACCTCGCGCTCTACAAGGCGAAGAACATCGGCCGCGGGCAGATCGTCGCCTACACAGCGACGCTGTCGACCGACTACGACAAGCGCGTCGCGCTCGAACACGAGCTGCAGTTCGCGCTGGATAACCACGAGCTCTATCTCGAGTATCAGCCGATCGTCGACCCGAGATCGGGCCGCGCGATTTGTTGCGAGGCCCTGCTGCGTTGGCGGCATCCGACGCTCGGCATCATCCCGCCGGATGTGTTCATCCCTATCGCCGAGGCCACCGGCTTGATCGTGCCTATCGGCACATGGGTGTTGGTGACGGCTTGCACCGAAGCCATGACCTGGCATTCGGACGTCAAGCTCGCGGTCAACCTGTCGCCGGTCCAGTTCCGGCGCGGTCGCGAAATCGTCGATTTGGTGACCCGCATCCTGACCACGACAGGGCTGCCGCCGCGGCGGCTCGATCTCGAGATCACCGAATCCGTTCTGCTCGACGACAATGCGGCAACGATGTCGCTGCTCGAGGACCTGCGCTCGCTCGGCGTCGGCATCTCGCTCGACGACTTCGGCACGGGCTTCGCCTCGCTCGCTTACCTCAACGACTTCCCGTTCTCGAAGATCAAGATCGACCGGAAATTCACGCAGGATATCGACGAGTCGCCGCGCACGCTCGCGATCATCAAGGGCATTTCGCAGATCGCACGCGAGCTCCATATCGAGCGGGTCGCGGAAGGCATCGAGACCTTCGCCCAACTCGAGCGCGTGCAAAGCTTCGGCATCAACGCCATTCAGGGTTACGTATTCAGCAGGCCCGTCGCCGCAGCGGTGCTGCGCGAACTTATCAAGCAGCCGATCCTGCCGATCGTCGGCTCGCCGTCCACGGCCACGCACCACACCGGCATCGGCAAACGCAACAGGATCGCGTCTTAACGACGGCGACCCTCGTCCCTGCTCCGTGTGCGCTTATCGCGACAGCAGGCGGTGCAGCACGGCCATGCGCATGAACTTCGACAGGCGCACCTGTTCGAAATACATGGCGTTGGGCAGCTTGTCGCAAGCCGGCGCGATCTCGTCGAAGCGCGGCAGCGGGTGATACAGAAGCGCGGTCGACCGCGTGCGCTCGATCTTCTCGGGCGTGATCGTATAGGCCTCGGGCGTCGCGTGCGGCGCGACATAATCCGACGCGGCCGGCTCGCCGATGGCGGACATGTCGTACGGCGCCATCATGATGGCGTCGCACTCGATCAATGCCGTCTCGATCGTCGAGATGCGCCGATGCGGGATCTGGAACTCGGCGATGGCCGAAAGCACGTCCGCGGGAATGTCGTATTTGTCCGGCGGACAGAACACGATCTCGCGCGGCCCCTCGAAACGCAACAGCTGCATGAGCGAACGCACCACGCGGCCGCGTGGATCGCCGCCGAACGCCAGGCTCTTGCCGCGCAACGTGCCGAGGCCGCGCCGCAACGCATAGATGTCGATGAGGGCCTGCGTCGGATGCTCGTTCCAGCCGTCGCCGGCATTGATCACCGGCGCCTCGGCGTGCGCCGCCATACGCGCCGCTGCGCCGGGCTCGTGGTGACGCACGACAATGGCATCGCACAGACGCGAAACCACGGCCGCGCAATCTTCCAGCGACTCGCCGATCTTGGCGTTGGAGCGCGACGCCGACATGTCGTCCATGCCGATCGCGTGCGCGCCGAGCGCCACCGTGGCCGCTTCGAAACCGAGGCGCGTGCGCGTGCTCGATTGAAAGAACAGCAGGCCCACCGCGCGCCGGCTTAGTTGTGCGGGAAGAAAGCCCGCTTCGAAATCGTCGGCGAGTTGGCAGAAGTCGTCGACGTCGTCGATCGTGAATTGGCTGGCGCTGAGAATGTGATTGAACGGCGCCTTGCGGACCGGCTCCACCAGCCGATTGCCAGGCGCGCCGACGGCTTTGTCAAAATACTCGAACGAGACATACGCCATGACACACCTCACTGCCGAAAAAGGCAGTTAACAAAAGGTTAACGCAACCACCCCGCGTTAACGAACTATTAACCTAAAGTGCATGAGGTGTAAATTCCCGACTGCCGAACCTTGCAGCGTTACTAACCGTAACGCAGCAACGATTCGATCAATGGTTGCGTTTTTATCATCTGCGCGGATTGATGAGTCGCGATCGACTACGCTTTGCGGCGCGCGCGTTTGGAACGGCGGCCGCCATTCGCCGCGCGATGGAACTTCCGCTCTGTCGCAGCAAATTGTTCCGAACGGCTACATCGTCGACGCATGTCGCCGGGCTGACGATGGGAGGAATAAACCTGTCGACCACGGCGCGACACGCGTCGTGCGCGATAGGTGCGACGCAGCGCGCTACCCGTGGCTCAGCGGCAGAATGTGTTGAGAAACCTATGCGCCTGAATGGCGGCGGAAAAGCAAAGCGAGGCGCTCCCTGTCCAGAGACGCCTCGCAATGATGATCGCTAGTGCTTTATCACCGGCTCCTGATCCTGCGCCTCGATGATCATGCCGGAGGTCGGCTCGACCCAGACCAGGTGGTCCTTCACCGCCTTCACGCCTGCGGTGTTCTCGGCGCATACTCTCAACGCATCGCGCTGACGCTCGTCGACGATAACGCCCCACAATTCGACGATGCCGTCGTGCACGACGACATTCGTCGTCGCGATCGGCGCCCACTGCTCTTTCTTCATCTCAGCCAGAATGTGTTCTCGGATCGCCGCGTCGCCCTGTTCGGCGCCCGGCGTCGTGCGCGCGAGACTGACCATCGCATGCATGAGGTTCGAACGCGTAACGATGCCCACGACCTCCTTGCCGTGCACGACCGGCACGCGCTTGATGCGGTGACGCTCCATCAGCTCGACGATCGTCTCAAGCGCCGCATCCTCGGGCACGGTCACGACATTCTCGGTCATCACCTCGGCGACCTTATTGCCGTGGCTCTGGGTGTACTCGGAAGCAATCTTGCCGGGGCCCATCAGGAACTCGAGCCAGCGTGAGCGGCGGCGCTCGGTCGCCGTCTCGCGGCGGCGCAGAAAGTCGCCCTCCGACAGAATACCGACCAACCGGCCCTCGGCATCGATCACCGGCAGACCGCTGATGTGCTGCTGCAGCATCACCCGCGCCGCCTGCAGGACTGTCGCGTCCGGCTTCACCGAAACGACATTACGGGTCATCACATCGACAGCTTTCATGGCACGCCTCCTTAGGGACACATGAAGCTGACCACGCCCGGCCGCCTGGTATGTTGATGCAGGTCAATCGGTTGACGGCCCGGCGGTTTGTTTTCCCGGCCGGCCGATCGCCCGCATTTCAAGGCATGCGCCGATCGCTCCGCCCCGGGCGGTTTTTCGCGAGATGCAAAATGGGCCGTGTGGGCGCGAACCATCCATTGCCAATTTGCCGCCGCGTCGCGATCGGCGTTAGATTCAAAAAAAATCAGAGCTGCAGCGATGCAGACAATTCGGGGAAGAAACGCGATGACCAAGATGCAGATCGACCGGCGCATCATGCTTGCCGGCGCGACGACGCTCGCTGCTGCGACGCTGATGCCGCCGCGGGCGGGCGCGCAACCCGCTCCGGCCGCCGCGGCTCAGGCCACGCTGCCGGCGCGCGGCGCCTTCGTTATCCGCGGCGCGCACGTGCTGTCGATGGATCCGGCCATCGGCGATTTCGAAAGCGGCGATGTGCACGTGCGCGACGGCGCCATCGTCGCGGTCGGCCCGCGCCTGCCGGCGGACGGCGCCACCGCGATCGACGGCAGGGACATGATCTGCATGCCCGGCTTCGTCGACACACACTGGCATCACTGGACCACGCTGCTGCGGCCGGTCATGCGCGCCGACGATCCGAAGAAGACCTATTTTCCGGTCACTCTCGCGCTCGGCGTCCACTACACGCCGGAGGACAGCTATCGCGCCGTGCGGCTTGGCCTCGCGGAAGCGCTCAGCGCCGGCGTCACCACCTCGCACAACTGGGCGCATAACGTCCGCAGCCCGGCGCATGCCGACGCCGAGGTCAAGGCGATGCGGGACAGCGGCCTGCGCGGCCGGTTCTCATACGGACCCGCGCAGGGCATGCCGAGCACACAGATGATGGACTTCGCCGACATCGCGCGCCTGAAGCGCGCAATCGGCGACGACCCGTTGCTGACGCTGGGCGTGAACTCGCGCAACATCGACGGCAACAACACGTCGCGCGGCGCGATCAACGCCGAGATGGCAAAGGCCGAATGGGGCAAAGCGCGGGAATTAGGCCTGCCCGTTACGTTGCACACCAGCGGCAGCGCATCGATCCAACTCCTGAAAGACGCGAATCTGCTCGGTCCGGACGTGCAGCTCGTGCATCCGCTCAACACCAATGCCGCGGATTGGGACGTGCTGGCGAAGCACGGTGTGCACTATTCGACCTCGCCGCTCGGCGAGGCCGGCCGTACCGGGCAGATGCAGTTCCCCGAAATGATGCAAGCTGGCGTGCTGGTGTCGATGTCGATCGACAACGTCACCGCCGAGCCCTGCGATTGCTTCGCCTGCATGCGCATGTTGCAGACCATCAACAAGCATCGCACGGGCGGCAAGTTCAAACTGCCGACAAAGAAGCTCGTCGAAATGGCGACCATCGACGGAGCGCGCGACCTCGGCCTGCAGGCCACCATCGGCTCACTCTCTCCCGGAAAGCGGGCCGACCTCATTCTCGTGCGCACGACGGCGCCGCACATGGGCGCGATCGGCGATCCTTACGATGCGCTGGTGCAGCTGGCGCGCCCCTCCGACATCGATCTCGTCGTGGTGGACGGCCGCATCCTTCACCGCAACCGGCAATTCACCGCGCTCGATCACAGCAAGCTTCTCGCCGATGCGGCCCAGTCGGTCGCCGCGCTCAAGGCCAAGGCCAACTGGAGCTGAGCGGATTCCTCCCAAAAAAAAGCCCCGGACACCGAAGGTGCCGGGGCAGTCTGGCCGAACAGTAGGTCGGGGAGAACGACGTTCGGCTTAGAGAGGTTGAAACCCGTTCAAGCGTTCAGACGGCTCAGCGCGGCGCGGTTGCGCAGCACGATGCGGCGCGACGTCGGCACGGCGATGGCGGCGGAATTTTCGAGCTGCGTCAGGGTGCGCGACACGGTCTCGATCGTCAGACCGAGATAATCGGCAATGTCCTGGCGCGACATCGGCAGATCGACTTCGGTGGACGCCGCCGAGCGGCGCGCCATCTCGAGAAGGAAGCCGGCGACGCGCTCCTGCGCGGTCTTGATCAGCAGCATGATGTGATCCTGCGCACGCTGCAGCTCACCGGCGGTCATGGTCCAGAGCTGCCGGGCGACTTCGTTGTCGCGGCCGGCCAGCGACACCAGCGCGCTGCGCTTGACCACCAGGACCTTGCAGTCGACGATCGCCTCGGCCGAGAACGTGTGCTCCTCACCGATCTCCAGACCGAAGATATCGCCGGGGAGGTAGAAGGCGCCGATCTGGCGGCGGCCGTCGTTGAGAACTTTGTAGGTGCGGACGGTGCCGCTGAGCACCTTGTAGAGATACTCGGCCGGCTCGTTCTCGCCGTAGATTTCGGCGTTACGGGCGAAGGGCATCGGCGCACCCATCAGCTCGATCGAGTTGCTGAGCGTGGCCACGGGGGCCGGCGCGACGGGACGACCGTTACGCCCCTCCGGCTGACGCGAGGAAACGCGGTTCGAGGCGGTGGTCTGGGTGAGCATGGCGCTTGGCCCTCGGTAAGGTTGACGATGCTTGGATACCGCTGGCATCACGGGGCCGAAATTCAGATAATCTCCATAGGGGTTTTACCGGAGGTCACCGCCGCCGGTTAATGCCAGCCGAGGCGCAGGCATGTCACAAGCATTTGAAAAACATAGATTTTTAGACCTTTACGAACGGTCTCTGCTGAGTCGTTACGGTATCGCGCCGGTGGTGGTGGCGCTGTCGCTCGCCATGCGCGCGCTGCTGCTGCCGGTCCTCGAGGACGACACCGTCTATCTCTACTTCGTACCGGCCGTGCTGATCTCCGCCGGCCTGGGCGGTCTCGGCCCCGGCCTGCTGGCAACGGCCTTGAGTATCGCCGCCGCGATCGTCGTGGTCCGCGGCGAAGCCGATCCGTTCGCGACGGCGATGGTGGTGAACGGTGTGGCGTTCGCCGTCATCGGCACCGGCATGTCATGGGGCGGCGAGCTGCTGCGCAGAAGCCGCGCGCGCACCAACATCATGACGCGTGACGCGCTGGCCAGCGCCGCGCATGTGCAATCGATCCTCGACACGATCCCCGAGGCCATGATCGTCATCGACGAACACGGCATCATGAGTTCGTTCAGCACGGCCGCCGAACGTCTGTTCGGCTACACCGCATCGGAAGCCCTCGGGCAGAACGTGAAGGTGCTGATGCCGTCGCCTTATCGCCAGCACCATGACGGCTACATCGAGCGATATCTGAACACGGGCGAGCGGCGCATCATCGGCATCGGCCGCGTCGTGGTGGGTCAGCGCAAGGACGGCACCACGTTTCCGATGGAGCTCGCGGTCGGCGAGATGCGCAGCGGCGAACGGCGCTTCTTCACCGGCTTCATCCGCGATCTCACCGAGCGGCAGAAGACGGAAGCGCGGCTGCAAGAGCTGCAATCCGAGCTCGTGCATATTTCCCGTCTTACCGCCATGGGCGAGATGGCCTCCACGCTCGCGCACGAACTGAATCAGCCGCTGTCGGCGATCTCGAACTATCTGAAGGGCTCGAAGCGCATGCTGGACAGTGCGACCGACGACAAATCGGTGACGCTGCGCGACGCGCTCGACAAGGCCGCCGATCAGGCGATGCGCGCCGGTCAGATCATCCGGCGGTTGCGCGAATTCGTGCAGCGTGGCGAAAGCGAACGCCGCGTCGAAAGCATCACCAAGCTGGTGGAGGAGGCGAGCGCGCTGGCCCTGGTCGGCGTCAAGGACCGCGGCATCCGCGTGCAGTTCAAGTTCGACCCGGCGGTCGACCTGGTGCTTGCCGACCGCGTGCAGATCCAGCAAGTGCTGCTCAACCTCATCCGCAATGCGATGGACGCCATGGAGGCCTCCACGGCCCGCGATCTCGTGATCACGGTCGTGCCGGTGGGCGACACCCATGTGCGCGTCAGCGTCGCCGATACCGGCAGCGGTATTGCGCCGGAGGTGGCGGAGCAGCTATTCCAGCCGTTCATCACGACCAAGCGTCACGGTATGGGGGTCGGGCTTTCGATCTCGCGCACCATCATTGAAGCCCATGGCGGCCGCATCTGGGTGGAGCCCAATCCGGGCGGCGGCACCATCTTCAACTTCACGCTTGTCGTCGTAAAGGAAGGGGATGTCGACGATGCAGCCTGAGCCTGTCATCTATGTGGTGGATGACGACGAAGCCGTCCGGCAGTCGCTCGAGTTCCTGTTGAAGACCGCGAACATGACCGTCCGCGGCTTCGATTCGGCTCAGGCCTTTCTGGACGTTCTGTCGGAGGTTCGCTTCGGCTGCGTCATCACCGATGTCCGCATGCCGGAGATCACCGGCATCGACCTGCTCAAGCGCGTGAAAGAGACGAAGCCCGAGTTGCCGGTGATCGTCATCACCGGTCACGGCGACATCGCCCTCGCGGTCGAGGCGATGAAGATCGGCGCCATCGATTTCCTCGAGAAGCCGTTCGACGACGATCATCTGCTCGTCGCCGTGCGTTCCGCGCTCGACAAGGAAGCCGACGCGGTCAAGCGCAGCGCCGAGGTCACGGAGATCCACGACAAGCTTGCCGCGCTGTCCAATCGCGAGCGGCAGGTGCTGGAGGGACTCGTGGCCGGTCACGCCAACAAGAACATCGCCTTCGACCTCGGCATCAGCCCGCGCACCGTCGAAATCTATCGCGCCAATCTGATGACCAAGATGGGCGCCAACAGCCTGTCCGATCTCGTGCGCATGGCGATGACGGCCGGCATTCTCGAGAGCAGCAACAAGTCGCGGTAATTCGGCCCGGACGCATCTTCGCACCAAGGCATTGCGCCGCACGTCCGTTCTCAGTAGCTGAAATTCAGAGCGCCCTTTTAACGCGGTGAAAATCCATTGCACCGCGAAAGTTCTCCCTCCGTGTTCGCAGGCATTGCCCCATCAGGAGCGAGCGCCTACGCTCGCGGGATAATCGGCACACCATAAAACAACGCCGAATATGGGGAGGCTAGCATGACTCGTTTCATGGGTGGCTCCGCGCCGACACGGCGCAACGTTATCAGAGCCGCCGCAACGCTTGCCGCTGGCGTCGCCCTGCCAGCAATACATATCCGCTCGGCTTTCGCTGCTTATCCGGATCGGCCTGTCAAAATCGTCGTCGCGAACACACCGGGCGGACCGTCCGATCTGGTCGGACGCATGATCGCCGCCGCTCTCGAACAATCGACCGGCAAAACTTTCATTATCGAAAATCGCGGCGGCGCCGGCGGCAATATCGGCATGGGTTATGTCGCCCATGCGGACCCCGACGGTTACACCATGCTGCTCGCGACCAACGCGTTGTCCGTCAATGTCGGGCTGTACAACAAACTGCCGTTCGAACCGCGCAAGGATTTCGTCGCCGTCAGCGAGGTGGCCGGCGCGCCGAACATCTTCGTCGTTCGCAAAGAGTCGCCCGCGAAATCGATGAAGGAATTTGTCGCGCTCGCGCGCGCGCATCCGGAGCAATATAATGTTTCGGTGCCGCCGATCGGCACCACGCCGCAATTGCAGGCTTCGCTGCTGAAGTCGCGCGAGAAACTGCCCAAGCTCGAAGAAGTCGTGTTCAAAGGCGGCGGCGATGCGTTGCAAGGACTGCTGACGGGCACCGTGCAACTGGCCTCGAATTCGCTCGGGCCGTCGGCGCCGCACATCAAGGCCGGCACGCTACGCGGCCTCGCCATTTGCGCCGAGACGCGCTGGCCGGAATTTCCCGATATCCCGACCATGCGCGAAGCGGGTTATCCGGACTTCGTCTTTGCCACCGACATGGTGCTGATGGCGCCGGCACAGACGCCGTCGGACATGGTCAAATGGCTCGAGCAGCAGACGCTGCAAGTGCTGAAAGAGCCGGCCATGCAGGAGAAGTTCTTGAAGGCCGGCTTCCTGGTGCGTCCGAAGGGCGGCGCCGATGCCTGGGCGCGCGTCACCAAGGAAATGGATACGTTCAAGGACATCATCGAAGGCGCCGGCATCAAGAAGCTATGATGCCGGCGTTACGAACCGCGGCCCCTACATGCGCATAACATCCATCGAACCGATCGCCGTCAGCCTGCCGATGAAGAAGCCGGTCATCATGGCCGGTGAGGAAGTGCGGCGCGCGGACAACATGCTGGTGCGGATCGAGACCGACACCGGGCTTGTCGGTTGGGGCGAAGCCGCGTCGGCGCCGGTGATGACGGGCGACACTTTGGAGAGCCTGGTGGCGGCCGTCCATCACCTGCGCCCTGCTCTCATCGGCCGCGATGCTGCCGATATCGAGGGCGCCCATGTCGCGATGGATGGTCGCATGTACGGCAACCACGGCGCCAAAGCCGCGCTCGACATCGCGCTGTTCGATCTTGCCGGCAAGTCGGCCGGCAAGCCGGTCCATGCGCTGCTTGGCGACAAGCAGCGCGGCCGCATGCCGTTGCTCGGCGTGGTCGGCGGCGGCGATTACGACGGCGATCTCAAGGACGCGGCAAAGAAGAAGGCGGAAGGCTTCGTCGCCTACAAGATCAAAGTTGGCATCGATACCCCGGAAAACGACGCGGCGCGCACCCGCGCCATCTGCGCGGCGCTCGGGCCGGGCATGCTGATCTCGGCCGACGCCAATCAGGGCTTCAGCACCGAAGAAGCGCTCGCTTACGTGCGCGCGGTCGAAGGCTGCGGTCTCGACTTCTTCGAACAGCCGGTGGCCGCCGACGATCTCGCCGCCATGGCACGCATCGCGGCGGCAACCTCGATCGCCATCGGCGCCGACGAGGGCATTCATTCGCGCGACGACATTCGCCGCCACGCCGAACGCCAGGCCGCGCGGGGCGTCAGCCTGAAGGCGATCAAGCTCGGCGGGGTGCGCGCGCTGGCCGATGCCGGCCGGCTCTGCGGCGACCTCGGCATGCAAGTGAACATCTCGTGCAAGACGGGCGAGTCGAGCATTGCCTGCGCGGCCGCGCTGCATGTCGCAACGGTCATCCCGAACATCGGCTGGGGCCTGACGCTCACCCACATCGGCCTCGCCGCCGACGTGACGGCACAGCCGCTCGTCACCGGACAGGGCCACGCCGGGAGCCTGGACCGGCCGGGTCTCGGCGTTGACGTCGACGAAAGCTGCGTGCGGCGTCACCGCGTGGCGATCGCCGCGCGCGAGCTGGTCACGCCGGCTGGGGCTGCGGCTTATTGAGCGCGCCGAGCTTGAGCTTCGTGTCGGCGTGGAAGGCGCGGCCGATGCCGGCCAACATCGCGTCATCGCCACCCGGCGCCAGCAAGGTGATGCCGAACGGTATGCCTGCGTCGGTGAAAGCGGCCGGCAGCGCCAGCCCGCACAGATCGAGCAGATTGACGAAATTGGTGTAGGTGCCGAGCCGGCTGTTGAGCTGGATCGGATCGGCGAGCACCTGCTGTACCGTGTAAGCCGTCGGCGCCGTCGGCAACGCCAGCGCGTCGACCTGCCGGAAGGTAACGTCGGCGACGCGGCGCAATTCCTCCAGCTTGTAGAAGGCACGGAAGGCGTCGATCGCGGTCGGCCGCAAGCCGCTGAGGATGATGTCGCGCGTGACCGGATGAATGGCGTCCGGATCGGAAGCGAGCAGATCGCCCGCGGCGATCGTGCGCTCGGCGACCCACGGCCCCTCATAAAGCAAACGCGCGGTCTCGTAGAACGGCTCGATGTCGATCTCGACGAGAGCATGGCCGAGCTTGGCGAGACGCTCGAGCGCAGCGCCGTAAGCGGCTTCGAAGGCGCGGTCGCCGAAGAACAGGCACTGGCCCGGCCGCGGCACGCCGAGCGTTGCCGGCGCGCCCGCGCTCACCGTGCCGAGCGGCCGGTTGCGAGAATAAGGATCGGCGGCATCGGCGCCGGCCATCACCGACAGCGCCGCGAAAGCATCGTCGACGGTGAAGGCGAACACCGAGACGCAATCGAGCGTGCGGCAAGCCGGCACCACGCCGAAAGTCGAGATCAGCCCGAGGCTCGGTTTCAAGCCGACAATGTTGTTGAGGCCGGCCGGCACGCGGCCGGAGCCCGCCGTATCCGTGCCGAGCGCCAACGGCACCAGGCCCGCGCCGACCGCCACAGCCGAGCCGGACGAGGAGCCGCCCGGCACCAGCTCTTCCTTGATGCTGTTCTTTGGGATGCCGTAGGGCGAGCGCACACCCACCAGCCCGGTGGCAAACTGGTCGAGATTGGTCTTGCCGACGACGATGGCACCGGCGGCGCGCAGCTTCGCGACGGCCGTGGAATCGCGCCCCGGCTTGTGCGCAAAGGCGGGACATGCCGCCGTCGTCGGCAGGCCGGCGACGTCGATATTGTCCTTCACCGCGACCGGCACGCCGTAAAGCGGCAGATCGGCCTTGCCGGCAAGCGCGCGCGCCTCGGCCAGCGCTTCGGCCTCCTCGCGCAGACTGATGAAGATGGCGCTGTCGCCGCGGGCGCGGATGCGCGCATAGCTGCGGGCGACAGTCTGTTCCGGCGTGGCCGCTCCGGTGCGGTGCGCGGCAACGATTTCAGCGACAGTTTCAGCCAAAGCGGCCCCCGAAAAACGACCCCATGGCGCCGCCCCGGCAAGGGCGCACGGTCTGTTGTGCGAGAAATCACGCGCCTCCGCAACAAATGCACTTCACAATGTTTAGTTGTATTTAGTTGAATGACACGTAAACGTAGCAGGTCACCATTCCGTCGCAACGCAACCCGAGCGAGGATCTCATGGCCGTTTACAACAACTTTGAATGCACGCTTTCGCTGCCCGAATGCGACCCCGAAAAGCTCGATGAGCTTCGGAAAAAGCTGCACGCCCTCATCGATGGCAGCGCTTTCAATGGAGTTATCGAGGACCTGAAGGCGAACGCCGCTCATGCCACGAGCGGCCCCAAGCCAAAGAGCGTCAACGGCGAGGTCAGGGTCTACGCCGAGGCCGGCTCGCATGGTGAGGCACGCGTCGGGGTCTCGGTCGGCATCCGCTTCTGATCGGGTCGCCACGAAGCGCCCGTAGCGAAACAGCTGAGGGCGCGCGAGCGCGCCCTCGGTGTCATCATCTCTATCTCAAGGTCGCGCAGCGGCCGCCCCAGCATAGACGCCCACGACAAACGCGGCGGCGGCTCCCGCGACTGGAACAATCGGCAACACCTTGGCACCGGATGCCTGATCGATAATCGACTGCAGCGTATTGCCGCCTTTTGCCTGCGCCGCTTCCTCGTAAATGCGAATGGCCGCCTGCTCGATTTCGGCGAAGGTCGCCGTGCAGACGATGCGGTCGATACCGGCGTAGTCGGTGGGCATGGCCTTGCTGTCATGAAGATACTGGTGCGCCAGTTGCAGTCCGCCGCCGACGATGGTGCCTGCCGCGGCAGCGCCCAAAGCGAGCACCGCAGGGGCGATCTTCGGCCCATATTCCTTCTTGGCGCCGGCGGCACCACCCTCGACCAGCGCGAGAGCCGGCATATGCAGCCACGACACCGGGATGTTCATCAGCGCAGCTTTCACTTCGTCACTTGCACTCATTGACACTCCTCCCATGTTGAACCGAATCCGGCAGAACGCGCGACGACGCATCCGGCGAAGCGTTGATGGCCGATAGGATCTTGCCGATCTCGTCGAGATGCTGGTTTGCGCGGTCGACCGCAGACCAGCTTCGACAATGAGGGCACTCGGCTTCGTCCTGATAATGAAACCGATCGCAGCGCTCACAGAGGACCAGTGCGTCGAGATTGGCATTCGCACCCGGCGCAATATCCTGAACGTCGTCGCGATCGAACACATCCTGGCCATGCAGTTGGCCGTGTTCGTCTTCGACCATGATGTCGAAGCGGCCGAAGTCGAACGGCGCGCCTTCGGGCGGCGCCTCGCGGTGCACGATGATCTCGCGCCAGCCACGGTCCATCAGCCGCAAGATGCGATAATGGCAGAACGGATTGTTGCCGGGCTTGTTGGTGACGACATGGGTCGTCCAATTGCAGCCGCCGCGGCAGGTCGGGCCGTAGTAGCACTTCTTGCAGAAGCCCCAGCGGCGGGCGCTGCTTTCAACCGGATCGCGCATGAAGGCGAGCTCGGCGCTTTCGCGCCAGATCTGCCCGAACGGTTTGTCGCGCACGTTGCCGCCGGCATAAGGCGCCGTCGGCAGCGAGGGGCAGCCCTTTATTGCACCATCGGCCTCGATGCCGAGACCGGCGCGTCCGGCTTGGCAACCGCCATAGTACTCGGCGCGTCCTGACGTACTGCGCCACGCGGATTCATAGGGGCCAAAGTAACCGATGTTGTTGCCAGGGATGAGCTGCAGGCCACGACCGATCCCCTCACGAAACAGCGCGAACAACTCTGGCAGCACCGTCGCGAGTTCGTAAGGTTGCAGAATGAGGTTCGGATCGTCCGCGGCGTTTCCCATCGGCACCGTGAGCTGAACCTGCCAGGCGCTCGCGCCCGCATCGATGATGGTGTCGAAGATGTCGCGCAGTTCGCCGACGTTGCGACGATTGACCTGCGAGTTTGCCGTCGTCATGAGACCTTGCCGGCGCGAATGCCGGATCGCGGCGACGGCCTGCGCGTGGCTGCCTTTGACGCCACGGAGATCATCGTGAGTTGCCGGCGAGCCGTCGATCGACACGCCGACCGCCTTCAAGCCGGCGCGCGCGGCGGCCGCGATCTTGGCTTCGGTGAGGGCACGGCCGCCCGTTTGCAAGCCGCACAATATGCCGTGACGCGCAAAGGCGGCGACGAGCTCGAGCCAATCCTGCCGCAGATACGCTTCGCCGCCGATCAGCACCGCCTCTTTGGTGCCGGCAAGCGCGAGTTCGTCGATCAACGCCAGGCATTCCGCCGTCGACAGTTCCTGTCGGCGCGGAGCGCCGGCCCTTGAGCCGCAATGGCGGCACTTGAGATTGCAGGAAAGCGTGATTTCCCAAACGACGTACCGCGGCTGCGGCTCGGGCAGGCCCTCGTCCGGGATTGATCGAACGGGCCGCTGTCTCCGTTCCGGCTCACCTTCCACCACCATAAAGGTATCCATTTACTCGGTTGACGAGCATCAATATATTTAATTAACTTTGAGTTGTACAGCAACGGGGAGGCGTCCAATGGCGGACAAGGGTTTTCCAGGCGGAATCATGCTGGCTTACGGCCAGGCAATTGCCGGCGCCTTGGCGCGTGGCACAGCCACGTTGAGCGAACTTGTCTCGCTGCGTTCGCATGCCAAATCGCTGCTGGACGCGCAGGGCGATCTCAGCGCGGCGTTGACGTCACTGGATCAGGAAATCGAACGGCGCGGAGGACCAGGTTCCGAAAAGGCGGCGCCGTCACAGCCCGCACCCGGTGAACGCTTCGTTGTTCAGATTCTCGGCCTGCCGATCCCCGAGGCCGCCAAGGCGCGGATCGAACAGGCGATCAATGCAACCGTGAAGACCGCACTCGCCCGCAGCGATGCCGGCGGCGACCTCGTCATAACACCTCTTTCGGAAATCAAGTCGTTCGGCGGCGCGCTGGGCGGCGCGACTGCGGGCATGATCGCTCGGCCAGAGCTAAGGCGTGGATAGAAAGGGGGCTCCAATGGCTATTCCCTCCCATGCAGGCGGCATGATCGCGCTCTACGGCGTCGCTATCGGCAACGCACTCCACAATCTCACCCACGGCAACGCGACGATCGAGGATCTCGTTTCGTTGCGCGATCAAGCCAAGACGGTCATCGATTCACAAGGCGACTTGGCGTCCGCATTGCGCGCGGTCGAAGCCGAAATTGCCAAGCGCGGCGTCAAAGCCGCCCCCGAGCCCGCCGGTGAGCGCTTCGTCGCGCAAATCGACGGCGTGTCATTGCCCGAGGGCGTGAAGCAGGAGATCGAGGCGGCGATCGAGAAGGCCGTTATGGCCGAGATCGCCAAGATCGACACCAAGGGCGACATGGTGGCTTCGCCGCTGTCGAAGATCGCCGCCTTTGGCACCGGCTTCGGCGCGCATACGCCCGGCCGGGCCATCGTCTCGAAGCAGCTCACGTAACATGGGGGATGCGTGATGACGGAAAAAGCTATTCCGGGCGCGAACATCGCCGCCTACGGCCTGGCGATTGCCTATGCGCTCAACAAGAAAACGACGCCGGTCGAGGAGCTGATTGCGCTTCGCGACACGGCGCGTGGGATCGTTGCGGCGCAGGGCGACCTGATCGCCGCGGTGCGAGAACTCGAAACCGAAATCACAAAGCAGGGCGGAAGCAAAGCCGGGCCGCCGGCCGCCGACGAGCGCTTCGTCGTTCACATCGAGGGCATATCGCTGTCGGATGCGCTGAAGGCCGAGATCGAGCAAGCCTTGCACGCCGCGGTCATGAAGGAAGTGGCTAAGATCGATCACGGCGGCGATCTGGTGGCGACGCCGCTGTCGCAGGCAAAGCTCGGGCCGTCGGTGATCGGCTCGCTCTTTCCACCGCCGGTCATGGGCTTGGTCGCCTACCCACCGAACCTGCGTTGAGCGCGTAGACGGTGGTCACTATGGCCGACGCGAAAGGACCAGCTCTGTGTCCGAGTTCCCGCTGCGAGGAGGGCAATATCCTCCTCGGCTTGGTCAACGCACAGGGCCGCGTCGACTTTATCGCCGAACGCCTGGAGATCGACGCAGCATTTGTGGCCGCCGCACACGAAGGCCGGCCACCCGAGCAACGCTTCCGTTTTTCATCGCCCTGTCTGAAACGCGGGTGCGAGAAATGGGACGGTGAACGGTGTGGCGTTGCCAAGGTGCTGCACGAACGCGGGCCCGAACTCCTGGCGAACGAAGCGGCGGTCGCGTTGCCGCGCTGCTCGATCCGGCCAGGTTGTCGGTGGCACGGCGAATACGGCGATTCCATCTGCGCGATCTGTCCCTGGGTAATCACTGAACGCGGCAATCGCCTCGAAGCGTTGGTCGAACAGGCAAAAACGGAAACGTGAGCGCGCATGGCCAAGGGCATGTCGATCCATTTCGGACTTAATCACCTCGACCCGGCTCATTATGCCGGCTGGGAAGGACGCCTGAACGCCTGCGAGAACGACGCACGCTGCATGCAGCAGATCGCCGAGAAGGCAGGCTATCAGACGAATCTCCGGCTGAGCGACCAGGCGACGCGCGCCGCCATGATCGAGCTCCTGACCAAAGCGGCGACCGACTTGCGGGGCGGCGACATTCTGCTGGTTACCTATTCCGGCCACGGCAACCAAGTGCCGGATCTCGATGGCGACGAGGCCGATGGTCTCGACGAGACTTGGTGCCTCTACGATGGGCAGATCGTCGACGACGAACTCTACCGCCTGTACGGCGCGCTCGCCGATGGCGTGCGGGTGCTGATTTTATCCGACTCCTGCCACAGCGGCACGGTCGCCAAGATGATGTTCTATCAGTCCGTTCTGCCCTCGAACCTCGCAGCCGTCGGCGACGTTACGAAACTCGGCGCGCCGCCCGCGAAGGCGATCGTGTATGGCCCGAAGTTCGTGCCGCCGGACGTGGCGTTGCGGACCCTCCAGCTCAACAAGGAATTCTACGAGAAGATCGGCAATCCCATGCCGAAGGTCGGCCCTGGCGGCAAAGATGGAGAAACGGCGAGAGCCAGCATTCGCCTGATATCCGGTTGCCAGGACAATCAGGTATCGTTCGACGGCGCCGTCAACAGCACATTCACGGCGGCGCTATTGCTGGTGTGGGACAGCGGCACGTTCCAGGGCGACTACGAGGACTTCCACTTGAAGATTCAACGCATGATGCTGCCGACGCAGTCGCCGAACCACTACAAGGTGGGCAAGCTCGACCTCGCCTATGACCATCAGCGGCCGTTCACCATCTGATCAAACCAAGGCGCGGCGGATGCGGGCGCTGACCAGGTCGATGAGAATGACGGCGACGACGACGATGATCACCTGCGCCGCCGTTTCGGCATACTGGAAGCTGCGGATGCTCTCATAGAGCGTCTGGCCGATGCCGCCGGCGCCGACGATGCCGAGCGTGGTGGCCGAGCGGACATTGGTCTCCAACCGGTAGAGCGTGAACGAGCTCCACAGCGGCAGCACCTGCGGGATGACGCCGAAGATCACCTCCTGCACGCGCACCGCGCCGGTGACGCGAATGCCTTCCACCGGGCGCGGATCGATCGACTCCACCGCCTCCGAAAACAGCTTGGCGAAGATGCCGAGGTTATGCACGAACAGCGCCATCACGCCGGCGAACGGCCCGAGGCCGACCGCCACGACGAACATCAGCGCGAACACGATCTCGTTGATGGCGCGGCAGGCATCCATCAAGCGGCGCACCGGCTGCACGATCCAAGGCGGACACACATTGGCCGAGCACAGAATCGCGAAGGGAACGCCGAACACGACGGCGAGCGCGGTGCCCCAGATGGCGATCTGGATCGTCACCAGCATGTCGGAGAGATAGTGGTCCCAGTCGTGGAAGTTCGGATGCAGAAAGGCGCTGCCGAACTCCGCCATGTTGCGCCAGTCGGTGAACAGTGCCGTGACGCGGAACATCTCCGCCGGATTCCAGCTCCACGCCAGAAGGCCGATGACGACGAGCCAGACGAACCACGTCCGCAGCCGGCGCGACAACGGCTGCTGCGGGATGTGTGTCTGCGACGTGGCAGAACGCTCGGTCGGCGTGGCGATATCGGTCATCTTCTTTATCCGTCCTTCCGGAACGCATCGAAGGCGCGGACCCGGAACGGCCCAAATGCAATAAGGGCGCCGGAACGTTTCGCTCCGGCGCCCTGCGATGAAGTTAGTTGGTCGGGGTCTGCGACGCGGCGGCCGCGAACTCGCCGATCAACTTCTTCAGCTCGTCCTGGTTGCCGGCCTTGTCGGCTTCCTTGAAGGCCGCGAGCTTGGCCACGAACGGCGCGTGCTCGGCCTTGGCAGTGAGATCCTGATCCTTCTTGATCTCTTCCTGCAGCGGGGCGATCTGCGCCTGCTTCTGCTCGTCGCTCAGCTTGTCGTCGCCCTTGATCTTCATGATCGATTTGTTGGCTTCGAGGATGCGGATCGGCAGGAGTTGATTGTCGTTCGACGGATGGAACGGCGACCAGATGAGGTTGGCCAGAACTTGCTTGGCCGCCTTGATCTCTTCCGGCGTGCCGACGCGGCCGTAGCTCATGATGAAGGTGTAGATCTTCGTCTTCAGCGCCGGGTCGAGATCCTTGCGCCAGACGATCGGGTCGAGCGGGATGATCGGCGAGGTCCAGATGATGCGGATCTGCTTGCGGGCTTCCGGCGCGGTCTTGTCGAGGCGCTGGAGATCTTCGCTGTTGTTGGTGGCGGCGACGACCTGCTTGTTGGCGACCGCCATGGCGTTGGCCTGGTGGCTGGCGTTGCGTACCGTCTTGAAGCACTGCTTCGGATCGATGTTCTTGGCGGCGAAGATGTAGGAGGTCGGCACCAGGAAGCCCGAGGTCGAATTCGGATCGCCGATGCCGAAGTCGAGCGTCTTGTCGCACTTCAAAATGTCTTCGAGCTTGGTGTACGGGCTGTCGGCGTGCACGATGACATGCGAGTAGTAGCCTTCGCTGCCGTCGCGCGAGACGACCTGCGCGAACACTTCGCCCTGTGAACGGTTGACCGCTTCCATGCCCGACTTGTTGCCGTACCAGGCGATCTGCACCTTGTTGAAGCGCTGCGCCTCGATCACGCCCGCGTAATCGCTGGCGTAGAAGCCGTTGACCTTGACGCCGATCGCCTTCGACATGGCCTCGAGGAAGGGCTCCCAGTTCTTCTTCTGGTTGACCGACGCTTCCGTCGAGATGACGCCGAAGTTCAGTTCCGTGACCTCGGCGCGCGCCGTCGTGGCGACGATACCGGCGGCCATCGCCATAGCCGCGCCGATCAGGGCAAGCTTGCGCATAATGCCTTCTCCTGTTGCAGTCGTTGAATTTTCTGTAGTCGCAGTTCCGGGCCCAAGGCCCACGCTTACGCGGACAGCCGCTCAGCTTCCCTTGTCATAGCCGCGGACGATGCATGCGGCATGACAGCCGGCGGATCGGACCAATGTTGACCGGCGTCGTGCGACGACGCGCTCTGGCCTTCGAACGACGGCAAGAACAGCTCCTCGGACTCGGCGCCATAAAGCTGATTGAGGAACGCAGGCGTCAACGCACTCGACGGACCGTCATAGGCGACCTTGCCGGCCTTCAGCGCGATCGTGCGCGGACAATATTTCATCGCATATTCGACCTGATGAAGCGACACGAGCACCGTGAGGCCGTCGTTCCGGTTCATGTCGGCGAGCAGGTCCATCACCCGGCGCGACGAGGCCGGATCGAGCGAGGCGATCGGCTCGTCGGCGATCAAAAGCTCGGCACCCTGCACGAGCGAGCGCGCAATCGCGGCGCGCTGTTGCTGGCCGCCCGAAAGCTCGGTGGCGCGCTTGAGCGCGTGTTCGGCGATGCCGACGCGCGCAAGCGCCTGCATGGCTTTGCGTTTGTCGCTGTCGTTGAACTGCCCGAGCGTGCCGCGCAATACGGGCAGCTGACCGAGCAAGCCGAAGCAGACATTGGTGAGCAGCGTCAGGCGCGGCACCAGATTGAACTGCTGGAAGATGACGCCGATGCGCGCGCGCAAGGCGCGGCTGCAATTCAGACGTCCGTTCTTCTGAACGGCCTCGCCGAGCATGGTAATGCTGCCGCCATTGCCACGGGCATTACCATCGATCGGAATAAGCCCGGCAAGCGAACGAATAAGCGTCGACTTGCCCGAACCCGAAGCGCCAATCAGCGCGACCATCTCGCCACGGCGCAGCGAAATGCTGACATTATCGAGTACGGCAGTACCGCGCTGGAAGGATTTGGAAATCCCCTTGGCGTCGATGACGGTTTCCAACGACAAAACGGCTTCTCCCCTCTGCTGTCACGATCGCTAACAACAGCACATGACAGAGAAATGAAATTGGCCGGTGATTTGTGACGTTCCGCACATCGACGACGCCTAAATAGCGGGCAAATCGAAGGAACCAACGTCACGAAAGCGAGGCTTCAGCGCAGCGGCGCCTCGTGCACGACACGAAACGGCGACGACTTCCGTTCCTGCCGCGCGATGACAATGCGGTCGAGCCGCAGCATGTGCGCATTTGGCACTTGCTCAAATCGTTCGCACAAGAATCGCAGCGCTTGTTCCCGATCGGGAGGAGGAAGCGCGCCCGTCAACGTCATGTGGAAGCGAAACTCTTCGAGGACGTACGGGTAGCCCCACCGATCGAGATGCTCGATCTGCCGAGCGGTCAGGGGCGAGGCCAGACGCCGCGCGCGATCTTCGGCCGTCAACGGCGCACGAAAGCGATCGAAGACACGAACACAGTCGGCGGCGAGATCGTTGATGCTGTCGGCATCGCCCGCCGGCACGAGCGCGATGAAGGAACCCAACGCGCGCAACGCAAGGGGCGACTCGGCAACCGCCGCCCGCTGCGCGGCAAATTCGGACACGGCCCGCACGAGATCACTCTCGTTGCAGCCCTCGATCAGCCGGATCGGCGCTTTCAGCGTCGCGTGGAACCCATAGACCTTCGGCTCTTTTACGACGGCCGGCCAGGATGCCGTGTCGACGCCGTCAATGAACGGCGTCTCTTGCCCCGTACGACAGTCGTAGCCGAGAACCGATGTGCCGAAACGATAGAGCGGCGTGTCGGCACCCGGAACGAAATAGATCGCGTAGCGTGGATCGCTCATCGCGTCACTGCAGGCGGCCGGCTTCACCGAGATGAACGACGCGCCCGTTGGCGATGGCGGCGACCACTTTCGGACGGCGCGCATCGCTGGCATCGACCGCGATCACATCGGCCCGCTTACCTGCTGCGAGGGCGCCGCGGTCGGTCAAACCGGCCGCCTTGGCCGGCCGCGCCGACACGTAGGACCACGCCTGCTCCAGCGGCGCGACGCCGTCGGCCGCAAGGCGGAAGGCGGCGAGAAGCGGCGCCGGATAGTAATAATCAGAGGCCAGGATGGTGCAGCAACCGCGCGCGATCATGTCGGCCGCGCCGATCCAGCCGATATGGCTGCCGCCGCGCACCACGTTCGGCGCACCCATGACGATATCGTCGCCAGCGGCGGTCGCGTCCTGCGCCGTTTCCACGGTGGTCGGGAATTCGGCGACCCGGCAATTGAGGTCGCGGAACCAGCGCCGTTGCTCCGGGCTCATGTCGTCGTGCGACAGCATCGGCGCGCCGTTTGCGTGCGCCGCGGCGGCGAGCCGTGCAATCGAACCCGGCACTTCGTCGGCCCGGGCGCGAAGCCGCTCGACCATCGCCAGAAAATCCTCGCGCGACAGCCCCGCGCGTTCCGCCATCTGCCCGACTTTGCGTGTGCGCGGCGGCGCCGTCTCGCTCGGCAAATGATCGTTGAAGCCAAGCATGCCGACGCGGCCCTCACCGATCCAGCCAGTCACTTCCTTTTCCGCATCGAGATTGAAGGTCTCGTAGCGCAGGTGAAACCGCGTGTCGGCGCCAAAGGAGGGATCGAGATCTTCGATCGCGCCCAGGATCGTGCGCGCATTATCGATGCTGCGCAGGCCCGGCTCCCACGAACAGGTGACACCGTGAAACACGGTCGTGATGCCGTTGGCGACGCACTGGCGATCGCTCTCCATCAGCGCCACATCGACCGGAAAGCTGACGCCCGGCCGCGGCATCAACTGCCGCTCGAAGGCATCGCCGTGGATGTCGACGATGCCGGGCAGCACATGCAGACCGCGCGCGTCGAATGCACGGCCATTACCCTCGGCACGACCGACCGCGGTGATGACGCCGTCGCCCTCATCGAGGCTGATGTCGGCCTCGACCAGCTTGCCGTCGACCAGCGTTTGTCCACCATGAATGCGCATCAAGCTGCTCCGGCAACAGATTGGGCCGCGTATTTTGCAACGAAGTCGGCGACAGGCAGCTTGCGGAAATCCGGCAACGCGGCCTGCAGTTGCGCGTGCGGCCAATTCCACCAGGCCAAAGCTTGCAGGCCCGCGACGACCTCGCCGGGAAAGCGCGGACGAATGACGCGTGCCGGATTGCCGACGGCGATGGCATAGTCCGGCACGTCTTTGGTCACCACGCTGCCGGCGCCGATCACCGCGCCGGTGCCGATGCGCCGCCCGGCCAACACAATGGCGCCGTGGCCGATCCAGACGTCATGACCGATGGTGACGTGATGCTCGCGCCGCCAAGCGAAGAAATCATCCTCGTCGCTTTCGCCGGCGAAATAGGCGCTGGCGCGATAGGTGAAGTGCGACTGCGTCGCACGCGTCATCGGATGATTGCCCGGATTGATCCGCGTCATCGCCGCGATCGAGGTGAATTTGCCGATCGTCGCGTAAGCGATGTCGCTGTCGTTGACGACGTAAGAGTAGTCGCCGAGCGTCACTTCGAGCAGCTTCGTGCGCGGCCCGACCTCGGTATAAGCGCCGAGCGTCGACTGTTTGACCGCAGCCGTCGGATCGATGAACGGTGCCGTGGAGAGCTTGTTGTTGGCCATGACCTTGAACACAACTTTTTCAAGACAGCCGCGTGACAGCGGCGAATCGCATTAGCTTTCCACGAGCAGCGCGACGCGATCGGCGGGGAAACGCACACGTCCCAACATGATCGGCTCGCCACCTTCCGTCACGTTGAGCCCCTCGGTGACCAGAACGGGCCGGTGCACCGACAGCCGCAGCCTGCCCGCATCGACAGCATCGGCGAAGCCGGCGCTGATGCGCGTCCACTTGCGGCGATAACTGGTGATGCCGAAATGCTCGAGCATGCGCGTGATCGAACGCACGCGGCGAAAGACCTTGGCGGCGTCGCCGTAGCGATCCGCCGGCAGCCAAGTGGTCGAGACCGAGATCGGCACCCGGTCGGCCGCGCGGAGAATTTCGAGGCGCACCACTTCGTCGCCGACATTGAGGCCGAGATCGCGCGCGATGTCCTCGTTCGCCTCTTCGTGTCGATGGCCCTGCAGGCGTCCCTCCGCCTCGTGGCCGGCCGCGGCCACGATCTCGGAGAACTTCATGCGTTGGCTGATCGGATAGTTGAGCTTGTCGGTTTTGACGAACGTACCGCTGCCGCGTTCGGTCCGCACCAGGCCGCGCGTCGCGAGCTCAGCCATCGCGCGCCGCACGGTGTGCCGGTTCACGCCATAGCGCGTGGCGATCTCGCTTTCCGCCGGAAGCTTCGAGCCGTTCTCGTGCTTGCCGACCAGGATCGCCTGCTCGAAATCGTCGGCGATGCAGCGCCACAGCATGACGCCGCGCTCAAGCAGATGGTGCTTGCTCGACTTCAATCCGCGCGGGGTTTTCGTCAGCATTTTGCCGCCGTCATCAGGACGTCACCGGACGTGATCTAGTAGTTGTCTATTAGAGTAGACAAGTTCGCGCAAGTCGCTTATTGAGTTGTCTATTCGAATAGACAACTTTGCGAGACCGACAGCAATGGCCCCCTACCCGATTTCTGGCGAAAGCGGCGAGCGCCGCGCGGTCATGGCGGTGCTGGCGGGGGCGCAGGCGGACGACATTGCCGGCGGCCTCGCCCGAATCGACGGACTTTCGGACTTCACCGAGCTGCGGCCGGCCGAGACCGGCCTGGTGATGCTGCGCGGGCGCATCGGCGGTGACGGCGCGCCGTTCAACGCCGGCGAAGCGACGGTGACGCGCGCGGCGGTGCAGATCGCCTCCGGCGAAAAAGGTTTTGCCTATGTGCTCGGCCGCGACGCCCGCAAGGCGCGGCTGGCGGCGCTCTGCGATGCGCTCTGGCAGTCGGCGGCACATCGGCCGGCCATCGAGCAGCATGTGCTTGCGCCGTTACGTGGCGCGCAAGACGAGCGCCGCGCGCTGCGGCGCGCGCAGACGGCGGCAACGCGCGTCGACTTTTTCACTCTCGTGCGCGGGGAAGACTGATGACAGTGGCAACCGCCAATCCGGCTTTCGAAAGCCAAGCCGCGTTCCGCGCCGCGATGGACGCCGTGGCGCGCCCCGGCGAGATCAAAACATTACGCGGACCGGCCGCACCCGCGCCTTTGGCGCCGGCGACCGCCGCGCTGGTGCGGCACCTCGCCGATTACGAAACGCCGATCTGGCTCGATGAGCAACTGAGCATTCCGGCGGTGAAAGACTGGATCCGCTTCCAGACCGGCGCACCGATCACCGAGGACAAGAGCACGGCCGCCTTCGCGCTCGTCGCCGAACCGCTGCGTATGCCGGATTTGACGCAGTTCGCGCTCGGCACCGAGGAATATCCCGACCGCTCCACGACAGTGATCGTTCAGGTCGAAAGCTTCCGCGGCGCGCCCATTGTCATCACCGGACCCGGCATCAAGGACCGTCGTTCGTTCGCCGCCGAGCCCCTGCCCGACGATTTCATAGCGCGCCTGAGCGCAAACCGGGAGCTGTTCCCGCGCGGCGTCGACGTAATGCTCGTCGCCGGTGGCGAAATCATCGGCTTGCCCCGCTCGGTGCGCATCGCGAAGGAGAACTGACGATGTATGTCGCAGTCAAAGGCGGCGAACGCGCCATCGAGAACGCCCACACCTTGCTCGCCGATGTTAGGCGCGGCGACCGCGATGTGCCGGAGCTGACGCTGACGCAGATCGATAATCAGTTGACCTTGGCCGTCGACCGCGTGATGTGCGAGGGCTCGCTCTACGACCGCGAACTGGCGGCGCTCGCGATCAAGCAGGCGCGCGGCGACCTTATCGAGGCGGTGTTCCTGCTGCGCGCTTATCGCACCACCTTGCCCCGCTTCGGCGCCTCCGAGCCGATCGAGACGGGACAGATGGACATCCGCCGCCGCATCTCGGCGACGTTCAAGGACTTGCCCGGCGGGCAGGTGCTGGGCCCAACCTTCGATTACACGCATCGCCTGCTCGATCACACGCTTGTCGGCGAAAGCGAAGTGCCGCCTGCGGCAACGGCGCGCGCCGATGAAACACGGTTCCGTTCGGTCGCCGAATTGCTGCGCGAGGACGGCCTGATCGAACGCGAAAAGCCCGAGAGCGGCGAGGTCGGCGATCTCACGCGCGAGCCTTTGTCGTTCCCGGCCGATCGCGACTTGCGGCTGCAGAATCTGGCGCGCGGCGACGAAGGCTTCCTGCTGGCGCTCGGTTATTCGACGCAGCGCGGCTACGGCCGCAACCATCCGTTCGCCGGCGAGATCCGCTTCGGCGAGGTCGAGGTCGAGTTCTTCGCCGAGGAAGTGGGCTTTGCCGTCCCGCTCGGCGCCATCGACATCACCGAGTGCCAGATGGTCAACCAGTTCGCCGGCTGCGGCGACGAGGCGCCGCGCTTCACCCGCGGTTATGGCTTCGCCTTCGGCCAGTGCGAGCGCAAGACCATGGCCATGGCGCTGGTCGACCGTGCGCTGCGCGCCCGCGAACTCGGCGAAGAGGTCGGCGCGCCGGCACAGGACGAGGAATTCGTGCTGAGCCATTCCGACAATGTGCGGGCGACCGGCTTCGTCGAGCATCTGAAGCTGCCGCACTACGTCGACTTCCAGGCCGAGCTCGGCCTGCTCCGTAAGCTGCGCGCCGAGTTCTTCGCGCGCGCCGACAATACCGAAACGCCGATGCAGGACGCCGCCGAATGACCGCGCCCGCCTACAACTTCGCTTATCTCGACGAGCAGACCAAGCGCATGATCCGCCGCGCGATCCTGAAAGCGATCGCCATTCCCGGCTATCAGGTGCCCTTCGCCAGCCGCGAAATGCCGATGCCTTACGGCTGGGGCACCGGCGGCGTGCAGGTGACGGCGTCGATCCTCGGGCCGGACGACGTACTCAAGGTCATAGACCAGGGTTCTGACGACACCACCAACGCCGTCTCGATCCGCAAGTTCTTCGTCAAGACCGCCGGCGTCGAGACGACCACCGCCACCGAGGAAGCGACCGTCATCCAGACGCGCCATCGCGTACCGGAGACGCCGCTCACCGAAAATCAGGTGCTGGTCTATCAGGTGCCGATCCCGGAACCCCTGCGCTATCTCGAGCCGCGCGAGACCGAGACGCGCCGCATGCACGCCTTGTCCGAGTACGGGCTGATCCATGTGAAGCTCTATGAGGACATCGCCCGCCACGGCCACATCTCGACCGCTTATGCCTACCCGGTCAAAGTGGACGGGCGCTACGTGATGGACCCTTCGCCGATCCCGAAGTTCGACAATCCGAAGCTGAACGACTGCGCCGCCTTGCAGCTCTTCGGCGCCGGCCGCGAGAAGCGCATCTACGCCATTCCGCCTTACACGCAGGTGGTCTCGCTCGACTTCAAAGACCATCCCTTCGAACCCTACCGGCACGACGCGTCCTGCGAATTGTGCGGCGCGAGCGACAGTTATCTCGACGAAGTCATCACCGACGACCACGGCACGCGCATGTTCGTCTGTTCCGACAGCGACTATTGCGAGACGCGGCGCGCCGCCGGCCACGGCACTCCGGCCAGTGGCGACAACGCGAAGACGGCGCCATGAGCGACGACCTCGCCATTCGGCCCGCTGCCGCGTCCGACCTTCCCGGCGTGCTGGCGCTCTATGCGCAGCCGGGCATGGACGATGGCCGCGTGCTGCCGCTTCAAGACGCCGAGGCGATCTTCGCGCGCTTTGCCCGCTATCCCGATTACACATTGTACGTCGCCGAGAGCGATGGCCGGATCGTCGGCACTTTCGCGCTGCTGATCATGGACAATCTCGGCCATCTCGGCGCGCCGTCCGCCGTGATCGAGGACGTGGTGGTCGATCCGATATGCCAGGGCCGCGGCATCGGCGCGCAGATGATGGCCTTTGCCATCGACCGTGCGCGCGAGAAGCGCTGCTACAAGCTGGTGCTGTCGTCCAACGCTAAGCGCGAACGCGCCCACGCGTTCTACGAGCAGCTCGGCTTCGAACGCCACGGCTACAGCTTCCGCATCGTCTTCGAAGAGGCCATGGCATGACCGTCGATGAAACCGAACAGCCTCTCCTGATCGCGGAAGGCCTGAGCAAATATTACGGCCGGCAACTCGGCTGCCGCGATGCCTCCTTCGAACTCTACGAGGGCGAGGTGATGGCGGTCGTCGGCGAGTCCGGTTCCGGCAAGTCGACATTGCTACAGTTGCTGTCCGGCCAAAACGAACCGAGCGCCGGCCGCGTGCTGTACCGCATGCGCGACGGCTCGGTCGCCGATCTGTGGTCGTTGAGCGAGCCGATGCGGCGTCTCTTGTACCGTACCGATTGGGGCTTCGTGCATCAGGACCCGCAGATGGGCCTGCGCATGGGCGTCTCCGCCGGCGGCAATGTCGGCGAGCGGCTGATGGCGGTCGGCTGGCGCAATTACGGTGACATCCGCAACGTCGCCGCCGACTGGCTCGGACGCGTCGAGATTCCGGAAGAGCGGATCGACGACACGCCGCGCACCTATTCGGGCGGCATGCGCCAGCGCCTGCAGATCGCGCGCAATCTCGTGACTTCGCCGCGGCTGATCTTCATGGACGAGCCGACCGGCGGCCTCGACGTGTCGGTGCAAGCGCGGTTGCTCGATCTCTTGCGCCGCATCGTCTCGGAGATGCGCCTCGCCGCCATCGTGGTGACGCATGACCTCGCCGTCGCGCGGCTGTTATCGAATCGCATCATGGTGATGAAAGGTGGAACGGTGATCGAGCAAGGCCTGACCGATCAGGTGCTCGACGATCCGCATGAGCCCTACACCCAGTTGCTCGTCTCATCGATCCTGCCGGCGTGAGGTCCGACATGTCCGCTCTCGAACTGTCCGCCGTGACCAAATCCTTCACCATGCACCTGCAAGGCGGCTTGCGCCTGCCGGTGCTGAACGACGTGACCTTCACCGTCGCGCCAGGCCAGTGCGTCGCGCTCACCGGCCCCTCCGGCACCGGCAAGTCGTCGATCCTCAAACTGATCTACGGCAACTACAAGTGCGATACCGGCCGCATCCTGGTGCGCACCGGCGATGACCTCGTCGATATCGCCAGCGCCCGGCCGCGCCAGATCCTGTCGGTGCGACAGCGCGCGCTCGGCTATGTCACGCAGTTCCTGCGTGCAGTGCCGCGCGTCTCCGCGCTCGACATCGTCGCCGAACCGCTGGTGACCAAGGGCGTGGTGCGCGAGGAGGCGACGATCCGCGCCAAGGACATGCTACGCCGCTTCAACGTGCCGGAGCGGCTCTGGAGCCTGCCGCCGGCGACCTTCTCCGGCGGCGAGCAGCAGCGCATCAATCTCGCGCGCGGCCTGCTGCCGGAACATCCGATCCTGCTGCTCGACGAGCCCACCGCCTCGCTCGACGCGCATAACCGCGCTGTCGTGGTCGAACTGGTGCGCGAGCGTAAAGCGCAGGGCACCGCGATCGTCGCCATCATGCACGACGACGACGTGCGCGAGGCCGTCGCCGACCTGAATGTCGACGTCACCCGATTTGCCATTGCCGCGTGAACGCCATGACCGAACCCAGTTCCTACGTCCTCGAAAACGCCCGCATCGTGCTGGCCGACCGCATGATCGAACGCGGCTATGTCGCGGTCGAAAACGGCCTCATTGCCGAGATCGGCGAAGGCACGGCGCCATTGCGCGGCTTCGATATCGGCGGCGACCTGCTGCTGCCGGGTCTGGTCGAATTGCACACCGATCACCTTGAGGCCCATTACACGCCGCGGCCCAAGGTGCATTGGGACCCGCTGGCCGCGGTGATCTCCTATGACGCCCAAATCGCCACCAGCGGCATCACCACGGTGCTCGATTCGCTCCGCGTCTGGCGCGAGGAAGGCGCCGAGGAAGCCGGCGGCATGGCTGGCGCCATGGCCGAAGCGATCGACAAGACCCGTTCCGCCGGCCTGCTGCGCATCGAGCATTATCTCCATCTGCGTTGCGAGGTGCCGATGCCCAACGTCGTGGAAGACGCGGCCGAACTGGTCGGCCGGCCGGACGTGCGGCTGATGTCGCTGATGGACCATACGCCCGGCCAGCGCCAATTCCGCGACGAAAAGAAGCTGCGCGACTATTACCGCGGCAAGAGCGGCGGCATGACCGACGCACAGCTCGATGTTCTGTTTGCCCGCCGCCTCGAGAATCATACACGCTACGCGGCGGACAATTATCAGGGGCTGCTCAAGCTTGCCGCCGAATACGGAACACCGCTCGCCAGCCACGACGACACCACGGCGGAGCATGTCGAACAGTCGATCACCGACCGTGTCGCGGTTGCCGAATTTCCGACCACGGTGGAAGCGGCGGCGACCTTGCATGACGGCGGCGTAAAGGTGCTGATGGGCGCGCCCAATCTCGTCCGCGGCGGCTCGCATTCGGGCAACGTCGCGACCGCCGAGTTGGCGGAGGCGGGCCTGCTCGATATCCTGTCGTCCGACTATGTGCCGTCGAGCCTGCTGCTCGCGGCGTTGCGCCTGCCCGACGCCGCCGCGAACTTTGACCTGCCCGCCGCCATCCGCACCGTCAGCAAGACGCCGGCGGAAGTCGTCGGCCTCACCGACCGCGGTGAGATCGCTGCCGGCAAGCGCGCCGATATCATCCGCGTGCATCGCGCGGAGAACGCCGCGGCGGTGCGCGGCGTCTGGAGCGGAGGCCGCCGCGTCGCATGACGTTTGCCCCGACATCGGCGGCGGACGCCGCGCCCGTCGGGCCGGGACGCTTCCTGCTGGTCGTGGGCCCGAGCGGCGCCGGCAAAGACACCGTGCTCACCGGCGCGCGGCTGCGCCTCGCCGGCGATCCCACGGTCCACTTCCCGCGCCGGGTCGTCACCCGCGCCGTGTCGGAAACCGAAGATCACGACACATTGGCAGGCGACGCATTCGACGCCGCCGCTGAAAGCGGCAGCTTCGCCCTCTGGTGGTCGGCCCATGGCTTGAAGTACGGGATTCCGCGCGCCGCCGATGACAGCATCCGCGCCGGCCACACCGTGGTCTGCAATGTGTCGCGGGCCATCATCGCCGATGCCCGCGTGCGCTATGCTCGTGTCGAAGCCGTGCTGATCACCGCGCCGGCGGAGATTCTCGCCGCCCGCCTCGCCGGCCGCGCCCGCGAAAGCGACGGCCGCCTCGAGGATCGCATCAAGCGCAACGACGTCTACGCGAACTTCCAGGCCGATCACATCATCCAAAACGCCGGTCCGCCTGAAGACGCCATACAGGCGCTGCTCGATATCATCCGGGCATGATCCCAGACACCGTTTATTCCCGCGAGAGCGGGAATGAACGGAGAGTGTTTCACACCTGACCACGAACTGATTTAGGCTTGGCGCCCGCTTCGCGGGAGCGCGCGCGGCTTCTCGTCGTGCTTAGCGCATTCACATCCGCTCGAGATTCAGCTCGTCGACCAGACGCTTCCACTGCGATATTTCGCCGGCAATGACATCGCCGAATTTCTCCGGCTCGTCGACAGGGGAAAGCCCGAGCTTCTCGACGAAGGCGACGAAGTCCGGCGACTTGGCGATCGTCGCGAGCTCCGCGCGCAGCCGTTGCACTATCGGCTCCGGGGTATGCGCCGGTGCCGCCAGGCCATACCAGCTCCAGAAATAGAAGCCCGGAAACTTCTCGCCGACGGCCTGCACGTTCGGCAGCTTGCGCACCCGCCTGGGCCCGTTGGTGAACAGCACCTTCACGGAGCCCGCGTCGACATGCTGGGCGATGTCGGAATAAGGCACGAGGCCGACATCAATCTGCCCGGCGATCAGATCGTTGGCGATCGGCGCCGAGCCTTTATACGGCACCACGGTGAATTCGACCTTGGTGGTCTGCATCAGATACTTCATCTGCGGCGGCGACTGGCTGCCGCAACTCAGCTTTCCTGGATTCTTCTGCAGGAAGGCGAGAAATTCATCGAGGTTGTTGACCGGCAGATCCTTGCGTGCGGCAATGACCAGATCCACGGACGCCATGTGCGCCAGGGGCTTGAAATCCTGCTGCAGGTGGAAACCCGGATTGCGGTAGATGGCCGTGTTCTGCGCCAGCGGCGCCAGCAACACGATGAGCGTGTAGCCGTCTGCTTCCGCCCGCGCGACCGCCTGCGCCGCGACGTTGCCGGAAGCACCCGGCTTGTTCTCGACGATGAAGTTCTGATTGAACACTTTGGTGAGCCGCTGGGCGGCCGCCCTGCCGATCGTATCGGTCGGCCCGCCGGCCGCGGCCGGTGCGACGATCATGACCGTCCGGCTCGGATAAGCGTCGGCCAACGCCTTCGATCCGGCCGGCAGCATCAACCCGGCACCGGCCGCCGCGGCGGCCAAGCCAAACTGCCGCCGCGTCATCGCATTACTACATGGCCCGTTGGGCACCTCGTCGTGCTTCGGCATTTCTCTCCCCGTGTCTTTTCATTGTTTTGTCTTGTCGCTTGCAGTCTTGGATCTTGCAGATTTGGCGCTTGCAGACTTGACGCTTGCAGACTTGGCGCGAAGGCGCATCGAGGCGCCTTCGCTTCTCGGTCGCGTGCCGGCGCGGTCAGTCGCGGAAGCTCGGATCGACGCGATCCATCAGCCGCAGATAAGCCGGCCAATCCGCCGAGCCCCGGCCGGCATCATGCGTTTCGAACTGCGCGGCCGCTTTCTCGCAGATCTCGGGCGGGATCTCGATCGCCTCGCCGCCCGTCGCCTCGATGCGGAGCTGGATCTCGGCAGCGCTCATCAGGTACTTCATCAGCACGAAGGCTTCGCGTCCGTTCTTACCCACGGTGGTGAAACCGTGGTTGTGCATGATCAGCGCGCGGTTCTTGCCGAGATGCTTGAGGATGCGCTCGCGTTCGCCGAAGTCCTCGGTGATGCCCTCGTACGGATGGTAGCCGACACGGTTGTAGAACCGCAGCGCCTGCTGCGAGATCATGCGCAGGCCGCGCTTGAGGCCGGCAAGCGCCATGCCGCGATCGGTGTGCACGTGCACCACGCAATTCACGTCGGGACGGCCTTGCAGAATGCCGCCGTGCAGCGTGAAGCCGGGGCGGTTGACGCCGGCGCGCTCGTCGAGATCGGCGGTCATGTCGACCTTGCGCAGGTTGGAAGCGGTGACCTCCTCCCACATCAGTTCGTGCTGCTTCATCAGCAGCATGGTCGGCTCGCCCGGCACGCGCATCGAACAGTGGTTATAGATGAGATCGCCCCAGCCCCAGTGATGGCAGAGCCGGTAGACCGCGGCGAGGTCGACGCGCGCCTGCCACTCCTCGGCGGACATTCCCGCCGGCGGGCTGCTCGTATGCTGCGGCTTGATGTTCGGTTCGTGCAGGTTCATGGCCGTTCCCTCGTGTTATGTTTCTGCGACGACTTTGTTTCTCAGCGTGCCGATGCCGCTGATCTCGATCTCCACGACGTCCCCGACATCGATATTGGCCGGCACGCCGTCCGTCCCCATCCACATCACGTCGCCGGGGTGAATGGTGCAATACTTCGACACCAAGCTGATGTAGGTGGGCGCGTCGAAGATCATGTTATTGGTCTTGAAGCTCTCCGTCACCGCGCCGTTGACCCGGATCGCGGTTTGCATCGCGTCAAGATCGACGTCGGTCTCGATCCACGGCCCCATCGGCTTGAAAGTGTCGGAATTCTTCGCGCGCCATAGCGTGCGGTCGCTGGCCTGCCAGCCGCGTTCCGACACGTCGTTGCCGATGGTCCAACCGAGCACGTAATCGAGCGCCTCCTCCTTGGAGACGTTGCGCGCCGTCTTGCCGAAGACGGCGACCAGTTCGCCCTCGTACTGGAACTGCGGCCCGGCATCGCGCGGCTTGATGATGTTTTCATCGTGCGCAATGAGCGCATTGTTGGAGCGATAGCCGATGTCCGGCTGCTTGGGGAATTCCGGCTCCTTGCCGCGCTTGGCAGCCATGCGGCGCACGTGATCGGCATAATTGACGCCGACGCAGAAGAAGTTCGAGGGCACCGTCGGGATGTCGAGCTTCACCGATGAGAGCGGATAGGAGCGCGTCGTCTTGGTGTAATCGCCAAAAGGGGAGCCGTCGACGGCGATCACCGTATCGCCTTCGATGATGCCAAATGAGACGCCGTTATCGGCTTTGAACCGGCACCACCGCATCCGCGCCCTTCCCTGCGATCGCCGGCGGAAATTCTATGTCCCGCCTTGTGATATGACTTCGTACCTAGCTGTAATTATGAATTACGAACGGCGCGTCGGTCAAGCAAACCGCATCGGCAATCGATTCTGCGCTGCAATACTCAGGCGCCGACCACTTCCATCACGGTGCGCGCGACGTGCGCGAGGTGATCGCGAACGAGAGTCTCGGCCGCGGCGGGCGTGTCGCTCGTCAGCGCCGCCATGATCCCGTCGTGCTCGGCCATGAAGTCATGCCGCCAGTTCATTTGCCGCCCGGTGAAATAACGCGCGCGCTGCAGATGACCGAGCAGTTGCGCGTGAATACGGATCAGTTCCTCGTTGCCCGTCAGTTCCACGAGCCGGCGATGGAAACCCTGGTTGGTTTCCGAATATTGCTTGCGGTTGCGCGTACGGAAGGCGGTCGCGAGCCGCGCATGAATAGCCGTAAGGTCCGCCAAGGCGGCCGGAAGGCGCCGCTCGCAGAACAGCCGCGCGGCATGGCCTTCGATCAGGGCCACGACCTCGAACTTCTGCATCACCGACGCGGTCGTCAGCTTGGATACGACCGCCCCGCGCCGCGGCTGCAACACCACGAGATCTTCCGCGGCCAGCACCTTGAGGGCTTCGCGTAACGGCGTGCGCGAAATCTTGAATTCGGCGCACAAGGCCGGCTCGTCGATCGCCGTATCGGCCTTCAACTCGCCGGAGATGATCATGTCGCGCAGCTTCGCCGCCACCTGCTCGTGCAGGAGGTGGTGTTGAAACGTGATCACTTGCGGCGCGTTCATCGGCGGCTCCGGCTGGCCCGCCCCGACCATAACCTAGGCCGGAGGGACCGCAACCCGGGCGGCGCCTCACGGCGCTGCCAGAAGCCCCGCCGCCTCGACGATGGCTTTCGTCTGTGGCGCGGCCATCAGATCGATCAAGGCCTTAGCGGCCTCCGGCGCGGCCGCGCCCGTGTGCACCGCCGCCGCCAAGGGCACCACGTTCTGCAGTTCCGCCGGAAACGGTCCGAGCACGTGCACGCCGTCGACCAGCATCAACTCGGCCAGTTGCTGCACGGCCATGGCGCATTCGCCGCTCGCGACGGCATGGGCGACGACGCCCGCCCGCAAAGTGGTTTTACGTTTGATCTCGTCGGCGATGCCGAGCTGCTTTGTCACTTTGAGAAAATGCGCGGCGCTCGGACTGCCGGTGCTCGGATCGGCATGGATGATCGACCTGGCATCGAGAAGCGCCCGCTTAAACGCGGCGGATGTATCGATCGCGGGTTTCGGTTCGTTCAAGCCCACGGCCAGGCCCATGATCATGCGCGCCACGACCTTGCTCGACGCACCGTCAACTTTCCCTTCACGCGCCAGCTCCGCGATGCCGTCCGGCGTCGAGATGACGACATCGGCGTTGTCGCCGGCACGCACCATGTCGACCGCGGCGGACGGCGGGCCGAACGCCATGGCGATGCCCTGTCCGGTTTTTTGCGCGAATGCCGGCGCGAGCTTTTCGATCACGCCCTGCATCGCAACCGTTGTGATTACTTTTATGTCGGCCATCGGTGTCTCCCTGAATGGCCGCATAGTGCCATCAAGACCCGAAGCACGCACGCAGATCTCCGTTTCACCATGCAAAAACGGCGCGCCCATGAAGGCGCGCCGTCGACGCATCACGTTGAACCTGATCGGCTCGCTGATCCGCTTTGCTTAGAAGTCCTTCCACTCCTGCTCGGCGTCGAGCGCGGTCGCCAACGCGGTGCGCATGTTGCCCACCGGGTTGCGGCTCGCGCGCGACGGCGACGAGAAGCTCGCCGCCTTGGGCTTCTTTGCAGCCACAGGCACTGGCCTCGCCGGGGCGGACGTCGTGATGGGCGCGGCGATCGCGGCGGCGCGGCTGCCACCGGCAGCCACCTTCGCCACCTGAGCGGCCGCGGCTTCGTCGAGCTTGAAGAAGGCCACCTGCTCGTCCATCGACTGCGCCTGCGTCTCGAGCGCTTTGGCGGTCGCGGCGTTCTCTTCGACGAGCGCCGCGTTTTGCTGCGTGACCTCGTCCATCTGCATCAGGGCTTTGTTGATCTGCTCGAGACCCGTCGCCTGCTCGGTCGATGCGGTAGCGATGTCGGAGACCAGCGCCGCCACCTCCTTCACCGATTCGACGATCTTATCGAGCGCTTCGCCCGCGTGATTGACGAGTTCGACGCCTTCCTGCACCTGACCGTTCGAGTTGGTGATGAGCTCCTTGATGTCCTTGGCGGCCTGCGACGACCGTTGCGCGAGGCTGCGCACCTCCGACGCGACGACGGCGAAGCCACGACCGGCTTCACCGGCACGGGCGGCTTCGACGGCTGCGTTCAGCGCGAGCAGGTTGGTCTGACGGGCGATCTCGTCGATGACGCCGATGATGTCGGAGATCTTGCGCGAGGAGTCCTCGATCTTCGCCATGGCGCTGACCGCCTTGGCGACAACGTCGCCGCCCTGATCGGCAACGTCACGCGCCTGCGCCGCCGAGCGGTTCGCCTGGTCAGCATTCTCGGCGCTCTTCTTCACCGCGGCGGAGATTTCCTCCATCGCCGCGGTGGTCTCTTCCAACGAAGCGGCCTGCTCTTCCGTTCGCTGCGACAGGTCGGTCGTGCTGGTGGAGATTTCGCCAGACGCGTTGTTGACCTCGGTGGCCGCCTGTTTGATCTCGGAGATGGTCTGCCGGACCTGCGCGGCCATGCCGTCGACCGCCTTGGCGATCGCGCCGATTTCGTCGTGCCGGTGCGCGCCGGGAACCGCGACGGCGAAGTTGCCGCCCTTGATCTCCTCGAGCGGCGTAACGAGCGCGCTCAGAGGGCGGCTGATATGCAGCATGACGAGGACGCCGGCGCCGATCGCGATCAGGATCGACATAGCGATAATGGCGATCTCCATGCTGCGCGCGCTCTGGAAGTTCTCGTCCGCGGCCTTCGCCGCCTCCGCCGCGCCGGCCGTGTTCAGCCTCACCAGCTTCTCGATGGCTTCGCCGGCTTGAACGAACGACTGAAGCTGTTCGCCCGAGAAGAGCGCGGTCGCCTCCGCATTCTTGTTGGCGCGCGACAGCCTGAAGATTTCAGGCGTGACCGACTGATGCTTGGCCCACAGCTGCTTGAAGTTTTCGTATCCCGCGCGCTCTTCCGGAGAGGTGATCAGCTTCTCGTATTGAGTCTGCAATTCACGCAGCTGCCCCTCACGATCCTGCAGCGACTTCTCGATCCGCGCCATTTCGGCCGGGTCGGTGGACAGAACTTGGCGCGCGAGACCGTTGCGATAGGCCGACATCGTATAGCCGAGTTGCCCGAGCGACCTTACGGATGGCAGCCAGTTGGTTTGGATGTCGACGGCGGCCTCGTTCACTTGCGAGATTTTGGCCACGGACAGGAGGCCCTGGCCGGCGATAATCACGGCCATGAGGCCGAACAGGCCGAGGAGAATCGACCGGATAGACAAGCGGATCATTGGAGTTACCTGGATTCCTGAAAAATGTTCTTGGCGGGTTTCGGCGTGCGGATTAGGCGGCGGCGGGAACGGCCGGTGCGCCGGCATCCGCGTCTTCAATGAGAAGATTGTTCAGATCGATGATCGCGATCATTCCGTCATCGGCGCTGATCAGGCCCGAGAGGAAACTGACGCGCGCGGATTGGGCAACGGCGGGGACCGGCCGAAGCTGCTCCGGATCGACCGAGACGATGTCGAGCACACGGTCGGCCAAGAGGCCGATCGGCTTTTCGCCGATCTGGACCACGATGACGATGTGCATCGGCGTCGCCTGGGTGAGCCCCTGATTGAAGCGGCGACGAAGATCCATGATCGAAACGACCGTACCGCGCAGGTCGAGCACGCCGCGGATGTAATCCGGCTGCTCCGGCAGGGGAGTAATGTCGACCCAGCCGCGGATTTCACGCACAGCCATGATGTCGACGCCGTACTGGTCGTCACCGATGGCGAAACTGATCAACTGACCGGCATGCGATCCGTCGCGGGCGACGGCATCTGCAGTCGGAGAATTTCCATGATGCATGCTCGAGCACTCGTTGTTGTGGCTCGCGCATAATTAAGCGAAATGTTTAATGATCAGGTTCTGGCACAGGGGTTAGCACCCTCAATTTGTTTTATCTAAAGCTAGAAGAGCGGCGTCGCCGACACCGGACACAAACTACATTAACAAGCGACATTGTCGTTACGCGTCGTTGGTTACGCGATTTTTATATGCGGGGACTTCTTCGCGGCAGCGTCTCAACCGTGGCGCTTGAACACACCGCGGCCGTGCCGAATCAATCACCGAGATGCCCCGTCAACCGTCGGCTCGGCTCAACACCCGCCAGAGCCTGTTCGGACTGAGGGGAATTTCGCAAAGCTCAATCTTCCTCTCGCCAAGACCCAGCGCATCTTCGATCGCCTGCGCGAATAGCGGCCCGACCGGAATGGCGCCGGCCTCGCCCGCGCCTTTGACGCCCATCGGATTGAGCGGCGAGGGCGTCACGGTGTGCCCAAGCTCCATGCGCGGCACCTCGAGCGAAGTCGGCAGCAGATAGTCCGCGAGCGACGCGTTCATGAGCTGACCTTCCTCATTGAACATCAGCTCTTCATAATAGGCATTGCCGATACCCTGCGCGACGCCACCGTGAATCTGACCTGCAAGGATCAGCGGATTGATGACCGTGCCGCAGTCGTGCACGACGACGTACTTCAGAATCTGCACCATCAATGTGTCGGGGTCGATCTCGAGCAGCATTGCGTGCACGCCGTTGGCCGTGGCGCCCTTCGGCGGCCCAAAATACTGCGTCGACTCCAGCCCCGGCTCCGTTCCGGGCTTGACCGCGCCGCGCATCGGGTTGGCACGCATCGCGAGCTCGCCGAGGCGGACCGACTTGCCGGGCACGCCGACGATCGACACCTGCCCGCTGCCGAGCTCGAGATCCTCGACAGCGCATTCAAAATGTTCGGAGGCTTGCTTCAGAATTTTCTCACGTACGACTTTCGAGGCTTCGTTGACGGCATTGCCGGCCACGACCGCGCCGCGGCTCGCAAAGGTGCCGGCGCCCCAATAGAACTGGTCGGTGTCGCCCGTCACCACATCGACGTCGCGCACGTCGACACCGAGCTGGTCGGCGACGATCTGCGCGAAACTGGTGAAGTGGCCCTGGCCTTGCGTGCCGATACCGGTGGCAAGACTGACCTTGCCATTGGCTTGCACCTGGACGCGCGCGCCCTCGTATGGGCCGATGCCGGTGCCCTCGACATAGCAGGCCACCGCGACGCCGACGTGTCGGCCTTGTGCGCGCAGCTTCTTCTGCTCTTCCGTCACGAAGCGGGCGTAGTCGATCGCAGCCAGCGCCTTGTCGAGCACAGGTTCGTAATTGCCGCTGTCGTATTCGAGCGGCGCGAAGTCTTGATAGATGATCTCGTTGTTGTACGGAAAGGCATCCGCCGGAATGAGATTGCGGCGCCGGATTTCCGCGCGGTCGATGCCCAGCTCGCGCGCGGCGAAATCGAGCAGCCGCTCGATCACAAAAACCCCGTGCTGACGCCCTGCGCCACGGTAGGGCGTCACGATCGGCTTGTTGGTAAAGACCGCGGTGAAGGTGCTGTCATAGTTGGGCACGACATAAGGACCGAGCAGAGTGCACTGGCTGTTGATCGGCACCGTCAGTCCGTAAGGATCGTAAGCGCCGGCATCGTGCAAGAACACGTCCTTGATGCCGAGAATCTTGCCGTCGCGGCTCAGCGCGATCTCGGCGTCGTGGATCTGCCCCCGCTCATGCGTCGTGGCGACAAAGTGCTCGAGCCGGTCCTCGATCCACTTCACCGGCCGGTTCAATTTGATCGCAATCCACGGCAGCAGCACTTCTTCCGGATAGAAGATCATGATCTTCGGGCCGAAGCCGCCGCCGACGAAAGGAGCGATGACCCGCACTTGCCGCTCGCCAAGGCCCAGCATCGCGGCGAGGCCGTTGCGGACAAAGACCGGGGCCTGCGTCGTGTCCCAGATGGTGAGTTGACTGGCGCGCGCGTCCCATTGCGCGACGACACCGCGCGTCTCCATCGGCGACGACATGCCGTGATCGTAATGAAACCGGCGGCGGATGATGTGGTCCGCCTTCGCCGCCGCTTTGGCGTAATCGCCCTTGCATTGCCGCACGTGCGCGGACACGTTGGAGCGGACATCCTCGTGGACGAGAGAGCCATCCTTTTCGAGCGCGCGCTCCAGATCGACCACCGGCGGCAGCGTCTCCAGTTGGACATCGATATCGGCGAGCGCGTCCTCGGCGATATAGCGGCTCTCGGCCACCACGATCGCGATCGGCTCGCCGACATGCCGCACCTTATCCTTGGCCAGCGGCACCTGCATGCGCTGGTTGAAGACAATGCCGGCGATCGGTGGCGGCGGCACCAGCAAAGGCCCCGGCTGCCAATAGGCGCCAAGGTCCTCGGCCGTGTAGACCGCAACGACGCCCTTGCGCGCGAGCGCCGCGCTGACGTCGATCGACTTGATGCGGGCATGGGCGACCTGGCTGCGCAGCAGCGCCGCGTGCAGCAAACCCGGCAACTCGACGTCGTCGACGAACAGAGCCTGGCCGGTCAGCAGCCGCCGGTCTTCATTGCGCGGGATCGGCTCGCCGAAATAGCGTGTCGTCACGGCCGCGCCTCCTTGAGGCGCGCTGCCGCCGCGAGCACCGCATCGACGATGTGTTGATAGCCGGTGCAGCGGCAAAGATTGCCCGACAGCGCCTCGCGCACCTGTTCCTCGTTAGGCTCGGGACAGTCCTCCAGAAACGCGCTCATGGTCATCAGGATGCCCGGTGTGCAATAGCCGCATTGCAAACCGTGATGCGCATGCATCGCCTCCTGCAGCACATGCAGCCGGTCGGCCGAGGGCGCGAGTCCCTCGACCGTCGTGAGCGACTTGCCGTTCATCTGCACCGCAAAGACGAGACACGAGCGCATCGGCACGCCGTCGATCTGCACGGTGCAGGCGCCGCAGACGCCGTGCTCGCAACCGACATGGGTCCCGGCGAGGCGCAATTCGTGGCGCAGGAAATCGCTCAGCAGCTGCCGCGATTCGACGCGGCGTTTATAGGCCGTGCCGTTCACGGTCACGGCGATATCGTGCAAATCCTCATCCATGACACGCGCGCTCCAAAGCCGCGGCCAGAGCGCGCTTGGCGAGCACGCCGGCAAGATGACGTTGGTAGCCGGGATCGGCGTGCATGTTGCCGGGCGGATCGACGGCTTGCCGGACGGCCGCGGCGGCGTCTGTGACGGCCGCTTCCCTATCCTGACGGCCGATCAGCACGGCCGCCGCTGCGCTGACATCGACCGGCGTCTCACCGCCGCCGCACAAGGCGGCGCGGACGCGCCTGCAAACACCCGCCTCGTCGACGGCGACGACAACGGCGATGCCGAGCAACGCGAAGTCGCCCTTGCGGCGGGCGACTTCCATGAAACAGGAACCGCTGCGCGCCGGCTGCAACGGCAACTCGACCTCGGTCAGCATCTCGTCGTCGGCCAAGGCGGTCGTCAGCGGCCCCAAGAAAAAATCGGACGCCACGATCCAGCGCTCACCGCGCGCCGATTGCGCACGCAATCGTCCTTCCAGTGCGACAACGATCGCGGGCAGTTCGGACGCCGGATCGGCGTGCGAAAGATTGCCGCCGATGGTGCCGCGATTGCGGACCTGCGGATGCGCGATATGCGGCAAAGCCTCGGCGATCAGCGGAATCTCCCCGGCGATCGCAGCATCGCGCTCGAGCATGCGGTAGCGCGTCAACGCGCCGATGCGTAGTGCATGACCGTTGACGCGACCGATGCTCGAGAGGGCCTCGATTGGGTTGACGTCGATCAGCACCGCCGGCTGCGCGAGACGAAAGTTCATGGCCGGCACCAGGCTTTGCCCACCGGCCAGGAAACGCGCCTCGTCGCCATACTCCGCCTTCACGGCCAAGGCGTGCTCTAGCGATTCAGCGGCAATGTATTTGAAGGGTGCTGGCTTCATGAAGCGTTTGAGCGATACCCGATACAAACACGTCGGGCCGTCACTATGCGAAGCATCGCGGACGAAAGTCAAAAACGAAGCGCCGAACGCGTCATCGGCAAAAGCGATGAGAACATGTCGCCGTCCGATGCCTTTTTAGCCGGTGTTCTGAGTAAATATTGGGCGTGGACGGCTAAACTATGTGCGCGCAAACTCATCGCCGCTTTGCAACGATTGCCCCTCGTATGAATTCGCCGGATCATGAACAGAAGGATCAGCGTCATGCGTCTAAAAATAGCGTCGTTGTTGGGGTTTGCGGTACTCGCCGGCATGACGGCGGCGCACGCCGCCGGCTTCACTTTGTCGGCGCCGCCCAAGATCGCCTTCCTGTATTTTGCCGAAAGGAACGACGGCGGCTGGACGCAAGCCTTCGACGAGGCGCGACCGAAGATCGAGGCCGCCGTCGGCATGAAAATCCCGTTCGTCGAGAATGTGCCGGAGGTCGCGGGCAAGATTAAACCGGCCGCGGAAGGCTTTATCGCCCGCGGCTACAACGTGATCATCGGCACCGCCTTCGGTTATTCCGATACCTTCAAGGAGCTGTCGGAGAAATATCCGAAGGTCGCCTTCCTCAACGCCTCGGGCACGACCAACGGCACCAACCTCGAATCTTTCTACGGCCGCACCTACGAAAGCCAGTATCTGTGCGGCATGATCGCAGGCGGCGTGTCGAAGACGGGCAAGCTCGGCTTCGTCGCCGCGCATCCGATCGGCCCGGTGAACTGGACCATCAACGCCTATGAGCTCGGCGCCAAGGCGATGAACCCGAAAGCGACGGTGACCGTCATCTTCACCGGCGCGTGGAACGACCCGGTGAAGGAACGCGCGGCCGCCTCGGCCCTGGCCGATCAAGGCATCGATGTCATCGGCCAACATGTCGACACGCCGACACCGCAGATCGTCGCGCAGGAGCGCGGCATCTACGGCACCGGCCACCACCGCGACCTGCGTGAGTTCGCCCCCAAGGCGACGCTCTGCTCGTCGGCCTGGACCTGGGACAAGTTCCTGGCGCCTGAACTGAAGAAGGTGATGGCCGGGAACTGGCAGGCGCAGCCCTTCGGCGCCTTCCCCGGCATCAAGGACGGCGGCACCGATATTGCTTGCTGCGGTCCGGCCGTGCCGAAGGAAGTCGTCGACAAGGTGATGAAAGAGCGCGACGCTATCATCGCCGGCAAGCAGATCTTCACCGGGCCGATGTCCGACACGACCGGCAAGGAGCGGCTCGCCGCCGGCAAGCCGATCGACGACGCCGGCCTCTGGAAGATGGACTGGTACATTCCTGGTGTCATCACGCAGAAGTAACGCGAGCGACCGTTCCGCATGACCGAGGCGCTGGCCCTAGAGGGAATCCGCAAGTCCTTTGACGGGGTGGTGGTCCTCGACGAAGCCACGTTCGGTGCCAAAGCCGGGGAGGTTCACGCCCTCCTCGGCGAAAACGGCGCCGGCAAATCCTCGCTCATGAATGTCGCCGCCGGTCTTTATGCGCCGGAGGGCGGCCGCATTCTCATCGACGGCGCTGCCGTTTCGCTCAACGGCCCGGCCGATGCGCGCGCCCGCGGCATCGGCATGGTGCACCAGCATTTCAAGCTGGTGATGCCGTTCACCGTGGCCGAGAACATCCTCCTCGCCAATCAGCGGCCGCGCTACCGCGCCGGCATCAAGGACATTCGCGCGGCGATCGAAGAGCAATCGCGCGCGCTCGGCTTCGCCATCGACCCCGACCGGCGCGTCAGTACGCTCACCGTCGCCGAACAGCAGCAGGTCGAGATCGTCAAGGTGCTGGTCGGCGGCGCGCGCATTCTAGTGCTCGACGAGCCGACGGCCGTCCTCACCGACGCCGAGGCCGATCAACTGCTCAAGACCGTGCAAACGCTGGCGCGTGCCGGCGCCGCCGTGGTGCTCGTGACGCACAAGCTGCACGAGGTGAAGCGTTATGCCGACAAGGTCACCATCATGCGGCGCGGCAAAGCCGTCGCGACGCTCGACCCGTCACAGACGACGGCGGCGGAACTGACCCAGCTCACGGTCGGCGACACACAGCCTTTTTCGCCGCATGTGCGCAAGGCCGACGGCGCCCCAACGCGGCTCAATGTCGGCCGGCTCCGATGCCTGCGCGCGGACGGACGCACGGCGCTCGAGGATGCGACCTTCTTCGTGCGCGCCGGTGAGATCTACGGCATCGCCGGCGTCAGCGGCAACGGCCAGGCGGAACTGGCCGAGGCCTTGATTGGCGCGCGCCAGCCGGCCGAAGGCGAGCTTTTCATCGACGGGCTCGGCAACGTCGCGCAGGCGCCGATGTCGGGCGCGCGCATGGCCGCCGTCGCGGCCATTCCAGCCGATCGATATTCCTTCGCGCTCGCCGGCACCTTGTCGATCGCCGACAACTTCGCCGTCGCCAACATCGGCTCGGGCCGCTACGGCTCGCTCGCCATGGTGGATCGCGGCGCGATTCGGCGCGATGCCACGCAGGCCGTCGCCGACTACGACGTTCAAGGCGTGCGCAGCATCGATCAGCGCGCGGCGCTTCTGTCCGGCGGCAACGCGCAGAAGCTGGTGATCGCGCGCGAGTTCAGCCGCGAGCCAGCCGTTGTCGTCGCCCATAGCCCAAGCCGCGGCCTCGACGCGCGTGCCTGCAACGCCGTGCATCAGCGGCTGCTGGCCGCGCGCGATCGCGGCGCCGCCGTCGTGCTCATCAGCGAGGACCTCGACGAAGTCATGAACCTGTCCGACCGCATCGGCGTGATGACGCGCGGCCGTATTGTCGCCGAGTTCGATCGTCCCGCCGACAGACAAGCCATTGGCCGCGCCATGGTGGACCATGCATGATGTATCCGCCATGAAGGCCGCCGCGCCGGAACCGGCTCACGCCGCCCGTTCACGCATCGTCCTCGACATGCGGCAGAGCCTGCCGGCGTGGAAGCAGGGCCTGTTCCTCGGCGGTTCGCTGTTCGTCGGCCTCGCCATCTCCGTCGCCATCCTCGCGGCGGCCGGCATCTCGCCGCTGCAGCTCGCGGGCGAACTTGCCGGCGCGTTCAACGCCGAGAGCCTGCGCAATATCCTCATCCAGACCGCACCGTTGATCCTGGTCGGCCTTGCCGCCAGCCTCGCCTTCCGCATGGGCTTCTGGAATCTCGGCCTCGAAGGCCAGATGCTGTTCGGCGGCATCTTCGCCACGGCGGTGTCGATGTATGAGGTCGGCCCGGCCCCGATCCGTCTCGGCATCATGCTTGTCGCCGCGGCCATCGGCGGCGCGCTGTGGTGTCTGCTCGCGGCCTTCCTGAAGATGCGCTTCCGTGTCAACGAGATCATCGCCACGCTGCTGCTGAACTACGTGGCGATGTACTTCCTGTTCCATCTGCTCTACGGCGCCTGGCAGGATGCGCGCTCGGCCTTCCCGCAATCGACACCCTACAAGCCGTTCGAGCGGTTGACCGAGATCGGCATCGGCATCAACAGCGGCCTTCTCATCGCGCTCGCCGTGGTGGTCGCGGCCGGCTGGCTGATCCATTTCAGCCGCGTCGGCTTCTACATGCGTTTCATCAGCGCCAATCCGAGCATGGCCAAGGTCGTCGGCATCCCGATCAAATCGATCACCATCTGGATCGTCGGCCTCTCCGGCGCCTGCGCCGGCCTCGCCGGTTTCGTCAATGTGGCGAGCCAGGAAGGCCGTCTGACGCAATCCTTCGCCGACGGTTACGTGTTCTCCGGCGTACTCATTGCCTTCCTGTCGCGCAACGATCCGATCGTCGTTGCCGTCGTCAGCTTTCTCATCGCCGTGCTGTTCATCGTCGGCCAGTCGTTGCAGATCTTCTATCAAATCCCGTTCACGATGGTGCAGTTGATCGAAGCCATCATCGTCATGGCGGTGGCGTCGTCGGAATTCCTGATCCGCCATCGCATTCGCTGGATCCGGTAGAGGCGCGCCGTGCTCGATTTCATCGTCAATTGGCTCGCCAACACCCCGCAGACCGCGGTGCCGTATGCGCTCGCCGCGCTCGGGCTCATCATTTCCGAGCGGTCGGGCGTGCTCAACTTGACCGCCGAGGGCCTGATGCTGGTCGGCGCGCTCACCGGCGCCGGCATTTGCCTGACGCTCGGCGGCTATCCGGCCGTGGCGCTGATCGGCGCCATGCTGGCCGCGAGCGTCGTGTCTCTGCTGTTCGCGGGCCTCGCGGTCGTCCTGCGCATCAACCAGGTGATCGCCGGACTGTCGATCGTGTTCTTCTGCCAGGGCCTCACCGGCCTCATCGGCACGCTCGCCAACTGGCAGAACAAGCAACTGCCCGGGCTCGGCCGGCTGGTGATCTGGCCCCTCTCCGAGATCCCCGTCATCGGCCGCATCCTGTTCATGCAGGACGCCGTCGTCTATCTGACGGTGCTCATCTTCTTCGCCGTCAATTACTGGCTGTTCTCGACGATGATGGGTCTGCGCATCCGATCCGTCGGCGAGAACCCCGCCGCGGCGGACGCGGCCGGCATCAGCGTGAGCCTCAACCGCATCCTCGCCATCGTCATCGGCTCGTCGCTGATCGGCCTCGCCGGCGCATACATCTCTGTCGTCAACGTCAAGCTGTGGGTGACGGGCATGACCGGCGGGCGCGGCTGGATCGCCGTCGCGCTCGTTGTGTTCGCACGCTGGGCGCCCTGGCCGGCCTTCGCCGGCGCCCTGCTGTTCGGCTGCATCGAGGCGGTGATTCCGCACATCGCCGCCGCCGGCATCCGCGTGCCGCAGTATCTGATGCTGATGACGCCCTATCTCGCCACAATCGCGGTCATGATCTGGGTCGGCGCCCGCCAGCGGGTGGCCACGGCCGAGCCCGGCTCGCTCGGCCAGCCGCATGTGCGCGAGGAGAGGCGATAGAACTTCGTCATTCCGGGGCGCGCGCTAGCGCGAACCCGGAATCCAGAAACACGTTCAGTCTTTGTGGCTGGATTCCGGGTTCGCTCGCTGCGATCGCGCCCAGGAATGACAGTGAGGGGACAAAACCATGCGCATCCACGTCTACGGCAAACCGCAGGACACCGGCGACGCCTTCGAGGACTATCTCGACCCGGGAAAGACCGCGATCGTCTCGATCGACATGCACCGCGGGCATCTCGACGAGTCGCCCGACTGTCCCTGCCCGGCGCCCCGTGCGCGCGAGATCGTCAAGCCTATCGACGCGTTCCACGACGCGGCGCGGGCGCTCGGCGTGCCCATCATCCATGTGCGCTCGGTGCTGCGCCAAAGCGGCGTCGACGATCTCAAGGGCATTCCCGCCGCGTGGCGCCGCACTTTCCCGCTGCACGTCGGACCGATCCCAGGCAGCGACCGCCACGCCATCGAGGGCTCGGCGTGGACGGAGTTCGTCACCAAAGTGCTGCCGGAAGACCTGATCGTCGAGACCAAACGGCGGCTCTCCGCCTTCTATCCGACCGATCTCGATTTCCTGCTGCGCAACATGCGCGTTGAAACTGTCGTGTTCGATGGCGGCTTCACCGACTGCTGCGTTCTCAACAGTGCGTTCGACGCCAACAACCACAATTACCGGGTGCTGGTGGCACGCGATCTGGTGCGCGGCACCGACGACAATCTTGAACAGGCGGCGCTCGCCATGGTGTCACTGCACCTCGGCTTGGTGGCGGATTCGGCCGACATCCTGTCGGAGTGGAAGACGCGCAAGGCGAAGCGAGACGCGGCTTAGCAACTTGCGTCATGGCCGGGCTTGTCCCGGCCATCCACGTTTTTCCTTTTAGTTGAACCGGCAAGACGTGGATGCCCGGCACAAGGCCGGGCATGACGACGGATAGGCCGTACCGCCAACTTACTAATACCCCACGCTCTCCAACGCGTCGCTGAGCATGCGCGGCGTGAGCGGGACATGCCGCAACTTGATGTCGCCGAGCGACTTGAGCGCATCTTCGACACCAGAAGCCACCACGGCGCCGACCGCGATGCAGCCGGCCTCGCCGACGCCCTTCACGCCCAACGGATTCAGCGGCGACGGCGTCTCCAGATGCAACACGGAGACAGGCGGGATTTCCGTGGCGTAAGGCACGAGGAAATCCATCAGGCTCGCGTTCGACAAGGTGCCGTCGGGCATATAATCGAGCCGCTCGTAGAGGGCGCCGCCGATGCCTTGCGCGATGCCGCCCATCACCTGGCCCTCGACAATGGTCGGGTTGATCATGTTGCCGCAGTCATGGATGCAGACGTATTTCCGGATCTTGACCGTGCACAAGGCCGGATCGACCTCGACGATCGCCGCATGCACGCCATAGGCCCAGGTCGATTGCGATGGACTGTAATAGTCGGTCGCTTCAATCCCCGGCGCCTGGCCCTCGGCCAAAGGCGGACCATCGTGTTTGCTGGCCGGCGCGAATTGCGTCGCCGCCTGCGCGGCTTCGTTGAAAGCGTAGCGCAACGGGTTGCTGGCGGTGGCGATGGCCGCGAGCGACACATGCCGATTCGAATTCTTCACCCAGGCGGCGGAATCGCGCAGCTCGATATCGTCGATATCGGCTTCGAGCATGTTGGCCGCCGCCTGCAGGATCTTGCCGCGCACGGTGATAGCCGTCTTGTGGATGGCATTGCCGCTCACCACCGCGGCACGGCTGGCGAAGGTCGCCACGCCCCAGTCGAAGGCCTTGGTGTCGCCTTCGACCACGATCACATCTTGCGGTGACACACCGAGTTGATCGGCGACGATCTGCGCGAACACGGTGTCGTGGCCCTGACCCTGCGTCGACAGACCCGTATTGACGTAGACCTTGCCGGTGATCGGATGAACGCGGATGTGTCCGCCTTCGTAGGGTCCAAGGCCGGTGCCTTCGACATAGCAGGCAAGACCGAGCCCGAGGTATTTGCCGTCAGCGCGCAGCTTTTCCTGCTCGCCTGCGAAATCCGCCATATCGAGTTGCGCCGCCGCGAGCGACAAGGCCTTCGCATACTGACCGCTATCGAGCGTCACCTTCAGGCCGTCCGCAAACAGCAGGCCGGCGCGCTCGTAAGGAAATTCCTTCTCGCCGATGAAATTGCGGCGGCGGATTTCGAACCGATCGATGCCGAGGTCTTCCGCCAATTGGTCCATCGCCCGTTCGAGCGCGAAGCAGGCTTGCGGCCTTCCGCAGCCCCGATAGGGCGTCACCTGCACCGTCGGCGTATAGACCGCCTTGAACTCCACCCAGATGTTAGGGATGCGATAAGGCCCGGCGATCGAGGTCGACGCCACCTGCGCCACGGCGATGCCGTAAGGAATGAAGGCGCCGGTGTCGTGCAGGAAGCTATCGCGCAGGCCGATCACTTCCCCGGTCTTCATCGCCGCGAGTTCGATTGTGTGGATCTGCGTGCGCTCCTGCGAGGAGCCGAGGAAGTTCTCGCGCCGGTCTTCGATGTATTTGACCGGCCGGCCAAGCTGCATCGCCGCCATCGGCACCAAGAGTTCATCCGGATAGAACAGCAGCACCTTCTGACCGAAGCCGCCGCCGACGTCCGGCGCGATCACGCGCACCTTGTCCTCGTCGAGCGCGAAGATCGAGGCAAGGCCGCCGCGCACCGAGATCGGCGCCTGCGTGCCGTCCCAGACGGTCAATTCGCCGGAAATCTCGTCCCAGCGCGCCGCCACCGCGCGGCATTCCATCGGCGCCGCGGTCGAGCGATCCACCTGCACGGTGATGCGCGTGACGTGCTCCGCGCGGGCGAAAGCGCCGTCCGGATCGCCGGAGGTCTGCACGAATTCGGCGGCGATGTTGTTCGCCACATCGGCGTGCACCAAAGGCGCGCCGTCGGCGATCGCCTTCGCCATATCCATCTCGACGGCGAAGGGCTCGATCTCGAGTTCGATCAGCGCCGCGGCATCCTCGGCGACGTAGCGGTCGACCGCCACCACCATGGCGATGGTCTGCCCGACATAGAACACCTCGCCGCGCGCCAGCGGGCGCTGCGTCTTCGGGCTCTTCATCGACGGATGGGGAATGAGCAGCGGCATCGGCCGGTCCAGCGGACCGATGTCGGCATAGGTATAGACCGCCGCGACACCCGGGTAAGCCCGCGCGGCACTCACGTCGATGCGCTTGATCTTGCCGCGCGCCACCGGGCTGCGCAGGAAGGCCGCGTGCAGCGCATTGGTCAGCGGGATGTCGTCGACATAGGCGCCTTCGCCGCGCAGCAGCTTCGGATCGATGTTGCGCTCGACGCGTTGCCCGAAATAGCGCGTGGACATGGGACCTACTCCGTCCGCCCCAGCAGTTCGGCCGCGCGGCGCACCGCCGTGACGATGTTGCTGTAGCCGGTGCAGCGGCACAGATTGCCCGACAGCATGTCGCGGATGCCGTCATCCGAGAGATCGAGCGCGCCCGGCTCCTCGAAGCGGCTGAGCACGTTCATCACCATGCCCGGCGTGCAATAGCCGCATTGCAGCGCGTGGCACTCCTTGAACGCCTGCTGCACCGGATGCAAAGCGCCGTCGCCGGCGGCGACGGACTCGATGGTGCGCACCTCGCTGCCGTTCGCCTGCACCGCCAAGGTCAGGCACGAGCGCGCCGCCTTGCCGTCGATGTGCACGGTGCAGCAGCCGCAGACGCCGTGCTCGCAGCCGACATGCGTGCCGGTAAGGCCAAGCTCATGGCGCAGGAAATCGCTGAGCAGCATGCGCACGCTGACGGTGCGGGTGACCGGCTCGCCATTGACCGTCAGTGAGACCGTGACGCGCGGATCTTCGGACCGCTCCGGCAGCGCCGGCTTGATCTTGCCGCGCATCACGGCTGCTCCTTGGGTTTGGCCCGTGCCGCGGCCTTCGCCACCAGACGGCGGATGAGCGCGCCGAGCGCGCGGCGGCGGAACGCGGCCGACGTGTTCATATCGTCGGGCGTGGTGACGGCCGATGCGGAAGCTGCCACCGCCTTGTCGAGATCGGCTGACGCCAAACGTGTGTCCAGCAAAGCCGCTTCCGACGCCTTCAGCCGCACCGGTTTGTCGGCGATGCCGCAAGCGGCGAGCCGGATGGTCTCGACCGTGCCGTTCGCCGCCAGCGCTAGCACGCAACCGACACCGACCAGCGCGTAATCGCCGTGCCGGCGTGTCACTTCGTCGAAGGCCCAGCCGGCGCCCTCCGGCAGCACCGGCAGACGCGCCTCGGTGATAATCTCGTCGTGCATCCGCGCCGTCGTCAGGAAGGCCGTGAAGAAGTCCTCCGCGGCGATGGTTCGCGTGCCCGCTGGGCCGCACGCAGCCAGCGTACCGCCGAGCAGCACGAACAGCAGCGGCATTTCCCCCGAAGGATCGGCATGGCACAGACTGCCGACGACGGTACCGCGGTTGCGGATCGGCACATGCGCCACGTGTTGCAGCGTCTCGGCGATGAGCGGATTGGCGCGCTGCACCGCGACATCGAGCTCCAGCTCGCGATGGCGCACCATCGCCTTGACGACGATCTCGCCTTTGTCGATCGAGATGCCATTGAGACCTTGGACGTGCTGGATATCGACCAGCGCCGACGGATTGGCGACGCGAAAGTTCATCGCCGGCAGCAGACTCTGACCGCCGGCCAGCACCGCGGCATCCGGATCGGCGGCAAGCATCGCCACCGCTTCCGCAATGGTGGTCGGCGCCTTGTAGTCGAACAGCGGCGGTTTCACAGCGGCCTCGCATGCGTCCGCGTCACGTCGAGAAACGTCTCGGCGAGAAGATCCGGCATCGAAAGCTGCGGCGCGTGATCGCTGTCGAGCGCATAGACGGCATTGCAGCCTGTGATCTCCTGCATCTTGCGCTGCAGCGGTAGATGCACGCTGCGATCCTGCAGCGCCTCGATGTAGACACGCGGAATGCTGCCATAGCGTTCCGGCGTCAGGCTGAGCTTGGAGCCGCGGCCGGCCTCCGGCTGCGGCGTCAGCCGCTTGGCGGCGGCTTCGGCCACTGTGCGGTCGGCGAGCTGGTAGAACACGTCGACGGCCGACACCGGATCGATCATCGAACGCAATCCCTCCGCATCGTGCGTGACGCGCTTGTGCGCGCCCTTCATCCAGGGCTCGAGATGCAGCGCGTAGAACTCCAGCACCGACATGTCGTTCGGCAGCATGAAGGCGCAGAGATAGATGGCGAGCGCAACGCGCTCCGGCCGCAGCTCGGACGTCTGCGAGGCGGTCACGCCGCCCATGCTGTGGCCGACGAGAACGATCGGCCCCTCTGTGCCGTCGATGATTTTCGCTACATGATCGGCATAGCGCGCGACCGACACCTCCTGCGGCGGCGTATCGTCGAAGCCGTTACCGGGCAGATCGACCGCGATGGCGTCATGCCCCGCCGCCTTCAAGCGCGGCACGATGGTGTCCCACGCCCAGGCGCCTTGCCAGGCGCCATGCACCAGAATGAAGGTGTAACGTTGCGCCACGGCGGCCTACTTGTAGGTTCGCTTGTACATCTCGCGCATATGCGCCTCGACCGTGATCGGCGGATACTTCGGCGCCTCGCCCGGCGACAGACAGGTCGGAATGCATTCGACCGTATGCGCATAGTTGCCGGTATAGAAGAACGGCACCGAGTAGCGCTCGCGGCCCGACATGTTCACGACGCGATGCACGGTCGAGCGATAACGATCGTTGGTCCAGCGCGCGATCATGTCGCCGAGATTGACGACATAGGTTCCCGGCACGGGAACGGCATGGATCCAGCCGTCGGACGTCTGATCCCACACCTGCAGACCGCCGACATCGTCCTGCCGCAGCAACGTCAGTCCGCCGAAATCGGTATGCGCGCCAGCGCCTTTCTGGTTCGGCCGCGCCTGCGCGGGCTGCGGCGGATAATGCAGCAGCCGCACGGTGGCCATCGGGTCGCGGTTGTAACCGTCGAAATAGTTCTCCGGCAGATCGAGCGACAGCGCGATGCCTTCCATCATGCGGGCGGACAGCACCATCATCTCGTTGAGATAGGCCTGCATCACCGGCTTGAAGTTCGGCCGCTGCGGCGGCCATTGATTGGCGCCGTGATTGAACATGCCGGCAAGCACGCGCGGATCGTCGGGCCCATGATCGGGCCCGACGTAATAGCCCTCTTTCAGATCGGGCGGCGCGCCGGCCTCCAACGTCTGCCCCTGGAGCGTTTCGTAACCGCGATTGCACGGCGATTTCGCTTTGTTGACCTCGTCCTTCTGCTCGGACGGTAACGCGAAGAAAGCAGCCGCTTCGCTGAAGACATCGGAGATCAGATCTTCCGATACCCCGTGGTTCTTGATGTAGAAGAAACCCTTATCGAGACACGCTGCGCGCAAGGCGGCGCCGACCGCTTTGCGATCGGCGATGTTCGCGCTACTCAGTCCCGATATATCGATGATCGGCAGCGTGGCGACGGAAACGCGTGCGGCTTCGAGGGCACTGGTCATCGGCGTTGCTCCGGCAGGTCAACCCGCGTCATCTCAGGATGACGCCAGACCTGCCGAAGCCAAAGCCTCAATGTCGGTCAGCGCTGACCAATTTCGGAGCAGACGAGCCTTCGGCGCGCGGGAAGTCTCCATCGGCTTTGCCGATATGTTCAGACGGGCGGCAAACCAACAGGATGCATCGCCTGGATCAGCTTGGCGATTGACAAAATACGCGGCTCCTCGAAGCGGGCGCCGACAACCTGCAAGCCGACCGGCAAGCCTTCGCTCGTCTTGCCGGCGGGCACACTGCCGGCAGGCAGGCTCATCAGCGTGATCAGGAACGAGCCGGCAATCCAATCGGTATAATTGGCGAGCTTCTTGCCATTGATTTCGGTCGGAAAGTTCTGCGTCACGGGATATTGCTTCACCGGCGAGGCCGGTGTCAGCAACAGATCGAAGCGGTCGAAGAAATCGCGGAAGCGCAAGAACAGCCTGGCCCGCGCTTGTTCCGCCTTGGCGAAATCAAGCGGCGTCACCTTCAAACCGGCCTTCACGTTGCCTTGGAGGTTCGGCCCGAACTCCTCGAGATGATCGAGGTTGGCATATTGCTGGCCGACCATCCACAATCCGCGCCACGCCTGATAAGGCTCGCGGCCTTCGGAGATGTCGAAGCCGATCTCCTCGACGCTGGCGCCGGCGTCCTTCAGCGACATTGCCGTCTTACGGCAGATCGCGTCGATCTCGTTGTCGACGCCGATGCCGGCAAGATCAGACACATAAGCGATGCGCAGGCCGCGCGCGTCCTGACTCGCCACCACTTCCGCCAGCGCACTTTTCCACGGCGGCGCCACCGAGATCGGCGAGATGCGACTGAAGCCGACCAGCGCGTCCAGCACGCGCGCGGCGTCCTCCGCTGTGCGCGTGAGAGGCCCGTGCACCTGGCCCGGATCCCAGGCAAGCGGCATCGGATAATTGGGCGTCAGGCCGGGCGTCGGGCGAATGCCGACGATGCCGCAGAAGGCCGCCGGCATACGGATCGAGCAGCCGAAATCGGTGCCTTGCGCGATCGGCAGCATGCCGGTCGCCACCGCCACCGCTGAGCCGCCCGACGAACCGGCCGGACTCAACTCCGGATTCCAAGGATTGCGCGTCGCGCCGAACACGGGATTGACCGTGTTGGCGCCGGCGGCGAATTCCGGCGTGTTGGTCTTGGCGAGCACGATCGCGCCCGCGGCCTTCAATCGCCGCACCGCTTCGGCGTCCTCGGCCGGCACATGCTCTTTATAGAGCGGCGAGCCGTAGGTCGTGCGGATGCCGGCGGTGGGCGTCACGTCCTTGATGCCGACCGGCAGGCCGTGCAACGGCCCGGTCTCCTCGCCGCGGATAATGGCGTCGCCCGCTTTCAGCGCCGCCTCACGCGCCGGCTCGGCCGCCAACGTGACGATGGCATTGAGCTTCGGATTGATCCGCGCGATGACCGCGAGATGCGCGTCGAGAATCTCGACGGGGGTGATCTCGCGCGATTTGACGAGCGCAACCAGCTCGCCTGCGGTTTTCCGCGTCAGACTCTCGTTAGCCATTGGATTTCGCTATTTCCCGGACCAGTGCACAAATCGCCGCTCTATCAGCAGAAACAGCAGATTGAGTCCATAGCCCAGCGCGCCGGCGGCAAAAATGGCCGCATACATGCGCGGCATTTCGAAGAGCTGCTGCGCTTCGAACACGCTGTGGCCGAGCCCGTCCTGCGAGCCGATGAACATCTCGGCGACGACGATGATGACTAGCGCGAGCGATACGCCGTTGCGCAGGCCGACGAACGTCTGCGGCAGGGACTCAAGCAACATGACGTCGAACAGCACGCGCAGGCGTGAGGCGCCCATCACTTTCGCCGCAAGCAGCCGCGTCTTGCGCGCGTTCATCACGCCATAGGCGACGTTGAAGAGGATGACCAGCGCCGCGCCGAAGGCCGCGACCGAAATCTTGGTCTTGTCGCCGACGCCGAACAGCACCAGGAAGAGCGGGAACATCGCCGACGCCGGTGTCGAGCGGAAGAAATCGATGACGAACTCGAGCGAACGGTAAAGGCGCTCGCTCGATCCGAGCACGATACCGAGCGGGATCGCGATGACGGCCGCGATCAGCGTGGACCAGACGGTGCGCTCGACGGTGCGTACGAAATCGACCCACAGAACACCCCCGTTCATGCCCTTCCACAGGGCGATGAAGGCGTCCTTGGGCGGCGGCAGCAGCACCGGATCGACGAAGCCACCGTACACAGCGACGGCCCAGATGATGAGCAGGCCGACAACGCCGACGATGGGCAAGAAGGGATCGAGAAGGCGCGTCATGACCGCCGCACCTCGCGTTGGAAAATCTCCAGGCAATGCGCCTTGAGGCGCACAAACTCCGGATCCGACAGAGTGGCGTCGTCGCGCGGGCGGGCGCAATCGACTACGGTGAAGTCCGCGACCCGCGCCGGATGCCGCGACAGCAGCAGAACACGATCGGCCAGGTAGACCGCCTCTTCCAGGTCGTGCGAAACGAGCACCATGGTCGTGCCGCTTTCCATGAACAGCTTCTGCAACTGCTCGCGCATGAACAGGGTCATCTCGTAGTCGAGCGCGGAAAACGGCTCGTCGAGAAAGAGAATCTCCGGGTCGACAACCAGCGCCCGCATGATCGATACGAGCTGCTGCTGCCCGCCGGACATCTGGTAGGGGTAGAGATTCAGGTCGAGCTTGATGCCAAGATGGGCGACCAGCCTCTCGACCCGCTCCTGACGCTCCCGCTTCGACACCTTCATCATCTTCAGCGGATAGGCGATATTGTCGAAGGCCCGCATCCACGGGAACAACGCTTCGCGATAGTTTTGAAACACGTAGCCGAACTTGATCTCGTCGAGCAGCATGCCGTCGAACAGGATTTGCCCTGCGTCGACCGGGATGAGGCCCGCAATCATGTTGATGAGCGTACTCTTGCCGCAACCGTTCGGCCCGAACACCGAAATGAGCTTGCCGCGCGGCAGATCGAGATCGAAGTTGTCGTAAATGACGGTGTTGCCGAACTTCTTGCTGAGGCCGCGGATAGTGACGTGCGGTCGGACAACCGCCGACGCAGTGGCCGATTGCGGCAAGGCCTCGAATTGAGACGAGAGAGTCGCCTGCGCCACTGTCATCGTAGCTGCCACTCCTTTAGTGCAGTTGACCCAATCTCGGCTCATTCCCGCGAAAGCGGGAATCCAGCGCGGCATTGAGATGCCCGTGCCCTAGGCCACCAGGTCCCCGCTTTCGCGGGGACGAGGATAGCGGCCGCATCGATCAATAGGCCTTCAGGAACTTCTTGACGTCGACTTTCTCCGGCACAACGCCGATTTGCGTGCCGAAATCCGCGAACTTCTGCAGGTAGCCGAGTTGCGCGGGCGTGAAGTTCCCGACCATCTCGTAGCCCAGCATCGGCACGCTATCGACCAAGTCGTCCGGCGTCATGGTGTTCTTGGCGAGGTATTTGCGGGCGTCGTCCGGGTTCTTCTTGATGTAGTCGACCGCTTTCGCCCAGCCCTGCGCGAAGCGCTTGGCGACATCGGGACGCTTCGCGATGAAGTCCGAGGAGAACGCGCAACCGGCGGCGAAGGCATCGGCCTTCTCATCGCCGAGAACGTATTTGGAGATCACCCCCGCCTCGACGGTCTTGGCGATGCCCATCTTCTCCATCATCGTGGCGCTCGGCTCTAGCGTGTAACCGCCGTCGAAGGTGCCTGCCTTCATGGCGTTCACATGCTGGCCCATGTCGAGCTGATCGATGGAGTATTCGCCTTCTTTGAGGCCGTTCTTGGCGAGAATGCCCTTGGCGGTGTTGAGGTTGGCCGGGCCCGGCGCCGTCATCAGTTTGAGGCCCTTGAAGTCCTTGAGCGACTTCACCTTGTCGGCAAGGCCCGTGCGCACCACGAACTGCTCCATCTTGTACACCGACGTCTGGCTGTGCATGGCGACGTACATCGCCACGCCGGGCTTTTTGACGTCGGCGTTGAGGCCTTCGAGGGTGACCAGAACCGCCGAAACCTCGATCTGGTTGGTCATCAGGCCGGCCACGTTCGGCGGACCGCCCATCAGCCTGATGGTCTCGGGCTCGATATTGAGCTCCTTGAAGTAGCCCTTCTCGATGGCCACAAAATACGGCAGCGACGAACTGATCGGGAAGACGCCGACCTTCACCTTGTCGGCTTCGGCTTGCGCCGCGACCGACAGGCCGCTGAGCGTGGCGGCGACGAGACCCGCGACGAGCACCTGCCGTCGGCTGCGTCCGAACTTGGTCATCTCACGTAACTCCCCCGGTTGACTGGACTTTTCCAGCATATCACCCACGGAACCGGCGACCCGCCGGCGTTCGTTCGTTTGCAAGCAAAGCTCGTGCCGCGGGCCCGTTACGGTCACTCCCCGGCGTCGATGATGGCGATCACCGGGCCACCGCCCTGCGGCCCCTGATGCATGGCGTCGACAGAGACGAAGACGGCCGGATCGCCGATGGCGGTGGCGGCGACGCCACCGACGGCCGCCTTGATATGGCGGTGCCAGGGCACATCGGAGTCGTCGAGCATGATCTGCCGCCGCCCGTGCAGCTTGCCGGTGCGATCAGCCTCGCACTTCATGAAGCAGTTGACCAGCTTGCCGCCGAGATCGGAGGCACGCGGACGCTGCGGCAGCTCGAGGCCGGCGTTGCGGATGGATTCGTAGATGCCGTCGATGTCGAGGGCGTCCTTCATGATCGAATGCCCGATCCGGTAGCGGCCGCCCGCCCCCGCCTTGTTCCCCAGCAGCACGATCTGCGCCTGGGTGAGTTCGACGCCCGAGGAGCAGGACGCCACCGAGGAATAGAGATCGAGGTTGCGGCAAATCTCTTCCGCCTTGGGCATCTTGATCTCGCCGAGCGCCACCGCGATGCCGAGCGCCGTCGTGCCGTTCGACACGCCCATCGACTCGTGCACCTCGCAGGCGACGTCCTTGCCGCGCTTGGCGGCGTCGAGCACCGCGTCGATGGTCAGGAGCGGCGTCTTGGTCTGCACGTAGTGCACATCCTTCGGATCGTCGATGCCGGCATCCTTCATCGCCGCCTTCACGCCCTCGGCGACCTTCTCGACCATGGCGATGCGACCGATGTCTTCCGGCAGCAATTCAGCACTCATGGCGGTGCCGATGGCAAGACGCGCTTTCGAGGCAGGCCCGGTCTTGTCGTTGCGCGCGAAAACCGTGGCATGCGGCGTGATGACACCGTCGCAGCCGCCCGACCACACCATCGGGATCTCGGCGATTTTCGCTTCACCACGGCTGCCGTGCTTCAACAGCACCTTGCGGAAGGCCTGATCGGCCAGAATGCGCGTGAAGTCGTTGACGCCGCCGTTGCCCTCGGTCTTGCCGATGACGGCGATGACGTCGTCCGCGGCAAAACGCCCGGCCTTGATGCACTCTTCGACGCCGCTCGCGTCCTGAACGGTCTTCAATTCGACTTTCGCAACTTCAATCGCCATCGCTTCTGCTTTCCTTGACGCTATTTCATGCGCGGCGGGCATTCGCCGCGCAGCATCTTCTCGAAACCTTCACCGCGATCGATCATCGGCAGAGGCGCAGTCCGCTTCGCCAGCAGTTCCGCACGCTGTTTGAGCGTCGCCGCGGCATCGATCGTGTAGCCATCCTCGTCATCGCCCGGTCGAGGAGCAAGAATGACGCCATAATCGTCGCGCGCGCTCGCAAGCGAGATACGACCTTCGGTCGCATCCTTCGCCACGAGGTCCGGCTCGCGCTCGAGCGCGTCGCCCCAGCCGCCGCCGCCGGTCGTGACGACACGCACGACCTGACCGGCCACGACCGGTTCGCCGTCGACCAGGCCGCCGAGATCGCGCGGCGCGCCTTCAAGATCGACGGTGACGCAGAAGGGCTGTCCCGCCTTGCCGCCATTGAGGCCGTAGCAGCCGAGACGGACGCGATCGGCCGTGACGATGGTGCGGCAATCGACCAGCGCGCGGTAATGCTTCTCGTAGCCGAGACCGCCGCGGCGGAAGCCCGCGCCGCCGGAATCGGTGCGCAAGGCCAGCTTCTCCACCAGCAACGGGAAACGCGTTTCAGTGAACTCGGCCGGCTGGTTGCGCGAGTCCGGCACGATATGGATGGCATCGTTGCCGTCGGCGTAATAGCGCCCGCCCGAGCCGCCGCCGAGCACCTCGCGCGACAGGAACTGCTTGCCGTTCTGGTCCTTGCCGAAGAAGCCGGTGTAGCGGATCGTCTCTTGATCGGCCGGCATGCGGCCGTCGACCGCCTGCGCCACCACGCCGGCGAGCAGACCAATGCAACGCAACAGCACAAAGGAGCGCGCATTGGTCGCCGCCGGCCATTCCGGCGTGATCAACGTGCCTTTCGGCGGGAAGATAACGTCGAAGATCTCGCAGACGCCTTCGTTGACGTGCAACTCGGCGGCGCGCTCGGGCGTCTCGGCGAGGTTGCGCAGGATCGGCGCGATCCATTTGATCAGGAAGGCGCCGTCGGCGTAATCGGCCGGCCAGTTGATCGGCCCCGACGATTGCGGATCGGTGCCGTTGAAGTCGAGCGTGATGCGCCCGCCCTTCTTGATCATCTTCAAGGAGAGCTTGTGCAGCTTGGGATCGGTGACGCCGTCGTGCTCGACGTAGTCTTCCCAGACATATTCGCCGTCGGCGATTTTGGGCAGCAGCTCGTTGCGATAGATGTCGCGGCACTTGTCGAGGATCGCCTGGAAACACGCTTCGACCTGCGCCCGGCCGAAGCGCTCGAACAGCGAGGCCATGCGGCGCGCGCCCATCAGGCAGGCCTGCACCTCGCTGTCGATATCGGCGGCGAGCATCTCCGGCACGCGCGTGTTGCGCTTGAGGATGGTCATCACACCCTCGTTGCACACGCCTTCGCTGTAGAGCTTCACCGGCGGAATGGCGAGACCTTCCTCGAACACGGTGACGGCCGTGCCCGGCATCGAGCCCGGCACGCGGCCGCCGACATCGTCGTGATGACCGAAGGCCTGGATATAAGCGACGACTTCACCGTCGTGGAACACCGGCACGGTCGAGCACAGATCGGGCAGATGGCCGATCGAGCCTTCCGTCAGATACGTGTCGTTCATCAGGAACACGTCGCCGGGCTTCATCGTGTGCGGCGCGAAGTCTCGCACCACCGCATTCGGCATTGCCGAGTAGGAACGGCCGGTGAGCTTGCGGCAGTATTTGTCGAACAGGCCGACGCGGTAATCGTGCGCTTCGCGGATCATCGGCGAGCGCGCCGTGCGCTCGATCGCGAATTCGATCTCGGCTTCGATCGAATTGAGCGTGCCTTCGACGATCTGGAGGACGATCGGATCGACCGCGACCTTGGTGCCCTTTGGCGCTGTCGGCCAGGGCTTCACATCGGCGGGAGAGGCGGCGGCGCGGATGTTCATGGCAGAGCGTCTCCACTCCCCTGCCCCACAAAGGGGGAGGGAACAGAAGCCGCACGCACGATCAGAATGCCGTGTGGGTCGACCTCCAGCGTCTGATCGGGGAACACTACGGTCGTCGACCCGAACTCTTCCACCACCGCAGGGCCTTGCAGGCGGAAGCCCGCGGCCAGCGTGGCGCGATCGTAGATCGGCGTGTCGGCGTAATGGTCGAGAAAATAGACGGGGCGCGTCCCCTTCGGCGCCGCTTTCGCGGTGGCGAGAGACAGCTTCGGCATACTCGGCCGCTCGATGACGCCGAACCCCGAAACGCAGAAGTTCACCAATTCGATCTTCTGCTTGCCGGCATAATTGTAACCGAACGTGCGCAGATGCGCGGCGTTGAAAGCCTCGATCAGTTGGGCCAGGAACGCCGCATCGACGGCGCCGCCGGGCGCCGGCACGCGCACTTCCATCGACTGGCCGGCGTAGCGGACATCGGCTTCGCGCGCGAGACGGATACGCGAAGGATCGATGCCGTCGCGTTTCAAGGTCTCGGTCGCTTCGCGCTCGAGCGCGGCATAATGCGCGGCGATCGCGGCGAGGTCGACGCTATCCTCGTGCATCACCTTGGTGACGATCTGATCGGTGCGCCAATCCACCGCGAGCAGACCGAAGGCGGAGAGATTGCCCGGGTTCGGCGGCACGATGCAGGCCTTCATGCCGAGCAGGTCCATCACCGCCGGCGATTGCGCGGGCCCCGCCCCGCCGAACGACAGCAGCGCGAAGCCGCGCGGATCGATGCCGCGCTGGACTGTCATCTGTCGAATGGCATTGGCCTGCGCCCAGTTGGCGATCTCGATAATGCCGTGCGCCAGCGCCTCCGGCGTCATATTGCCGGGCAGGCGTTTGGCCAGCGCGGCAATGCCGGCGCGCGAACGCTCGATGTTCAGCGCAATGCCGCCGCCGATCAACGCCGGCGGAATGCGGCCGAGCACGAGATTGGCGTCGGTGATCGTGGGCTCGTCGCCGCCGTTCGGATAGCACATCGGCCCAGGCACGGCCCCAGCGCTGCGCGGGCCGACCTTGAGATGACCCTCACGCGAAATCCAGGCAATGGAGCCGCCGCCGATGCCGATGGTCGCAATGTCGATCATCGGAATGCGCACGGGGAAAGGGCCGACCGAACCGCCATTGGTGAGATGCGGTTTGGCCTTTTCGATCAAACAGAAGTCGGTCGATGTGCCGCCGGCGTCGAGCGTCACGAGATCGGGAAAGCCGGCAACCTCCGCGATCACCGCCGAGCCGAGCGCACCGGCGGCGGGACCGGACAAGGCTGTCGTGATCGGCTTGCGCAGGATCTGGTCGGCGCTGGCAACGCCGCCTGAGGATTGCATCACCAGGAACGGTTTGTCGCGCAAGGACCCAAGCTCGTCGTGCACGCGCTTGAGATAACGGTCGAGATAAGGCTTTACGAACGCGTCCACCAAGGTCGTCACCGCGCGCTCGTACTCGCGATACTCCGGCAGCACCGCGCAGGAGAGCGACAACGTCGCTTCCGGATATTCCTCGGCGACGATCTCGGCCACACGCCGCTCGTGCCCGTCGTTGGCATAGGAATGCATGAGGCAGATGCCGATGGCTTCGACGCGCTGGCGCTTGAAGAAACGCGCCGCGGCGCGCACGCTGTCCTCATCCAGCGGGCGCAACTCCTCACCCTTGAAGGTTAGACGGCCGCCGACTTCGCGCACGAATTGCAGCGGCACCAGACGCTCGGGTTTCACCCAGAAATATGAGTTGCCGTAGCCTTCCGGCACCGATTGCCGCGCGATCTCCAGGATGTGCCTGAAGCCCTGCGTCACGATGAGACCAAGCGAACGGATATCGCCCTGAAGCAGCGCGTTGGTGGCAACCGTCGTCCCGTGCGCGAGACCGAGCACGTCACCGGGGCCGGCACTCACCGCATCGAGAATGGCATTGACGCCGCGCACGAGACCGACAGCCGGGTTGGCCGGTGTCGAGGACACCTTGGTAACGCGCATTGCGCCGGTATCGGAATCGACAGAAACGATATCGGTGAACGTGCCCCCGGTATCGATGCCGATGCGAAAACGTGCCTTGTTTGCGGTCATGCCGAAATTATCGACAGCCGCTGCGCGACAAGTCCAAGACTGAATGACGATATGGCTATCGGATTTTCCGATAGCGGCCGGCCGCCCCGTCAGAACGTATTCCGTTTAGACAGAACCGGCCCCTCCTCCCGCGGAAGCGGAGACCCAGCGCCGAATACGCTGACGCTCAAGCTCGCGCGGATTCGCGGTACGCGGGAATGAGCGGACTAAGCTACTTCGCCTTCGACGGCTCGTCCTTGAGCGCGTCACGCAAGGCGTTCAGATAGCCTTCCTTGCGGCGCGAAAGCGGCTGCCGCCTTCGGAACAACGACAGCGCAACGCTGCGCGCCGGTGTGATCGACATCACCTTCAGCACGCCGAGCGCCGCTTCGTTCGCCGCGCAGGCCCGCGGCACGATGGCAATGCCTTTGCCGGACTGCACGATGGCCTTCATCGTGTCGATGTTGTCGACAATGGCGAGGATGTTCGGACGAATGCCGAGATCGGTGAACAGCGACAGCACGACCTGACCGTAGCCGACCGAAAGCTCGTTCATGATGATCGGCTCGGCCACCAGGCCGCCGATATCGATCGGCTGGCGCGAGCGCGCGAGCGCATGCTTCGGATGCACGATCAGCGCCATCTCGACTTCGGTCAGCCGGTCGAAAACGAGGCCGGCAGGCACACGATCCGGTTCGGATTCGATGGCGATGCCGGCGTCGATCCGCTCCTCATGCAGTTCGTTGAAGATGCTTTTCGTCGGCGCGGTGACGATCTCGAGCCGAGCGCCTGGCATCGTCTCTTCGAGATTATTGAAGAGGCGCGGCATGAAGATCTGCGCCGTGCCGGAGCCCATGCCAATGGTGAAGGTGTCGAGCAGCGCGCCGCGCAGGCGCCGCGCGGTGTCGCTCAGGCTCAGGAGATCGCTAGCGATACGTTCCGCTTCGTAGAGGAACGTGCGGCCGCGCTCGGTGACGTCGATGCCGCGCGGCCCGCGCTTGAACAGCGGAAAGCCGGCCTCCTCCTCGAGCAGCTTCACCTGCTCACTGACGGCCGACTGCGAGATGTTCAGGCGTTCGGCCGCCTTGGTGAAGCTGCGCAACTTGGCGACGGCCAAGGCATAACGGATTTGCCGGAATTCCAAGCCCTGATCCCCCGACGGCGGACGCGCAAGGGATCAGCTTATGAGAATGTTCGCGCCGGCGCTATGGCGCCGCCTTGGCGAACGGCACTTTCACCTCGACCAGGATATTCCGATATGTCCACCCGCTGCGGTTGATCAGCTCGTGTGGAATGCCCGGTTCGCGCCACAGCGCCATGCCCGGCTTTTCCTGCGTCGGCTTGCGGCGACCATCGGAAAAATGCATCTCGTTGTCGCCGTCCGTCAGCGGGATCACGATGTAAGGCAGGTCATGGCGATGCCAAGGCTGGCGATCGCCTGGGTCGAGATTGAGGCCCCAGACGCGCACATACTCGTTTTCGAAGATGATTTCGTCGCCGATCGGCCCGAGCGGAGCCGAAGGATCGAAGGTGTCGTCAGCCATACCTCAACTCCGCAGGTTGTTTCAGGCGCTCAGCGCCGTCAGATTGTCCTCGACGACGCGCTTGCGTTCGTCGCCTTCGAGCCAGGCAAGCTGCGCCTGTGGTTCAATGACGCCCATCGGGAACGGCCAATCGGAGCCGAACACGACGTGCTTCTTGCCGAAGATGCTTGCCGCCAGGTGCAAAGCGCCACGTTCGTGGGTAATGCAATCGACCCACAGGCGCTGCAGGGCCACGCGCGGCGGCTCCAGCGACTTATCGACGCCGGGGCGATCCGTATGAAACGCCCGTTCGAAACGTCCGGCGAGCATCGCCGCTGCACCGCCGCCGTGGGCGAAGCAGAACTTGATGTTGGGATATCGCTCGGCGATGCCGCCGAACACGATGTGGGCGATGGCGACGGTCGTCTCGTACGGATTGCCGAGCAGGTTGGTGAGATAGAACGGCGTCAGCCGCGCATCGTCGTTCTCGCCCGGATGGAAGAGAACGAAGGCGTTTGCCTTATCGAGTGCCTGCCACAATGGCGTATAGGCGGCGTCCGAAAGCATGCGGCCCGGTCCGCCGGATGGCGCGCTGAAGCGGTGACGACCCGCGGCGATGGCCCGGGCCGCGATGTCGGCGGCGAGCGCCGGATGTTCGATCGGCAGATGCGGCAGGGCCGTCAGGCGGTTCGCGTGGCGCTGCGCGATATCGGCGAGACCGCGATTGACATAGTCGCACCACGCGGCGGCGGCGCTTTCGGACAGGTGCTGGCGATAAAGCGGTGGCGGCGCCGAAATCCATGCGGCGCCGATGGCATTCGCGTCGAGCCAGGCGATCAGTTTGTCCGGCGCATAGAGCGGCTTCATGCCGAGCGTGTGGCCGTCGACCGTCATCGCGCCGGCGGCCGCATCCCAGGATACGCCGTCGATGCCGGCGAGCGCCGCCGCGTCGACCGGCACCAGATGCGTGTGAATGTCGAGCTTGATCGGCTGCACGGCGCTCTTCCTATTGTCCGACGATGCGCCGGTAGAGATCCTCGGCGAGGCCCTGCTTGATCGGCATCATCGCGGCGATGTGATCGTCCGGCCGCACCAGCACCAAGGTGTCGGGCGGGCAGCCGATGCGCTTGAACAGCCGCCCACCGACGTCGAGCAGCGCGCGGTCGCGCAGGCCGGAGTCGAGCGGCGCGTCCCAACGCGATACGATGTAGTGTTTGAGGCCCGGCAGCGATGCCTTCGGCACGGCCGGCTGCCGCCGCGCGTCGGTGAAGTAGAGCGCGAGGAAATTGTCGTCGACGAGATCGTGCAGCCGGTGCGGTCTGCCGTCCGGGCCGTGCAGGTCGACGTCCGGCATGCGGTCGCCGACCTGAAGCGGCTCCTTGCCCATCTTCACCATCGACCACTGCGCGCTGTCGTCGACGCCGAGGCGGACGCCGAGCAAGGTGCGCGTCGCCGCAAGCCCCCAGTCGCTGCCCGACATGACGGCCGACACGTCGCCCTCGCCGCTCATGTATTTGCGCGCCTGCTCGGCCATCTCGCCCGAACCGTTGACGGCCAGCGGCCGCTGCTCGCGCGCATAACCGTCGAGCAGCGCGTCCGTTGCCCAGCCGCGCGCCACCCAGGCGAGCCGCCACGGCAGACTGATCGCGTCGAGGATGCCGGTATTGAGCCCGAGCGCCCACATCGGCGTGATGAGATGCGCGGCGTCGCCCATCAGGAACACGCGGTCGCGCCGCCACTCGGCGGCGATGCGATGATGCACGCGGTAGACGACGGTGTTGATGACCTCGAGCTTGTCGACGTCGCCGATGAAGCGGCGTACTTTCTCACCGAAGGCATCGTTGGTCGGCGGCTCCGCGTCCGGCGGCAGCGGAAACAGGAAGCGCCAGCAATGCGGCTGGCGCACCAGGATCATCCACTCCTGCGGATCGGAGAAGTAAGCGAGATAGGGATAATCCCGCGGATTGGCGATATCGAGATCGACCTTGAGATCGACCAGCATGTAGCGCACGTCGTGCGACACGCCCTCGACCGGAATGTCGAGCTGCGTGCGCACCGTGCTGCGCCCGCCGTCGCAGGCCAGCAGGTAGGAGCCTTCGACCTCGCGCGGCCCCTCGGGCGTGTCGAACGTCGCGATGACGCCATCGGCCGTCTGGCGAAACGACGTCAGCCGGTGCTTGAGATGCAACGCCCCCGGGCGCCGCGCCTCGAGGCGCTCGCGCAGCACCGGCTCGAGATGATGCTGCGGCAGGTTGATGACGAAGGGATAGCGCGTGTCGTCGACCAGCACCTCGGTGCGCACCGACGAGGTCGGCGTATTGGTCGCGCGATCGAGACCGCCGATCTCGTCGACGCGCAACGCCTTGGCGAGCACGTCGTCCGCCACGCCGTAACGGCGGAAGGCTTCGAGCGTCCGCGTCAGGATCGTGCCCGCCTTGGTGTCGAGCGACAGCGTCTCGTCTTCTTCGAAAAGCCGGAACGGCAGGCCGTAGAAATCGAGCCCCAGCGCCGTGGTCAGACCGACCGGACCCGCACCGACGACAATGATCGGCTTCATGCCACGGCCCTCTTCAATCCTCACGCGCCGGATAAGCGAAGTCGCGACTGACGAGCGACGCCGTCATTGTCGCCGCATCCGACAGCAGGAACATCAGCGGGCCGACGACATCCTCCGGCGCGCCGACGCCGATCGAATTGCGCCAACTCGCGTCGTCCGGACCCGCATTGGCGGCGCGGTACTGCGGCGTATCGATGACGCCCGGCGCGATAAGATTGAAGCGCACCCGATGCGTCGCCACTTCCTTCGCCGCGCTCTTGGCGAAGGCGATCATCGCCCCCTTTGTCGCGGCATAGGCCGACGCTTCCGGCCAACCCTGATGGGCGAGCCCCGAAGAGAAGGCGACGATGCTGCCACGACGGCGCTTGATCATGCCGCCGATCACCGCCTGATAACACCAGACGACGCCGTTGAGGTTGATGTTCAGCACGCGCTGCCACTCGGCCGGGTCCATCGCATCGACCCGCGTGCGCGGCTGGATCGCGGCGGCGCAGACGAGACCGTCGATGCCGCCGTACTCCTTCTCGATCGCCGCGAAGGCGTCCATTACGGCCGCGCGGTCGCTGACGTCGAGGTCGCGCGCGGAAACCGACGGCGCCTCGCGCGCCAGCGAGTCCATTGCCGCCCGGTCGCGATCGAATACGACAACGCGCGCGCCGGCCGCGGCAACGGCCTTCGCCAAGGCGCGGCCGATGCCGTTCGCCCCGCCGGTGACGACGATCACATCATCTTTTGCGTCGAAATGCGCCTTCATCGTCGCAGTCCGCGTGTCAGGCGTTGGGCAGCACGGCGATAGCGTTGATCTCGATGAGATAGTCCGGCGACGTCATCTTCGTGATCTCGACCATGGTCGAGGCCGGCAGCGGCGGCTTGAAGTATTCGCGACGCACAGCGTGGATCTTCTCGAAGTGCTCCATGTTGCGTACATAGACGTCGACGCGGACGATATCGTCCAGCGTGCCGCCTGCCGCTTCCACCGCCGCCTTGACGTTTTCGCACACCTGGCGCGTCTGCTCGGTGATGTCGCCGATGCCCGCGATGGTGCCGTCGGGCTTGCGCGCCGTCATGCCGGAGATGAACACGAGCTTGCCCCGCGCCTCGATGACGGTCGCCTGCGAGAAGTGGCCGTTCGGCTGGCGGAGCTTGTCGCTTGTGATTTGTTGCTTCATGGTTCTCTCCTTAACTGGCCGTGAACATTGCGTTGAGGTCGACGCCGACCTTGGCGCCCGCGTCGATCAAGCTGCGGACGGTCTCGGGGCCGAGCTGGCACCTGCCGGCGCTCTTTTCGCGCGCGTGATATGCGAGCTCGCCCGGGGCATAAACTTGGTCGACGCCAGGCGCGCGTTTGGAGGCGGAGACGCGCGCGATCTGTCCGGCAGTCCGGTCGGCAAAGGCGCCCGCCGGAAAGTGGCCGACATCGATGGCGAGAAACAAATGGCTGCAGCGGTAAGGCTGCGCCGGATCGCCGTAGAGCGGACGCACTTCCGGGCCGATGGCACCGTCGGATAGACCGCCACACAGCATGTCGATCATGAAGGCAAGACCGAAGCCTTTCGGCCCAGCCGCCGGCAGCAGCATGCCCTTGATCGCCGCATTGGGATCGGTCGTCGCACGACCTTCGTTGTCCGCCGCCCATCCCTCCGGAATTGATTTGCCGGCCGCGGCAGCGAGGCGGATCTTGCCCATCGCCGTTGCGCTCAACGCAAAGTCGGTCTCGGCATGAAATGGCCCTTTGGTCGGCAGCGCGATCGCCAGCGGATTGTTGCCGACCAGAGCTTCCGCGCCGCCCGGCGCCGGCATCAGCGGCCGCGTGTTGGACATCACCATGCCGATGCAGCCTTGATCCGCGATCAGCCGCGCGTAGCGACCGGCCGTGCCGAAGTGAAAGGCATTTCGCACGGCGACTGCGGCGAGGCCGATGTCACGCGCGCGCGTAACCGCAAGATCGACGGCTTGATGCGCGGTGAGCTGACCCAACGTATTGCCGGCATCGATGACAATGGCACCGTCTTTATTCCACACCACCTCTCCGGCGGACGCCGTGGAAATCGACCCCTTGAGCAAACGGTCGAGATACATCGGGATCAGCATCACGCCATGCGAGGCGACGCCTTCAAGATCGGCGGCGACGATGTCCTCCGCGACCAGAGCCGCATCGCCCAGCGCGACGCCCGCCGCGGCCAGGATCCGGGCAACGCCTTTTGTGAGCTCCGCCGCGTCGATGGCGACCGGCGCGTCAGCCCGGGCCTCGGCCATCAGCGCGCGTCCTCGTCGTTGTCGTACCAGCTCGGCCGCATCGGATAATGCGGGCCGTCATAGATCTCAACGACAATGGTCTCTTCGTGCGCGATCGTCGGGCCATGCACATTGCCCTTCGGGTTCCAGTAGAACGAGCCGTCGCGCAGCACGAGACCGTTGTGCTTGTACTCGTAGTGCCCCTTCAGCACGAACATGAACTGGTTCGAGGCGTGCATATGCGGCTCGGGAATGCTCGTGCCTTTGTCGAACTTGATGAGGCAGATGGAGGCGCCGGTCGCGTCGTCGCGCCAGAGCACCTTCTCGTAAACGCCTTTCAGCGACTTGGGACGCCAGGTCAGCTCGTCGCTCTTGATCAGAACCTCTTGGAGACTAGGCATGCCGGCGGGCATCTGCGGCTGGGTGCTCACGGTGTTTTCCTCCTCAATCGGAACGATGGCGATCGGCGCGGGCGCCGCCACGCGCATTTTGGATTTGCGACAGACGTTGTTTCAGGCTCGAAATGTGCTCGCGCATGGCGTCAGCGGCCGCGTCGCCGTTGCGCTTGGCGATCGCTTCCGCGATGGCGGTGTGTTGACGGTTGCTGCCCTGGATATCCAGCGTCTGCCATAGATGCAGATACCAGTAGCGCCAGGACCGTTCGTGCAGATTGCGCGCAAAGTCGCTGAGCACCTGGTTGCCCGACATGTCAGAGATCTTGCGGTGGAAGGCACGATCGCTGGTAGTGAAAGCGTCGATGTCGGAGATGTCCGGATCGGACTTCTGCACGCTGGCAAGCGCCTTCAGCTCCGCCGCGGTCTCGGCCGTGGCCCGCTCGGCGGCATGACGCGCCAGCTCCGGCTCCACCGCCATGCGCGAATCGAGAATCTTGATGATCTCGCCGATGCTGTCGGGCAGCACGATGACGCCCTTGCGCGGCATGATCTCGACCAGGCCGTCGATCTCCAGCCGCTGCAGCGCCTGGTGCACCGGGGTGCGGCCGAGGCCGAGCAGCGCGCAAATCGCGCCCTCGTTCAGATATTGCCCGGGCAGGAAATACACCGTGATAATGCGTTCCTTGAGTTCCTCATAGGCGCGCGCCACCAGCGAGCCGCCGCGTTCGCCCTTGGGCTTCTCGCTGCGAACAGACTTCTTCTTCGTCGCCGGCCGGCCCGCGGATTTCGGCCGTCCAACTTTTTTCTTCTTGGTGACCTTCTTGCTCACCAACTGCTCCCTAATGTCGTTCGGCCGCCGGCGGCAGCCAGGGCGCGATCAGCCATTCAGCGCCCTCGACCAGGAGATAAACCAGAAGCCCGAGAATAGAGAGAGCAAAGAGCGCGGCGAAGGCGAGCGGGGTATCGAGCTGCGAGGTCGCCGTCAGCAGCAGAAAGCCAAGGCCCTCGCTCGAGCCGACGAACTCGCCGATCACGGCACCGATGACGGCGAGCGTGATGGCGACCTTCGCGCCGGTGAGGACGAACGGCAGGGCCGCCGGAAATTGCACTTTGAACAGGATCTGCATGCGCGAGGCCTTGAGGCTGTGCGCAAGCTCGATCAACTCCTTGGGCGTCGCCCGCAGACCGGCCGCCGTATCGACGATGATCGGGAAGAAGGCGACGAGCCAGGCGATGGCCAGTTTCGACTCCAGGTCGGGACCGAGCCAGACCAGCACGATTGGCGCCAGCGCCACCTTCGGCACGGACTGAAGGGCGACCAGCAGGGGATAGAACATCAGGTTCAGCGTGCGCGAATTGGCGACCGCAACAGCCATCGGCAGCCCGAGCAGCAGTGCCAGACCGAAGCCGTATAGCGTCTCCTTGAGGGTCACCCAGCTTTCGCTCAGCAGCAGCGGAAAATTGGCGACGAACGAAACGACGACCTTGTCCGGGGTCGGCAAGACCACGGTCGGCAACCGCCCGAGCCAGCACGCGAGCGCCCAGGCCGCGACGACGACGACGAGGCCGGAAAGCGGATAGAAGATCCGCGTCACCACATTCATACTCATCACGCCGCCCCTTCCACATGCGGGACGATGCCGAGGGCTTCGCTGGCGGTTCGCTCCGCCTGCGTGAAGGCGGGGGTGAAGCGTGTCGCCTGGCTGCGTGGATAGGGCAGCGAAACGGAAATCTCCGTCGATACCCGCGCCGGCCGGCGGCTGAACACGATAACCTTGTCGGCGAGATAAACCGCCTCGGCAATCGAATGCGTCACGAACAGCACTGACGCGCCGGTCTCCTTACGGATGCGCAGCAACAGGTCGTTCATTTCCAACCGGGTCAGCTCGTCCAGCGCGCCGAAAGGCTCGTCCATCAGCAAGAGATTCGGCTGATGAATGAGCGCGCGGCAAAGCGCGACACGCTGCTGCATGCCGCCCGACAACTGGTGCGGCCGCGCCTGGTGGAAGGCCGACAGTCCGACGAGCTCCAACAACTCCCCGGCCCGCACCCGCGCCGCCTTGTCGCTGCGCTTGAGAATTTCCATCGGGAACAGAACGTTGTCGATCACCGAGCGCCACGGCATCAGGCTCGGCGCCTGAAAGACGAAGCCGTAATCGCCGAGCGGCTCGTTGATCTCGCGGCCGCCGATCATGACCGAACCCGACGTTTTGGAGATCAGGCCGGCGACGATGCGCAGCAAGGTCGTCTTACCGCAGCCGGAAGGCCCCAGCAGCGCAACGAGCTCGCCTTTCTCGAACGTGAAGCTCGCGTCGTCGAGGGCGACGACCGGCTCCTTGCCGCCGGAGCCAGGGCGAACCGGAAAAACCTTGCGCACGTTTTTGATCGTACCGAACGCCATCGGGCCCCGTTCAATTCCATCGAGGACTCGTTCACCCGCCGGCCCGGGCACAAGCCTTGCTTGCTTCAGATGTTTCCGCTCGCGAAGTCCTGCGGGACAGGCCGGGCGCTCGAAGTTGCCGCCGAAAGCAGCACTCCGGAGGCGCCGATGCCCACCCATCAAGCTTGCATGTCATCTGAAATATCTCATAGTATCTCACCTGTCAATCGAGCGAGAGCGTCGATTTAGTCCGATTTCATCGCATGTTTTGCGTGACGATGACGTGCAAGGGGAGAGCGGTCATGTCGAAATTCAAGGTGCTGGCGGCGCTCGCGCTGACGGCGGTCACGATGCTCGGAGCGCCGGTCAGGGCGCAGGAACGGGACGTCAAATTCATTCTCGACTTCATCAGTCTCGGCCGTCACGCGCCGTGGTACGTCGCGCTCGGCAAGGGCTACTTCAAGGAAGAAGGCCTCAACGTCACCATTCTGCCGTCCAAGGGCACGGCGGACGCGATCCGCTCCGTCGTTTCCGGCATCGCCGACATCGGCTTCATCGACGTACCGAGCTTGGTCGCCTCCGGCTCCGCCGGCGGCGCCATCAAGATCGTCGCGGTGAACTACCAGAAGGCGCCTTACTGCGTGTTCACGCTCGATCCGGGCGCCAACATCACCGAGCCGAAGCAACTCGCCAATCTCGAGTTCGGCTCGAGCACCTCGTCGTTCCTGCCGCGCATCGTCCAGGCCTTCATGGAAATGAACGGCGTCGACAGCAAGACGCTCAAGGTCATTAACATCGACGGCGCGGCGCGCGTCCCGATGCTCGCGGCGCGCAAGGTGCCCTCGATCGATCAGTTCATCATGAGCGAGCCGTCGATCCGCCGCGCGGTGACCGACGCCAAGCCGAAATGCCTGCTGCTCAGCGACTTCGGACTCGACATCTATTCCAACTCGATCGGCACCACCGAAGAGTATCTGACCAAGAATCCCGACGTGGTGAAGAAGTTCGTGCGCGCGGCGCTCAAGGGCTGGCAGTACGCGCTCGCCCATCCCAAGGAAGCGGCGCAGATCCAGATCCAGTACGTGAAGGCGCTCAATCCGGACATCATCGCGGAGGAGGTCGAGATCCTCAAGCGCATCGCGATCACGCCGGAGGTCGAGAAGAACGGCTTCGGCATCGTGTCGCTCGACAAGATGAAGAAGACCGTCGACTTCATGAACAACAATGTCGACATCCCGGGCGAGAAGCTGACCGCCGAGCAGATCTACCGGCCGGGCTTCCTGCCGGAAAAGCCGATCCTGCCGCAATAAGTAAGAATGTACCCACCTCCCGCGCCGCGGTAGCGGCGTGGGAGCTTTCCATTGGCAAGATGTTGGGAGTGAAAGCGGTGCGCATACGTCATATGTGGGCGGCGCTCGTCCTGTTCGTCGCCGGCACGGCGGCGGCCGGCGCCCAGACCTTCCCCAGCCGGACGGTCACCATCGTCTCGCCCTACCAGGCCGGCGGCACCAGCGACATCATCGCGCGCCTGATGGCGCAGAAGCTCCAGGAGCGCTGGGGCAAGCCCGTCATCGTCGAGAACAAGCCCGGCGCCAACGGCGGCGTCGGCGTCAACACCGTCACAAGCGCCGCCCCCGACGGCCACACGCTGCTTGCCGTGGCCTCGAGCGCGCTGACGCTTAACCCGATCTTCTATCCTAAGTTAAGTTACGACGTAGCGCGTGACCTCGCGCCGATCACACGCACCGGTCTCGTCGCCAATGTGCTGGTCGTCACACCCTCGCTTCAGGCCAACAACGTGCCGTCGCTTATCGCGCTGGCAAAGGCCAAGCCCGGCATGCTGACTTATGCCTCGCAGGGAAGCGGTTCGAACGGCCAGGTCACGGGCGAACTGTTCAAGCAGCGCGCGGGGATTGATCTGCTCCACGTGCCGTACAAAGGCAGCGCGCCCGCCGTGCAGGATCTGCTCGCGGGCCAAGTTAATATGATGTTCGACAATCTGCCGTCCGTGCTTCCGCTCATCCGCGCGGGAAAGCTCCGCGCACTCGCGGTCACTACAGCACAGCGCGCCCCGCAGCTGCCTGATACGCCGACAATCGCCGAATCCGGATTACCCGGCTTCGACACCAGCGCGTGGTTTGCACTGCTTGCGCCGAAGGTGACGCCCGAGCCTTTACGCGCAGAGATCGAACGCGCCGCAATCGCCGTTCTCATGGCGCCCGACACACGCGATCGCCTGCGCGAGCTTGGCGTCGAAGTCGCCGCCGACGGCTCAGCCGAGCTTCAGCGACGTATCATCGCCGAATCGGCGATGTGGCGCGACGTGATCACCAAAGCGGGCATGAAGATCGAATAGCTCGCGCTAGACGAACCTGAAATCGTCGGCTGTCAGGTTCTGCACTGTCGTGTTTTGCAGTTCGACGGAGTTGTCGGCGTCGAGCGTTATGACCACGCTCGTTCCCTCCTGCGCTGCGTGCGCCTGCACGGCACCGAAGTCGGCGAACAAGGTGTGGTCGAACTGAATGGTATCGTGCGTATCGCCGGTGTTCTGAAAATCGGTGATGACGTCCTTGCCGAAATTCGGCGAGAACACGAAAGTGTCGTTACCGGTCCCGCCGGAGAGAAGATCGTTACCGCCGTTGCCCATCAGCTTGTCGTTGCCGCTGCCGCCATAGAGGAACTCATTGCCGGTCCCGCCTTGCAGGGTGTCGTTGCCGTCGTCACCGAATAGCTGCGCGGACGCAGTGCCGCCCTTCAGGCTGTCGTCGCCGGCGCCGCCGTGCATGATATCCGCGCCGCCGCCGCTCGACAGATAGTCGGTGCCGTCGCCGCCGTTGATGACGTTGACAGCGCCGCTGCCATAAAGCTGGTCGCGGCCGGCATCGCCGTTCAGCGTCGTGCCGGTGTCGCCGGTGCCCGTCTTGATGATGTCGTTGCCGTCGCCGCCGTTGATCACGCCGCCGCCGGCGCCGCCGACGAGCGTATCGTTGCCGGGACCGCCATTGATGAAATCGTCCCCGGCGCCACCCGAGATCGAATCATTGCCGGGACCGCCGTCCAGCGTGTCGTTGTCGGTCGCCGCCCCGTAGAACAGGTCCTGGTGGCCGGCCATGTCGTAATGGATCGCCCGGTTGCCGTAGAGGTTCCAGGTGCCCGGCGACGACGGATTGGTGGCATCGGCGACGGTCAGCTCATGCCCGTTCACCGTGATGCCCTTGATATACAGGTTCCGGTCGCCGTCCGCGGTGGCGATGTCGTTGACAAAGCCGACATCCAGGCTGTCGATCGGGCCCGAATTGTGGAAGCTGAACGTGTAGCTCTGATAGTCGGACGGATCGGCAGCGTTGTGGAACTCCACCGTGTCGCCGATCTGCTGGCCGTTGACCCGCAATTGCATCTGCGCACCGACGCCATCCACGACCGAGCCGTAGCCCTTGATCGTTACGACCGTCTCGGTCAGCGGCGCGATCTTGTCCGGGCCGCCGACGATCGTGTCATCCCCCGCGCCGCCGCGGATCACGTCATCGCCGAGCCCGCCACTCAGCACGTCATTGCCACCGCCGACGTCGATCAGATCGGCCACCGGCGAGCCGTCGTCGTGGATCGCGGGCGGCTGTTCGTGGCCGCCGAACCAGTCGGCAATGAGCTGCTCGGCCGGCTTGCCCATCGGCGAGTAGCCGGTCGGCGAGTACAGGTTGTCGGCGTCCCAGTTCCAAATCTCCATGCCCTTGAACCAGCTGCCGCCGTGCGAACTCATCACCTGGAACAGCGCGTTGAACGCATCGGCCTGCTCTTGCACGTCGGTCGCGCCATCGCCGCGCCAGCCACCAGGGCTGATATTGGTGCCGTCCAGGCTGCGATAGCCGACCTCGGTGAAAAGCACCTGCTTGTCGTACTGAGTCGCCAGCGAGTGAAAAAAGTCGACCGGCGATTGGTAATCCATCGCCGCCGCCCAGTAATTGTCCTTCGGCATATTGTTCCACGCCGCCATCATTTCAGAGACGGACGGATCCAGTTCCGACGTCAGCGGCGGATAAGCGTTGATGCCGATGACATCGACCTGATCCCAGAAGCTGACATTGTGCGCCTCGTCGGTCGCCGCGGAATAGGTGATCTCGCCGTGATAGACCGCGCGCACCTGGTCGATGAGACTGGTCCATTCGTCGTGGTACTGCGCGCCGGTGAAGCCGCTCATCTCGTTGCCGATGGAGAACGATTCCGCGCCGGCCTGCTCGGCAACGCGGGCATATGCCACGATCTGCTGCGTATACGAGGCAAAGAAGGCATCCGGATCGGTCGGCGTGAGCTGTCCGGGCCCGGCGCCGTCGAGGCTCGACAGCATCGGTTTGACCATCACCGAAAGCCCGAGCGCGTGCGCATTGGCGATCGCGGCCGCGACGTTGTCGACCGTCTCGGTCTTGGCCGGATCGGCGACGACGTCATTCGAGCTTCGCGACTGGGTAAACAGACGCGGCGCCAATTCGATCGAATTCGAATGAGTGCTCGCGATCTCCCCCATCGCCGACTGCGCCGCGCTGCTCAAGAACTGACCATTATAGTTCGAGAGAAATCCGAAACCTTGAACATCGAAAACGCCGGCCATGGCGCGCACTCCGTATTTGCCGCGGACATCAACATTCGGCCAACTCGTTGCCGATTGAACCGTTCCGCAATCGGACTGTTATCGCCTCGACAAAGCTTCGGCGTCTTCGTCCGCGCGAGTGCAAACATTTGACCCATTCACAGCCGACGCTCAACGAGAATACGATCGCGCGAGGCTGCCGGCTCGACGTTCCAACTCATTCGATTTTTAGCGATCGCGCACTGTCGCATACCTGTCAAAGCGCAGACATTGTCGCGATCGAGGAGATGACCGATCATTGCAGCGAGTGGACCGTGACGGATGGGAATGCATGAAAGAACCGTCGGCGTGGGCGCGCCGACACGCCGGAACACACGCATCGCCGAGCGCCTGAAGGAATGCCGTGGCGCCTTTGTCGCCGTCGGTATCTTCAGCGCGGCAATCAATGTGCTGATGCTCACCGGCTCGCTCTTCATGTTGCAGGTCTACGACCGGGTCCTGCCGAGTCACAGCGTCCCGACTCTCGTCACCCTCTTCGCCGTCGTCGTTCTGCTCTACGCGGCGCTCGGTCTTCTCGACATGATTCGCGCGCGCATGCTGGTCCGCATCGGTCATGCGCTCGACGAGGAGATGAGCGGCGACGCGTTCCGCGCCGTGGTTCAGGCGCCGTTGCACGCAAAGGTCGGCGCGGATGGGCTCCAGCCCCTACGCGATCTCGATCAAATCCGCTCGTTCCTGTCGAGCGCCGGCCCGTCGGCTATACTCGATCTGCCGTGGATGCCGTTCTATCTGCTCTTGTGTTTCGCGTTCCATTGGTGGATCGGCGTCACCGCCACTGCCGGCGCACTTATTCTTATCGCCACCGCGCTGCTGACCGAGCTTCTGGTTCGCCGCGCGACAAGGACCATCACCGCCGACGCCGCCGCGCGGCTGATGCTGGCGCAAGCAAGCCGGCGTAATGCCGAGGCGCTCACCGTCATGGGCATGGTGAACCCGGTTGGCGCGCAGTGGCAGGCCGCCAATCAGCGCTATATGCACGGCCATCGTTGCGGTTCCGACATCGCGGTCACGCTGGGCGCCTTCTCGCGCGTACTGCGAATGCTGCTGCAATCCGCCGTGCTCGCGGTCGGCGCGCTGCTGGTGATCCGCCAGGAAGCGACGGCTGGCGTGATCATCGCGAGCTCGATCCTGACATCGCGCGCTCTGGCGCCGGTCGAACTCGTTATCGCCCATTGGAAATCGTTCGTGGCGGCGCGCCAAAGCGGACGACGGCTGTCGGAACTATTGTCAAAGCTGGATGCGGGTGCTGTCCCGCTGGCGCTGCCAGCGCCGACGCGAACGCTCGATGTCGAGCTTATCAGCGTGCGCCCGCCCGGACGCGCGACCAATGTCGTTCAAGGCGTGCGCTTCACGCTCAAGGCCGGGCAAGCCCTCGGCGTGATCGGACCGAGCGCTTCCGGCAAATCGTCCCTCGCCCGCGCACTGGTCGGCGCCTGGCCGACAGTCGCAGGCAAGGTGCGCCTCGATGGCGCGGCGCTGGAACAGTGGCCGGCGGAAGCGCGCGGCCGTCACATCGGCTATCTGCCGCAGGACGTGGAACTGCTCGATGGCACGGTCGGCGATAACATCGCCCGCTTCGAACAGAATTCCGACGCGGCGGCAGTGATCGCGGCCGCGCGCGCCGCCGGTGTCCACGAGATGGTTCTGGCGCTGCCGCATGGTTACGAAACGCGCATCGGCGAAGCGGGCCAGGCCTTGTCCGCCGGACAACGCCAACGCATCGCGCTCGCGCGGGCGCTCTACCGCGACCCGTTCCTGGTCGTGCTCGACGAACCGAATTCGAATCTCGATGCCGACGGCGAACGGGCGCTGACCGCTGCGATCGCCGGCATTAGGACGCGCGGCGGCGTCGTGGTGGTGATCGCGCATCGGCCCTCCGCGCTCATGGCCGTCGATCGTGTGGCGGCGATGGCGAAGGGTGAGATCCACGCCTTCGGCGAGCGCGATGATGTGTTGCGCCAAGTTCTGCGGCCAGCCGCCGGCAGCCGCATCAATGCCGCGTCCGAACCACGGTTGGCAACGCCATGAACGACGCTCGCAAACCGCGCGACGCCATGCGTTCGGCCTATCGTCACGCCCTCGCCGGTGTGCTCGCTCTGGTTTTGCTGGTCGGCGGCTTCGGCGGCTGGGCCGCGACAACACAGATCGCCGGCGCCGTGATCGCGTCCGGTGTCGTCTCGGTCGATACGGAGGTCAAGAAGGTTCAGCATCCGACCGGCGGCGTCGTTGGCGGACTGTTCGTGCGCGACGGCGACGCCGTGAAGGCCGGCCAAGTGGTGGCGCGGCTCGACGAGACCGTCACGCGCGCCAACCTCGCGATTGTCGTCAAAAGCCTCGATGAGTTGATGGCCCGCGAGGCGCGACTCGAAGCCGAGCGCGACGGCGCCACGGCGCCGGTCTTTCCTTCCGCTTTGATCGACCGCGCGCAAGACGCCGAGATCGCACGGCTGATGACCGGCGAACTGCGGCTGTTCGCGCTGCGCAAGAGCGCGCGGCAGGGACAGAAAGATCAGCTCAAGGAGCAGATCGACCAGCTCAACGAGCAAATCCAGGGCCTGACCGGCCAGGCCGAGTCGAAGAGGCGCGAGATCGAGCTCGTCTATCGCGAGCGCGACAGCGTGCGCGAGCTTTGGCACAAGAATCTGGTGCCGATTTCCCGCATCACCGCGCTCGAACGCGACGCGGCGCGGCTCGAAGGCGAAGGCAACCAACTCGTGGCATCGATCGCGGAAGCCAGAGGCCGAATCTCGGAGACGCGGCTGAAGATCATCCAGATCGATCAGGATCTGCGCAGCGACGTCGCCAAGGAATTACGAGAGATCCAGGGCAAGATGGCCGAACTCGGCGAACGCAAGATTGCGGCGGAAGATCAGCTCAAGCGGATCGATATCGTCGCGCCGCAGGAAGGCTATGTGCACGAGCTTTCGGTGCATACGATCGGCGGCGTCATCTCGGCCGGCGAGCAGATCATGCTGATCGTCCCGGATCACGACGCCTTGACGGTGGAAGCGAAGATCGAACCGCGCGACATCGACCAGCTTTATGTCGGCCAAATCGCCAGGCTTCGCTTTCCCACCTTCGATGTGCGCACGACGCCGGAGGTGGACGGCGCCGTCGCCACCGTGTCGGCGGACACAAGCCAGGACGAGAACACGCATGCGAGCTACTACAAAGTGCGCATCCGTTTGCCGGCCCAAGAGATCGCGCGACTCGGCGGCAGGAAACTTGTGCCAGGCATGCCCGCCGAAGCCTTCATCGAGACGGATGCCCGCACACCGCTGTCTTATCTCAGCAAGCCGCTGACCGACCGGCTCACCAGGGCCTTTCGCGAAAAGTAGAAAGTCGCTTTGCCGCGCGGCCGCGCGGCCGCGCGAGACCAACTTGCTACGCCGCTTCGATCCAGGTCAGGATCGCTTTTGCGATCGCATCGCTGTTCTTCTCAAGCATCATCATGTGGCCATTGCCGCTGATCCCGTGGTCGGCGAGCATCCAGAAATCGGCTTTGGCGCCATTCTGGTTCAGCCATGCCGCGATCGGTTCGTCGAGTTCTCGGGGATGATCGACGTCGTCGGTACCGATCACGATCAAGACACGCTTGCCGGCATACTTCGAAAAGTCGACGACTTTCATCTGTGCGCCGCCGATGTTGAGCCGCTGGTAGAGCAGCCGCGGCGCGATCGGCTGCAGCGACGCCGCATAGCGGGCGACATATTCGCGTGGGAACTGCGTGCTCTTGCCGACAAGCTTAGACAGCGTGAAATTCGACGAAGCGACGAACGGCGCCTTGCGGTCGAGCGTGTAGTTCGTCGTGCCGCGCACCTCCACCGTGTCTGGCGTCTCGTTCACGATTGACGCAGCCGGTTGGATATTGCCCGGCGGACCGGGCGCGACCGCGACCAGTTTGGCGATATGATCGCCGTAACGTTCAAGCAACTTCCAGCCATAGGGGCCGGACATCGAATGCGTCATCACAATCGCCGGCTCGCCGAGCGTTTGGAGCGCCTTACCCAGCCCATCGACGATCGTTTCACCGGTGAGCTTGTCGCTCGGGACGTAGCCGCTGCGGCCACTCCCCGGCCAATCGACAATCATCACGCGATGACCGGCTTGAGCGAACACGTGCGCCCATCCAGGACGCCCGTCCGCCGTCATCAAGTAGCATTGGCCGGTATGCGCGCCGCCGTGGACCAGGAATAAAGGAGGCTTCTTCGTGGCACCGCCGGCCGGCTCGATCACTTCATAATATGTGACGGGCTCCTCTGTTAGCCCGCTGGCGTAACGCAGTCCTGCGCGATCTTGCGCGTCTGCCGATGTGGCGGCCGGCAGCGCGAAAGCCGTCAGCCCGATCAACTTCCCCGCCTCACGCCGCGAGAAACCGCGCGCGTCCGAACGCTCCTTCATCCTCGGCTCCTTCAACGGCCCACTTGGGACAGGTCGGCACCACGGCGGCTTAGAGGTCATTTTGCCGGTTTGTAGAGAATGTCGAACAGTCCCTCGACATCCTTCGGCGTCATCGGCTGCGCGATGTAGCGATACGTGACGGCATCTTTCAGTGCGAGATCGAGACCCTTGATCTCGCCGACCTGCATCGTCGCTTTCGGATAGAACTCGTCGCGCACGTGACGCGCCGTATCCACCGACACCTTCGCGATCTCCGCGTAGTGCTCGAGCGCTTTCGGATTCTGATAGGCCCAATCGATCGCGCGGGCATAGGCTTTCATATAACGCGTGAGGGCATCCCTTTTGGCGGCCACCGTTTCGGCCGTCGCCAAATTGACGCGTATAGTCTGGTTGGTGAATTCGGGCAGATCGCTGCCGCGCGCCACGATGGCGATCTTGCCTTCGGCGATTTCGCGCAGGCCGAAGGGCGGCACGGACCAGCCTATATCGATCTGCTTTGTCATGACCTGCGTGAAGGTCGCGGGCGTGCCGCCCGTCGCGACGGGCTTGCCGTTGACCCCCGCGCGCTTGAGCAGCGCGAGCAGCATGAGATTGGTCGACGAGCCCGGCGAGGAGAAGGCAATGCTCTTGCCGTCGGCATCCTTCAGCGATTTGATGCCGCTATCGGTTCGCGCATACCAGAAGGCATCGGTGGCGCCTGTCATCTCGGCCGAGATGACGCGCAGTGGCGCGCCTTTGCTATAACGGCCGATCACGCCGAGCAGACCGTTCGACATGCCGACGTCGACGCTTCCCGACATCACGGCCGCCAACGTCGCGGCGCCGCCATCGGTGTAGAAGAACTCGACGTCCAGCTTCTCGTCCTTGAAGAAGCCTTCGCGCTGCGCGAACTCGACGAACGAGCTGTCCCAGAACCCGCGTTGGGATACGGCGACCTTCAGACTTTGCGCATGCGCCAGGGGAGCAACGAAAAGGGCGAGTGACGAGACGGCAATTGCGGACAGCCAGCGCATATTTTCCTCCCACAGTATGATTATGTCGCTCGCGACGGAACGAGCGTCGGCCTGTTGGCGGCCGCTTGTATTACTCAGTATACGCTTAATCAGTACGCTCGCAATGTCGTCGGACCGCGGAACTCGGCCGAGATCCGCGCCAAAATCCGCGCCAAGACAGGGCGCCCAAGACCAAGCGCCACGACCCAGCGCCCAAGACCGGACGTCAAGACGTCCGCCACGCCCGGCTCAGCAGCCATACGCGTGGGTTTGCCGGCGAGCCTTGACCAGCATCGGCCCGTACCCCAGGACGAACAACCCGAACGCCGCGATCCACCCGGCCGCTGCCATATAGAGAAGCTCGGTGATGTAAGCCGGGACGAAGGGCACCGACACCCGGGCAATCGCGGCGACGACAATTGCAGCGTAGATCGCGCTTGTGAGCGGGGTCGATTCGATGGCGTACCCGGTATGGCCGCGCGTCGCGCGCGTCATGATGGCGAGGGTCATCACGCCCATCGCGCCCGTGGTCCATGCATGCAACGCGCCCGTCGCTGGCAAGAATTCGGGCCATAAGATCGAGACGGCCAGGGCAAGCGCACCCAGCGGTACGAAAGCGTAGCCGACATGCAGGATCAGCACGATCGGCTCCCGCCAGGTATGCAATCCCGCCCAGCGCGACAGCCGGATCGTCTGCAGGATGGCTGCAACGAGAAGAGCCGCGCCCGTTCCGCGCCATTCCGGCGCGACAATCCACAGCACAAGAGCCAACGCCGTCACGCCGATCGACATAAAGTCGAAGCGCCCGAGCGATGCCGGCCTCTGTGTGACGGCGCGCCGCGCCAGCCAATTATGCGTGAAGCTCGGCGTCACACGTCCGCCGATCAGCATGATCAGAGCGACGATGCCGGCGATACCGAGTCGGACACCGTAATCCGGCGCGCCAGTGAGAATGACTTCCGAGTGGAACAAGACGTTGGCGAGAGCGACCAGCCCGACGAGGACGACGACTTTGAGGTTACGCCAGTTCTTGCCCGCGAGGATCTCGCGCACGATCGCCGCGGTCAGCACGAACAAGTAGACGGCATCGACGATCGCCGCAGGCACAGTGCCGATGACATCCGTCATCAGCATCGCCACCCGCCCGGCCATCCATAGCGTCACGAGACCGAGCAGCGGGCCGCCCTGCAACGGCATCCGCCCCGTCCAATTCGGAATCGCGGTGAGCAGGAAGCCAGTCATCACGGCCGAGACGTAACCGAACAGGAGTTCGTGCGCGTGCCAGGCCACCGCGCCATATCCCGTAGCGAAACGCCAAGCGCCGCTCAAAAGCCCGATCCAGCCGATCATCGCTACACAGGCCCAGACCGCCGCGCCAAGGAAGAACGGCCGGAAGCCGTAGCTCAGCAGCGGAAGCGACGCCGGGCGGAGACGCGGAATGCCCTTGGCAATGCGGCTGGAATCAGTCGCGGACGAGGTGGTGTTTGTCATCGCACTTCTCTCCCGCGCGAATATCGTCCGCCAGGACGAAAGCGAACGCCCGCTTCATGCAGGCAACACCAGGATCGCCGGCGCGTCCAAGCGTGGCCATCAACGTGACCCATTCTTCGTCCGATGCATTGGCCGCATAGTGGCGCACCGAACTTGCCGCAAACTCGCCAAGGGCGCGCTCTTGCGCATCGGCTTCTTCCCGCAAGCGTGCGACCAAGCCAAGATCGTCCAAGCGGAGAAGCATCTCGGCCGCCATCGCATCATCATCGAATTGTGCCAGAACATCGCCTAGCAGCATGGCGTCACCTCAACTGACCCGGTGGGCTTCCGCGCCCGCGATTTCGATGCCGGCGATGCTGGCGCTCGATACCAGCCGCGCGATGTACTGTGCGGTGGCGCGACGGGATACGGCCTCGCGCAAATATTCAGCAATGCGGCTGGCCACCAGTTCGAACGGCAATGGCTGGCCATCGATTTTGCGGGCCAAACGGATGATGTGAAATCCGTAGCGCGTCGGCACCGGGGATTCGCTCATTTGCCCCGGCTGTAGAGCGACCAACGCCCGCTCGAACTCCGGCGTCGTGTCTCCACGCGTAAGCTGACCGAGATTGCCGCCCTGTGCCGCCGATGGGCAGCGCGAATAGGCTTGCGCAAACGCTGGGAAGCCCTGCGGGTCCTCCTGAAGCGTCGCCAGAACGGCCTCGGCATCGGCGCGCGCCTGCGCATAGGCTTCCTTGTCGGACGGCAGCGCCGCGAACAGGATGTGCGCGGCCTCGTAGAGATCGGACGAGCGGAAGCGCGCCTTGTTGTTCTCGTAATAGCGCCGGCAGGTGGCGTCGTCAGGCTCGGGCACCGCGACTTCATGTTCGACGACGCCGCGCATCAGCGCCTCCTCGTCGGTCTCGCGGCGGCCGTCGTCGTCACCGATCGGCGCCGGCACCAGACCGAGCACCGCGGCGCGCTGCAACAGCAGCTCGCGCACCACCAGCGCCCGTGCCGCCTGTTGCCAGGCAGCAATTGGTCTGTCGGCGGGATGGTTCTGCATTTCGCGGACGATGGCGTCGCGCGCGATTGCCGTACCGTTCACGCTGACGGTGACCGGCTTACCGGCGGGAAATTGCACATGGATGGAACAGGACATGAATGCTTACTCCGCCGGAACCGTGCCGGGACGCGCACCGGGCGCCGGACGCACGGCGCGGACAGCCTGCGTGACCTGCAGCGAATGCCGGCTGGCCGCGTGCTTCGGGAACGGCCCCGCTCGGCGCGTGCGCACGACCTGATAGCCGCGGCGGCCGAGATACCAGACCGGCGCGCTCCAGATGTGCACCAGGCGCGTGAACGGGAAGAGCAAGAAAATGGTCATGCCGAGGAACAGGTGCGCCTTGAAGATCGGATGCACGTCGGCGATTTGCGCCGAGACGCCCGGCTGCAAGGTGAGGATGCCCTGCGCCCAGGTCATGAACTTCACCATTTCATGGCCATCGAGATGATTGAGCGACACGAAGATGGTGCTGAGGCCCAGGATGAGCTGCACATAGAGGATCAGCAGGATGGCGATGTCGCCGAAGGACGACGTCTTGCGGATGCGGACATCGAACAGACGGCGGTGTACCAGCAGCGTGATGCCAATGAAGCAGGCGACGCCGGCGACGCCGCCGATCGAGATGGCCATCCATTGCTTGAAAGTGTGCGAGACACCGAGCGTGTCGAACACCCAGATCGGCGTCAGCAGGCCGACGAAATGCCCGGCGAAGATCATGAGGATGCCGACGTGGAACAGGTTGGAGCCCCACGTCAGCTGCCGCCGCCGCAAGAGCTGGCTGGAGCCGCTGCGCCACGTGTACTGCTCTCGGTCAAAGCGCACCAGGCTGCCGAGCAGGAACACAGTGAGGCAGAGATAGGGGTACCAGCCGAACACGATATAGTTGATGGTGTCGCGCATGATGCTTCCTCACGAGCGCCGGTTGGGCCTGGGCATATCGGGCGCAGGGCGAAGCGCGCCGCGCACGCGGGCAATGAGGCCGTCTTTGCAGCCGTCTCCGGAGCCGGGACCGAAATTAACCGGCTCGTCCTCCCAGGCCGCGTCGAGTGCCGCGAAGTCGTTGGCGTCCGGGTCGGGCAACTGCAGAAGCGCCGAAACCTCGCCCTCCTTCGGCTTGGCCGTCGACAGTGCAATGAGTGCGCGGAAGACCGCCTCGTAAGGCGATTGCCGCTTGCGCAGCCGCTCCGCCAGCGCACCGAAGATGTGCGCCGGCTGGCCGAGCGTTTCGCACGCTTCCTTGAGCGGCCGCGTGCCCAGATATTCGAGGAACAGCGGCAGGAAGTCGGGCAGTTCGGCCGTACTCATGAACAGTCCGGCCTGCTCGTATTGCGTCTTCAGATCGATCATAGCATGACCTCGGTCGCGGCTTTCGCCATGCACATGCTCGAACAGATGCAGCGACAGCGAGCGTGTGCGGTCGAACAGCAGCACGTAGCGCTCCTGCAGATCGTAGAGATCCCCGCTGCCGATCTCGTTCGCCAGCTTCTGCACGTCGGCGCGGATGCGGGCCGGGAGCAGCTTGTCAGCCTCCAACACGGTCGCCATCACGCTGGAGACCTTTTGCAATTCGGCGGTCGGATAGGTCAGTAGCGCCGACAAGACCTTGAGAGTGAGGTTCATCACGCCATCTCCATCGGGTTCTTGGCGCGCTTCGGCGTGCCAAACAGATTGGGCTCGGAAGCGCCGCCGGAGCAGCCGTTGCCGAACGAGAAGCCGCAGGAGCCGCGCAGGTCGTAGGCGTCCTCGTCGAGCTCACGGTGTGCGGTTGGGATGACGAAGCGGTCCTCGTAATTGGCGATCGCCATCACGTGGTACATGTCGTCGATCTGCTGGCCGGTGAGGCCGACGCGCTTGGCGATGCTCTCGTCGATGACGCCGTCGATAGTCTTGGCCCGCATATAGGCGCGCATCGCCAGCATGCGTTCGAGACCGAGCGCCACCGGCTCCTCTTTGCCCGCCGTCAGGAGATTGGCGAGATACTTGAGCGGGATGCGTAGCGAACGCACGTCCGGCATCTCGCCATCATGGCCGATCTTGCCCGCCTGCGCGGCCGATTGAATCGGCGACAGCGGCGGCACGTACCAGACCATCGGCAGCGTGCGATATTCCGGATGCAGCGGGAAGGCGACCTTCCACTCCATCGCCATCTTGTAGACGGGCGAACGCCGCGCGCCCTCCAGCCAGTTCTCGGCAATGCCGTCGCGACGCGCCTGTTCGATCACTTCCGGATCGTGCGGGTTCAGGAACACGCCGAGCTGCGCCTCGTACAGGTCTTGTTCGTCCGGCATGCTCGCGGCCGCTTCGATGCGGTCCGCATCATAAAGTACGACGCCGAGATAGCGGATGCGGCCGACACAGGTTTCCGAGCACACCGTCGGCTGTCCGGCTTCGATGCGCGGATAGCAGAAGATGCACTTCTCGGATTTGCCGCTCGACCAGTTGTAATAGATCTTTTTGTACGGACAGCCGGACACGCACATGCGCCAGCCACGGCATTTGTCCTGGTCGATCAGGACGATGCCGTCTTCCTCGCGCTTGTAGATCGCGCCCGAGGGGCAGGCCGCGACGCAAGTCGGGTTGAGGCAGTGCTCGCACAACCGCGGCAGATACATCATGAAGGTGTTTTCGAACTGGCCGTAGATCTCCTTCTGGATGCCGTCGAAATTGTAATCCTTTGAGCGCTTGGCGAACTCAGTCCCGAGGATCTCCTCCCAGTTCGGCCCCCACTCGATCTTCTCCATGCGCTGGCCGGTGATCAGCGAACGCGGCCGCGCCGTCGGCGCCGCCTTGAGCTCCGGCGCCGTTTGCAGGTGCTCGTAGTCGAAGGTGAAGGGTTCGTAGTAGTCGTCGATCTCCGGCAGGTCGGGATTGGCGAAGATGTTCGCCAGCACCCGCCATTTCGAACCAATGCGCGGCTCGATCTTGCCGTTCTTCTTGCGGTTCCAGCCGCCGTTCCAGCGGCTCTGGTTCTCCCAGTCCTTGGGATAACCTATGCCGGGCTTGGTCTCGACGTTGTTGAACCAGGCGTATTCCATGCCTTCGCGGTTGGTCCACACGTTCTTGCAGGTGACGGAACAGGTGTGGCACCCGATGCATTTATCGAGATTCAGCACCATCGCGATTTGTGCGCGGATTTTCATTCTGCGGCCTCCAGGTTCGCCTTCGGCGCGACGGTGAGCGGGGTAGGCTGATCGGCCGCCGGCTCGTCGAGCCAATCGACCTTCGACATTTTGCGGATGATGACGAATTCGTCGCGGTTGGTGCCGATCGTGCCGTAGTAGTTGAAGCCATAGGCGAGCTGGGCATAACCGCCGATCATGTGCGTTGGATTCACCACCACGCGCGTCACCGAATTATGGATACCGCCGCGCTGGCCGGTCACTTCCGATCCCGGCACGTTCACGATCTTCTCCTGCGCGTGGTACATCAGGCACATGCCGTCCTTCACGCGCTGAGAGACCACGGCGCGCGCAACCAGCGCGCCGTTCGAATTGTAGGCTTCGATCCAGTCATTATCGGCGATGCCCACACTCTTGGCATCGTTCTCGCTGATCCAGACGATCGGACCGCCGCGCGACAACGTCAGCATCAGCAGGTTGTCGGTGTAGGTGGAGTGGATCCCCCACTTCTGATGCGGCGTGATGAAGTTGAGGACGATCTGCTTCTCGCCGTTCGGCTTGGTATCGATCACCGGCTTGACCGCCTTGAGATCGACCGGCGGCCGGTAGACGCAGAGCGCCTCGCCGAAAGCCCGCATCCACAGATGATCCTGATAGAGCTGCTGGCGGCCGGACAAGGTGCGCCAAGGGATCAGTTCGTGCACGTTGGTGTAGCCGGCGTTGTAGCAAACCTTCTCTGACTCCAGGCCCGACCAGGTCGGCGCCGAGATGATCTTGCGCGGCTGCGCCACCACGTCGCGGAAGCGGATCTTCTCGTCCTCCTTCGGGACGGCGAGATGCGTGTGGTCGAGACCGGTGGTCTTTCCCAGCGCGTCCCAGGCCTTCACCGCGACCTCGCCATTGGTTTCCGGCGCCAGCGACAGGATGACTTCGGTCGCGTCGATGTCAGTGTCGATGCGGGCGAGGCCCTTGGTCGCCCCCTCCTCCGTCACCTCGCCGTTGAGGCGCTTGAGCAATTCGACTTCGTGCTCGGTGTTCCAGGCCATGCCCTTCACGGCGTTGCCGAGCTTCTGCATCAGCGGACCGAGCGCGGTGAAGCGCTTGTAGATGTTGGGGTAGTCACGCTCGACCACCGTCACCGCGGGCATCGTCTTGCCGGGGATCGGCGCGATCTCGCCTTTCTTCCAATCCTTGACGTCGAAAGGTTGCGCGATCTCGCCGGGCGAGTCGTGCTGGATCGGCGTGAGCACCACATCCTTCTCCAGCCCGAGCACTTCCGGCGCAACTTCGGAGAACTTCTTGGCGATGGCCTTGTAGATCTCCCAATCGCTCTTGCATTCCCACACCGGGTCCACTGCTGACGTCAGCGGATGGATGAAAGGATGCATGTCGGAGGTGTTGAGATCGTTCTTTTCGTACCAGGTCGCGGTCGGCAGCACGATGTCCGAGTAGACGCAGGTCGTCGACATGCGGAAGTCGAGCGTCACCAGGAGATCGAGCTTTCCCTTCGGCGCGTTCTCATGCCACTCGACTTCGCGCGGCTTCTTCTTGCCGGTTTCGCCGAGATCCTTGCCCTGCACGCCATGTGTGGCGCCGAGCAGATGTTTGAGGAAGTATTCGTGGCCCTTGCCGGAGGAACCCAGCAGGTTGGAGCGCCACACGAACATGTTGCGCGGCCAGTTGTCGGGATGGTCCGGGTCCTCGCAGGACATCTGCAATTCGCCGGACTTCAGCGCCTTGGCGACATAATCCTTCGCCTCGAGGCCCGCGGCCTGCGCCTTGGCGGCAAGGCCAAGTGGGTTCTGCTTGAGCTGCGGCGCCGACGGCAGCCAGCCCATGCGCTCGGCGCGCACGTTGTAATCGATGAGCGCGCCATCCCACGGGCCCGGAGGCGCGGTCGGCGACAGGATCTCCTCGACGCCGACGGTCTCGTAACGCCACTGGTCGGTGTGCGCATAGAAAAATGAGGTCGAGTTCTGCTGACGCGGCGGCCGGCCCCAATCGAGGCCGAAGGCGAGCGGCAGCCAGCCCGATTGCGGCCGCAGCTTTTCCTGGCCGACATAATGCGACCAGCCGCCGCCCGATTGGCCGATGCAACCGCACATCACCAGCATGTTGATGACGCCGCGGTAGTTCATGTCGCAATGGAACCAGTGGTTCATCGCCGCGCCGATGATCACCATCGAGCGCCCCTTGGTCTTTTCGGCGTTAAGGGCGAACTCGCGCGCCACCGTGATGATCTGATCGCGCGGCACGCCGGTGATCGTCTCGGCCCAGGCCGGCGTATAAGGCACGTTATCGTCGTAGGATTTCGCGACATGCTCGCCGCCGAACCCGCGATGGAGCCCGTAATTGGCGACGAACAGGTCGTAGACCGAGGCGACCAGCGTCTCGCCATCCTTCAGCGCGACGCGCTTGGCCGGCACCTTGCGCACCAGCACGCTCGGATGATCGGTGCCGGCGAAGTGATCGTGCTCGCGATTGCCGAAATACGGGAATGCGACGTCGGCGAGTTCGTCGCGGTCATCGGCCAGCGAAAGCTGGAGCTTCGTCGGCGCGCCGTCCGACTTCTTCTCTTCCAGATTCCACTTGCCCTTCTCGCCCCAGCGGAAACCAACGGAGCCGCGCGGCGCGACGATCGACTTCGACATTTCGTCGAAGGCGACCGTCTTCCATTCCGGATTGTTGGTTTCGTCAAGATTGCCGGTGAAGTCGGAGGCGCGTAGGAGCCGCCCAGGCACCAACTTGCCGTCCTGCTCCACCAGCTGCACCAGCATCGGCATATCCGTGTACTGGCGCACATAGTCTTGGAAGTACGTCGCCTGCCTGTCGATGTGGAATTCGCGCAGGATGACGTGGCCCATCGCCATGGCGAGCGCGGCGTCGGTGCCCTGCTTCACCGAGATCCACAGATCGGCGAACTTGGAGGCTTCCGAATAATCGGGGCAGATAACGACGCTCTTGGCGCCGCGATAGCGCGCTTCCGTGTAGAAGTGGGCATCGGGCGTGCGCGTCTGCGGCACGTTCGAGCCCCACAGGATGAGGAAGCCGGAATTGTACCAGTCGGCGCTCTCCGGCACGTCGGTCTGCTCGCCCCAGGTTTGCGGTGAGGCCGGCGGCAGGTCGCAGTACCAGTCGTAGAAGGACATGCAGACGCCGCCGAGCAGCGACAGGTAGCGCGAGCCCGCGGCGTAGGAGACCATGGACATTGCCGGGATCGGCGAGAAGCCGATGATGCGGTCGGGGCCATGCTGCTTGATCGTATAAGCGTTGGCCGCCGCGATGATCTCGGTGACTTCGTCCCAGGTCGCGCGTACGAAGCCGCCGAGGCCGCGCTTGCTGGTGTAAGCCTCGCGCTTCTCCGGCTCCTCGACGATCGAGGCCCAGGCCGCGACCGGCGTGCGCAATGCGCGCGCCTCGCGCCACAGCTTGAGCAGCCGCGAGCGCACCAGCGGATATTTCACGCGGTTGCCGGAGTAGAGATACCAGGAGTAGCTGGCGCCGCGCGAACAGCCGCGCGGTTCGTGGTTCGGCAGTTCGGGCCGCGTGCGCGGATAATCGGTCTGCTGCGTCTCCCAGGTGACGATGCCACCCTTGACGTAGATCTTCCACGAGCAGGAACCGGTGCAGTTGGCGCCATGCGTCGAGCGCACGATCTTGTCGTGCTGCCAGCGCTTGCGATAGCCGTCCTCCCAGCCCCGGTCTTCGTTAGTGACCTGACCGTGGCCGTCGGAGAAATCGTCAACGACCCGATTGAAGAAGGTCAGGCGATCGAGAAAGTGACTCATGTTCCGATTTCCTTATTCGGCCGGTTGAGGCGCGGCGGGCGGCAACGACTTGCCGCGTTCGACGTCGTGGAGAAGCCCGCCACGGCGCGTGTAGAAGCCCCACGTGATGCCGACGCAGGTGACGTAGAAGGCCATGAAGCCCCACAGCGCCACCTCAGGCCCGCCGGTGAGCGAGATCGATGAGCCGTAGGCCTTCGGGATGAAGAACGCGCCGTAGGCCGCGACCGCGGAGGTGAAGCCGATGATCGCCGCCGACTCCATTTCGGCCTGGCGCTGTCGCGCGGGCAGTGCGAGCGACGACTCGAGCCGCGGCATCTCCGTGCGCATGATCGCGGGGATCATCTGGAAGGTCGACGCATTGCCGACGCCCGTCGCGAAGAACAGGATCATGAACATCGCGAAGAATCCCCAGAAGGCGTAGGGCTCATCTTTGACGCCGAGGAAGTAGAGGACGCCCGCGACCGCGGCGATCATCAGCCCGAAGACCCAGAGCGTGACGCGCCCACCGCCATAACGATCCGCCAGCCAGCCGGTGGCCGAGCGCGACAGCGCGCCGACGAGCGGACCGAGGAAAACGTATTTGAGCGAGTCGACCTGCGGGAACTCTGTCTTGGCCAGCAGCGGAAAACCGGCGGAATAGCCGATGAAGGAGCCGAAGGTGCCGGTGTAGAGCCAGCACATCAGCCAATTGTGCTTGCGCTTGAAGATCACCGCCTGGTCGGCGAAGGACGCCTTCATCGCCGCGATGTCGTTCATGCCGAACCAGGCGGCCGTCGCCGAGATGGCGATGAACGGCACCCAGATGAAGCCGGCGTTCTGCAGCCAGAGCTTCGCGCCGGCGCTCGCCGGCTGCGGATCGCCGCCGAGCCAGCCGAACACGGCCGTTGTGATGACCAACGGGATGAGGAACTGGCCGACGCTGACGCCGAGATTGCCAAGGCCGGCATTGAGCGCGAGCGCATTGCCTTTCTCCGCCTTCGGAAAGAAGAAGGAGATGTTGGCCATCGACGAAGCGAAGTTGCCGCCGCCAAAGCCGCAGAGCAGCGCCAGCGACAGGAAGATGATGTACGGCGTGTCGGGCGACTGCACCGCCAAGCCAATGCCGACGGCTGGGATCATCAGCGACCAGGTGGAGACCGAGGTCCATAGCCGCCCGCCGAAGATCGGCGGCATGAACGAGTAGAAGATGCGCAAGGTGGCGCCCGACAGGCCCGGCATCGCCGCCAGCCAGAACAACTGATCGGTCGTGAACTTGAAGCCGACGGCCGGCAGCTTGGCGACGACCACCGACCACACCATCCAGATCGCGAAGGCGAGCAGCAGCGCCGGGATCGACAGCCATAGATTGCGGCGCGCGATGGCTTTGCCTTTGGCCTCCCAGAAAGCCGGATCCTCCGGCTTCCATTCGGTGATCATACCGGCTAGCGCGCCGACATGCTTCTCTTCGTGGATGGGCACCATTTCGGGGAATTGCGGCAGCCGCTCGAGGCTCGGCGCCAGCGCCTCGCGCTCCATCCGGCGGATGGCGAGATGCATCCAGATCAGCGAACCGGCGGCAATCAGGAACAGCAGCATGAAGCAGCTCGTCCAGATGCCGGTGAGATCGTTGAGCACGCCGAAGGCGATCGGCAGCACGAAACCACCGAGGCCACCGATCATGCCGACGAGACCGCCGACGGCGCCGACATTCTTCGGGTAGTAGACCGGGATGTGCTTGTAGACCGCCGCCTTGCCGAGGCTCATGAAGAAGCCGAGCACGAACATCAGCGTCACGAAGGTGACGACACCGGTCGCCATGTGGAAGGTGATCGGCCCTTTGATGCCCTGGATCGTGTATGTGGTCGGCGGATAAGCCAGGATGAAGGTGATCAACACCGACACGCCGAACATCCAGTACATGATGCGGCGCGCGCCGTATTTGTCGGACAGATGTCCACCATAGGCGCGGAACAGGCTGGCCGGGATCGAATAGGCCGCCGCCAGCATGCCGGCGGATTCGATATCGAGCTTGTAGACGCCGATCAGATAGCGCGGCAGCCACAGCGACAACGCGACGAAAGCGCCGAACGCGAAGAAGTAATAGAGCGAGAAGCGCCAAACCTGGACGTTCTTGAGCGCGTCGAGCTCGAGCCACGCACTGCGCGGACGTTCGCCCTTGGCCCGCCGCGCGAGCTCGACTGGATCCTCCTTGGTCGCGAACCAGAAGATCACGCCCATCACGGCGATCGCCACGGCCCAAACCTGCGCCGTGGTCTGCCAACCATAGGCGACGAGCACGAATGGCGCGCAGAACTTGGTGACGGCGGCGCCGACATTGCCGGCGCCGAAGATGCCGAGCGCGGTGCCCTGCCTCTCCGGCGGATACCAGCGCGACACATAAGCCACGCCGACCGCGAACGCGCCGCCGGCGATGCCGACGCCAAGCGCCGCGATCAGTATCTGCGTGTAGGTGTGCGCGTAGGTCAGCAGGAAAGTGGCGAGCGCCGCTGTCAGCATCACCACCGTGTAGACGCGGCGGCCGCCATATTGGTCGGTCCAGATACCGAGGAAGATGCGGACCAGGGAGCCGGTCAGGATCGGCGTGCCGACCAGGAGACCGAACTCGGTCTCGTTCAGATTGAGCTGCTGCTTAATCTGGATGCCGATGATGGCGAAGATCGTCCAGACGGCAAAACACACCGTGAATGCGATGGTGGACATCCACAGCGCGCGGCCCTGCCCCGCTGTTCCCGTAACCGTTTGCTCTTGCATGGCTTGCGCCCCTGTTGCTTCGGAACATCGAAGCTTTCAGGCGCAAGAGAGCGTGATTTTACCGCGACTACTTTGAGGTCGATCAAAAACTACTGAAGGTTTTGTCGCGACGCACAGTATTGATTTTCATCTATACTGCGTTTGATTTCTACAAAACTATTGCTTGATATTTATCAAGGCGCCAACCCGGCCATTCATTATCAGTTTACGAGCCGAGGGGCTCGAAAGGGAGCGACAGTTCAATGCGTCCGTCCGACGGGTCGATCATTCGCGCGCTGCCGTTATTCAGCGACATCGGCGAAAGCAATTTTGCTGCATTGATGAATGCCGCGTTCCTGCAACGCTTTCCCGCGCATGTGAGCCTAATCGCCGAGGGGGATCCGGCCGATTTCCTGCACATCGTCGTCGAAGGGACGGTTGAACTGTATGCGCGCCACGCCGACCGCGAGACGACACTCGACGTCATCGGCCCGGTGACGACGTTCATTCTCGCGGCGGTCATCCGCGACGACGTCTACTTGAAGTCGGCGCGCACCTTGTCGCCGGCGCAGATCCTGATGGTGCCGGCGCAAACCGTCCGCGACGTTTTTGACCGCGATGCCGCCTTCGCACGTGCCATCGTCACCGAACTGGCGGACCGCTATCGCGACTTTGTTCGCGCGCTCAAGAACGAGAAGCTGCGTACCAGCACCGAGCGGCTGGCGGCCTGGATTCTCAAGGCAGACGGCAAACACAACGGTGAATACGTCATAGAGATGCACTGCGATAAACGCACACTGGCATCCCAGCTCGGCATGACGCCGGAGAACCTCTCCCGCAGCTTCTCATCGCTAAAGAAGTATGGCGTCCGCACTTTAGGCCGCGGCATCGTCGTCGAGGACCCATCCGCGCTAAGGCGGATTGCGCAGCTCAATCCTCTCATCGATGGACCGGACTCCTGCTTATAAGCAATCTCTGCGCGCGCCTGCGCGAGAATAAGACCAACATAAGAGTCCGAACGAAGCCGATCGCTGACGCGCTAAATCTTCTCAAAGTGCATCGCCGAGCGATGCACTCCAGATTGCAGCGAGAGACCGTCGTAGACCTGGACGGCGAGATTCTGACCTCTCGCGTTCACTGAGAGACCGGGGCCCGCCGGACGTCGGCCCACTGCTCAAACGCCACGAGAGCGGCACCGAGGAGCCGCGTGGCGTCGCCAGGATCGCACGTGCCAAGGCTGAGCTTAATCCCGCTCTCGCCAACGAGCGCGCGGCTCATCCTGCCCGTCGCGGGATGCCGCCAGCGACAGTGTCCTTGCCAAAGCCAGGTGCACCACCCGTGCGTCCCAATCGGGCAGAGCCAACCCTTTGATTCTCAAGAAATTTATCTTCGGCCATGACTTGGCAGGCGATTGGCGGAGAGGGAGGGATTCGAACCCCCGATACCCTTGCGAGTATGCCGCATTTCGAGTGCGGTGCTTTCAACCGCTCAGCCACCTCTCCGACGCCCATAAAGGGCCTGAAATACCCCTTACCGGACGGCGCTATGTAACCAAGCAAGTCAAGACAGACAAGGGCGGACATCGTAATATCGTGCGGCCGGTGAATTCCGCCCGTTGCGGACCCGTCAGGAACCTCGACCAACAGCGATGGCCAACGTTTCGAACTCCAACCGCATTTCGAGCGAGGCCCGCGGCCTGACGCTGACCTTCGCGCTCGTCGCCGTCACTACGGCAGTGCTTTTGATCCTGATCCTGAAGGCCGGGCTGACCCGCGGCAGCATTGTCTATCTTATTCCGGTCCTGATCGCGGCTTTGCGCTGGGGAATGCCGGCCGCGCTTTTCGCCGCCGTGCTCGGCGTCGCGGCGTCGGCCTACCTGTTCTTCGATCCGCTGTTCAGCTTCGAGATCCGCGACCCGCAGGAAATCATCAATCTCATCCTGTATGTCATCACGGCGACCGTGGTGAGTCAGCTCGCGGCCCGCCTGAGACGGCAATTGGAACTCGCCCATCAGCGCGAGATCGACCTGCGCGATCTCTACGCCTTCTCCCGCCGGCTGGCGGTGGCGTTCGACGTCTCCGATATTCATGCCGCGATCGAGGACCACTTAACGACGGTGCTCCAACGCAAGGTGGTCTGGTTCGGCAGCGCGCGCGAGCCGACAGCGGAAATCAACCGCCGCGCCAGCGCCAAAGTGCCCGAGACGGTCCGCGCCGAGGTCGAAGCGATCGCCAGCGGCCGGCGCAATGGCGCCGCAGCGGCGACGGTGCAGGATGGAGCCGGCGGCACGTGGCTGGTGCGGGCGGTGTCGCCGCAGAGCTTGGAGTTCGGCGTCATCGCCGTGGACCTCGGCCGGCAATCAAAGCCGGCCATGGATGAGCTGCGCAGCCGGATCGACGCCGTCCTGGCGGACGCCACCGCTACGCTCGAGCGCTTGGGCGTCGCGCACGCCATCAGCGAAGCGCGCATGCGCGCTCAGACGGAACAGCTGCGCGAGGCCCTGATCGGCTCGGTCAGCCACGAATTGCGGACCCCGCTCGCCTCGATCCTCGGTGCCGCGACCGTGCTCAGTGGGGCGCCCGCGCTGCAGAACGAGAAGAAACTGAAGGCCCTCGTGCACGATGTGCGCGACGAAGCCGAGCGGCTCAACAACGACATCCAAAATCTGCTCGATGCCACGCGCATCAGCAGCAACGGTATCCGGCCACGCCTGGAATGGGCCGATCCGGCCGACATCGTCAATTCAGCGGTTGAGCGCTGCGGCCGCAGGCTCGCGGACCGCCGCCTGACGCTCGACCTGCCGTCCGATCCGCCGCTCGTTCACGTCGACCCGGTGCTGGTCCAACAAGCGCTGGTGCAGATTTTCGACAACGCGGTGAAGTATTCGCAGCCCGGCTCGCGCATCTTCGTCGCGGTGCGGGCGCATGACCGGCGCATCGTGCTAAGCGTCACCGACCAAGGTGCCGGCCTCACCGCCGACGAGCAGAACCGGATGTGGGACCGCTTCGTCCGTGGCGAACGACTCGCCGCGACGACATCGGGCTCCGGGCTCGGTCTCTGGATCGCCAACGCCTTTATCGCCGCCAATGGTGGCACGATGCACGCCGACAGCGAGGGGCCGGACCTCGGCACCACCGTCAGCATCGAGCTGCCTGTTACACAGGCCAATGTTCCGCAACTGGAAGCTGACGCAGATGAGTGAACCCGCTCCCATCGTTCTGATCGTCGACGACGAAATCCAGATCCGGCGCTTTCTGCGCACGGGCTTCGAGCTCAACGGCTTCGTGGTGAACGAAGCCGGCACCGGCGCCGACGCCATCCGTTCCACCACCTTGCGTCCGGTCGACCTCGTCATCGTCGACCTCGGCCTGCCCGACATGGACGGCGCCGAAGTGGTCGAGCGCATCCGCTCCTGGTCCACAGTGCCGATCATCGTTCTGTCGGTGCGCTCCACCGAAGCGGAGAAGGTGCGACTGCTGGAGCTTGGCGCCGACGATTATGTGGTGAAGCCGTTCGGCATGGCCGAGCTGCTCGCCCGCGTGCGCGTCGCGCTGCGCCGCCAGTCGCGCGCGCAGAGCGGCGAACCGACTGTCACGGTCGGGCCGCTGACCATCGATCTCGCTGCCCGCGTCGTCACGCTCAACGGTCAGCGACTGACGCTGACACCGAAGGAATACCGGCTGCTCCAAGTGCTGGCGCAGCACGCGGGCAATGTGGTCACGCACCAGCACCTGCTGCGCGAGGTGTGGGGCTCAATCCACGTCCACGACACGCATTATCTCCGCATCTTCGTGCGCAAGCTGCGCCAGAAGATCGAACCGCTGCCCGACTCGCCGAAGATCCTGGTCACCGAGCTCGGCGTCGGCTACCGCCTCGCGGGGGAAAGTGAGAGCGTCGGCGCCTGGCCACGCCCCCCGGTCGCCGCCGCCCCGGTCAAGTCCGAGACCTGAGTGCCGCGGAACCGGCAAGAGCCTGAAAACGCCGGGTTTCCTTGACTCTTTGCGCCTTTCCGCGCATATGAGGCCCACAAGCGCGGGCCCGCAAGGGTCTGCGTGCTTTTGTGTGGGCTTAAGCCCCTCAAAACACACGTAAAAACCCGACTGAAAGAAGCCGGCCCGGGCTATTCCGAGGCCGGAAAAACGAACACTTAAGGACAAAAACGATGTTCGCAGTCATCAAAACGGGCGGCAAGCAGTACCGCGTCGCCCCGGAAGATGTCATCCGGATCGACCGCGTCGCGGCCGAACCCGGCCAGGTTGTTGAGTTCGGCGAAGTTCTGCTTGTCGGCGGCGATACCCCGACGGTCGGCGTGCCGACGGTTCAGGGCGCCACGGTCGCTGGCGAGCTGTTGCAGCACGAGCGCGGTGACAAGGTCATCGCGTTCAAGAAGCGCCGCCGCAAGAATTCGCGCCGCAAGCGTGGTTACCGCCACGATTTCTCGGTGGTCCGCATCACCGAGATTCTGACGGACGGCGCCAAGCCGTCGCAGACTCCGCCGCCGCGCGCCAAGCGCGTCGCGAAGCCGAAAGCCGCTCCGGAAGCCACACAGGCCGCCGAATAGGCTCGGGCTGACAAGAAGTGAAGTGATTCCGTCACGGAATCGGTGTAGTTAGTTCACGACGAATTCGAGAGATTTACGATGGCTCACAAAAAAGCAGGCGGTTCTTCGCGTAACGGTCGTGATTCGGACGGCCGTCGCCTTGGCCTGAAGAAGGCCGGCGGCGAAGTTGCTTTCGCCGGCAACATTCTCATCCGTCAGCGCGGCACCGTGTGGCATCCCGGCCTTAACGTCGGCATGGGCAAGGACCATACGCTTTTCGCGCTCGTCGACGGCAAAGTTCAGTTCGCTACCAAAGCCAAAGGCCGCACCTACGTGTCCATCGTACCGATGGAAGCAGCGGCCGAATAAACGGTAGACCAAAATTGAGGTCCGCCGGTCACCTAAGTCGATCCGGCGGGCCCAAAACGGGCTCCGAGAGGGGGAGACGGGTGACCGGCTCCCCCTCTTCGCTTTTCCGGTGCGGCAGTCGCGCCGGTGAACCTGGAGCCTGCGCCATGACACTGCTGGAAATCTCACCCGGGAGCTTCCGGGAAGCGAGTATCCCCGTCCTCGAGACCAAGCGGCTTGCTCTGCGTGCCCCGCGCCTCGAGGACGCTAAAACGGTAGCCGCGCTCGCCAACGACCGCCGCATCGCCGAAAACACCGCGCGCATTCCGCATCCGTACAAGGTTTCGGATGCCGAGGGTTTTATTACCGGCGTCAACAAGACCGGCGGCGAAGCGGCGTTTCTGATCACGCTGCACGATGACACGATCATCGGCGCCTGCGGGCTGATGAATCAGGACGGCACGCCGGAGATCGGTTACTGGCTCGGCGCCCCGTACTGGGGCAAGGGCTATGCCACCGAGGCGGTGCATGCCGTGATCGACTACGCCTTCACCGATCTCGCGCACGAGGCGCTGCAAGCCGGCGCGCGCGTCACCAACCCGGCCTCGCGCCGCGTGCTGGAGAAGTGCGGTTTCCAGTGGACCGGCGTCGGTCTTTACCGCATCCGCGCCATCAACTCGTCGGCGCCGATCGACCGGTTCCGGCTCGAGCGGCGCATCTGGTCCGCGCTCAAGGAGTGGGGACGGGTGTCGTGAAGCGCACGGCATGACGACAGCGATATGATGGCCGGGCCTTCAATGCCCGGCCATCGTCGTTTCAAGGCGGCTCGATCAGCGCCAGATCCTTCGAGGTTTTGCGCTCGTGCAAGAAGATGTAGATGCCGGCGGCGATGATGATCGCCGCGCCGACGAGCACGGACAGGCGCGGAATATCGCCGAAGAAAATGAAGCCGAGAATGACCGCCCAGAAGATCGTCGAATACTGATAGGGCACCACGACCGAGGCCGGCGCGAGCTTGAGCGAGCGGTTGACGCAGACATGCGCAAACAGTGCGGTGGCGCCGAGTAACGCCAGGAGCAGCGCGTCGCGCATGTCCAAGGCCACCCAGGTGAATGGCGCCGTCACCGCACCGAACACCAGCGCCCCGGCCGTCTGCGTCGTCACCAGCACGAGGTCGGACGTGCCGCGCACCAGCCGGGTGCAGATCATCAGCAGCGAGAACGACAGGCTGCCGGCGATCGCCACCAGCGCCGCCGGCGTGAACGAGCCGGCCGACGGATTGAGCGCGATCATCACGCCGGCAAACCCGGCGACGACCGCGAGCCACTGCCGCCAGCCGACGCGTTCGCCAAGCAGCCAAGGCGACAATGCCGTGACGTAGATCGGCCCAGCCAGATAGAACGTCATCACATCGGCGAGCGGCATATAAGCCAGCGCCAGATAGAAGCAGCCAACCTCGAAGGTTGCGAAGGCGGCGCGCAACAGCTGGATGCCGGGTCGCGGCATCCGCCGGAATGCGCGCAGGTTGTCGCCGCGCATGAACGGCACAAGGATGACGAGGGCCGCAACGCTGCGGATCAGGAGGAGCTGGCCGACCGAATAAGTCGCCACCAGCCACTTCCCCAGCGCGTCGTTGAGCGCGAAGAAGAAGATGCCGGTCAGCATCAGACCGATGCCGGCCATCACATGGTCGCGCCCGCTCCGGCCGGGCGTGTGCGTGGTCATGCCTGCGGTATATACGGCCCGCGGCGCGCCGGCGATGGCTTTAGCGCGCGCCGCTGATCTTCACCCGCAACGTATAGCGATTGGCCGGCGCGACGTGCTCCCAAGGCCGGGCATAGTCGAACACGATCTTGACGCCGCCGGGTGCTTTCGCCGTGACGCGCCAGCGATGCACGCCGGGCGCGCCCGGCATCTGGCCGGGTCCCGACTGATAACCGATCTCCTCGACCGCCACGGCGCCGAGATTGACGCTACGCGCGGTGTTTATGCGCCATCCGTAGCCGGTGGAGGGGTTGGATGCGAGCGTCACCATCGTTGACTCACCGACGGTCAGGCGGACCGTTGCGCCGCCTGACTTCGCATGGGCCGGTGCGCCAGCGATCAGCGCCATCAGGACCGCGGCCAGAAGCCATACCTTCGTCGCCATTTGCTCCTCCTTCGGTTTGGACCGGGGCAAACCCGCATGCGGTATTCCCCGCAATGTACCGGAGAGAGAGTCAACGAACTCCGCAACCCGCGTATTGACGTCCGTCAACTACCGCCAAGGCGACGCACGGGTCGTGCCGATGCAAATCATCACTGCCCGGCGCCACGCGCCGCAGCGATGAACTTCGCGCCGAACTCTTCGAGCTCGTCCCGACCGAGATCGCTGACGGCCAGCAGATCCAATCCACCCTCGTTCCAACGCAAGATGTTGTATCCCTGCACGGTCGCCAGTTGCGGCGTCGGCGAGCGCACACCGAGCCCCTGCGCCACGAACAGATTGATCACGTGCACGCGGCGCCGATAGACGATGGCCGCCGCCGGCTTGCCGTCGATGAAGTCGAGCCGACCACCGACCAAAGTGAAGCCTTGGCCGGTGAGGTCGACCACCGGCGGGGCGAGATCGATGCGCCCGTTGAACCACGGCTTGACCGTGTGCTGATCGGTCGACGGCACGTCCGTCAAATGATCGGCTTGCAGCGACCGCAGATGCGCCGAGATCGCCTCGCCCAGAATGACGTCGTCGCGCCCCTGCCGCACGACCACGAAGGCGACGCTCGCGGCGGCCAAGGCCGAAATGGCGCCACCGGCGACGAAACCCTTAAGCAGCGTGCGCCGATCGGCCCTGGCCGGCACGGGCACCGTACCCTCGATACGCGCACGCAGCGAAGCCGGCGCGGCATAACGCAACTCGCGCGCCGGCAGCGCCTGGCGCAACGCGCGATAGGCCGCGACCTGCTGAGTACAACGCCCGCAGCCGGCGATGTGCGCCTCGACCGTGCGGGCATGGCCGGCATCGAGTTCGCCGTCGATCAGCGCGTGAATGAGAACCTCGTCGCAGTTCATGTCTCCTTCTCCTCGGCCAACCAGGCCGCCCGCAGCAGAGCGCGCGCCCGCGCCAGACGCGACATCACCGTGCCGACCGGCGCACCAACGACGTCGGCGATCTCGCGGTAACTCAGATCGTTGATCTCGCGCAGCACCAAAGTCTCGCGGAAAGGCGGCGGCAGGTCCGCGATCAGCCGCTGCACGCTGGCTGCATCGAGGTGGCGCAAGGTCTCGGCCTCGGGAGAAGCGGACGCCTCCTCCCAAAGCCCTTGCGTCGCCTGCTCGGCGGCATCGTCCTCCTCGCCTTGCATGAAGGCCGAGGCATTACGGCGTGCATATTCGGCGCGGCAGACGTTGCGCAGGATTGCCAGCAGCCACGGCTTGATCGGCCCGCCGCGAAACGTCGCAAAGTGCCGGAACGCACGCAGGTAGCATTCCTGCACCGCGTCGTCGGCGTCGTGCGGGTCACGCAGCAGATAGCGGGCGAGCGTGTAAACGTCGTCGAGATAGGGCAGCGCCGCGGCACGAAACCGCTGCGCCGCCCCGTCATCATCTTTTACGTCCGGCGCCATAACGACTTTCACCAGAACGCACGCGGCTACTGCGGCGCGTTGCTGCCGGTCGCCCCCTCCACCACGATCGACCCTGTCATGTGTGGATGCAAGCCGCAGAAGTACTTGTAGGTGCCCGGTGTCGTGAACGTGAACGTGAAGCTGTCACCGGTATCGAGCGCCTTCGAGCGCAGGCCTTGCGTGGTGGAGGCGACGGTATGGGGGATGTCGTCGTCGTTCACCCAGGTGACCTTGGTGCCCGCCTTTATCGTCAGGATCTGCGGCGAGAAGACGAAATTGTCGATCTTGACCGTCACCTCTTCGGCTTTCGCCGACACGATAAGCAACGGCATGACGACAGCGACGGCCGCCCAACGCAAAAGAAGCGATGTTCTGATCATGGGTGGCCTTACGCTTTGAGCGGTGTGTCGACGATGGCGAGCCGCTGTTCGTTTTGCTTGAACGTGATGTCGGCGGTGCCGAGCAGCGTACGCAATTTGTCGTCGGCGACTTTCATCGGTCCGGGCGACGGTGCCGTGCCCGGCGCCGGCTGCGGGAACGCGGTAGAGCGCGCGGTGTGGAAGGTGACGTTGCCTTCCACTTTCTGCATGACCTGATGAATGTGCCCGTTGAGCACGGTCACCGAGCCGAAGCGCTTGAGATAACCGAGCGCCTGCCCGCCGTCGTCCGTGCCCCAACCCCATTCCGGATAGACCGTCCAGAGCGGGATGTGCGCGAACACGACGACCGGCTGCGACGCAGATCGGCCCCGCAAATCGCTTTCGAGCCAGGCGAGTTGTTCGGCGCCGAGATTGCCGAGCCCGCCGCCCTTCAGATCGACGACATTGACCAGGCCGACGAAGTGCACGCCGTTGGCGTCGAACGAATAGTAGCCGTCGCCTTTGGTGCCGCGACCGTAGCGCTCGCGGTAGAGCTTGCCGCGATCCTCGTCGATGAGGTCGTGCTCGCCCGGCACATAGTGCACGTCGAGCTTCGCCTGCGAGATGATCTTGTCGGCGTCGTCGAACTCCGACGGTTTGGACAGATGCGAGATGTCGCCGGTGTGGATCATGAAAGCCGGGCTGCCGGGCACCGCCCTCACCCGCGCGATCGCCTCCTCCAAGGTGCTTTTGACGTTGGGGTTGGCCGGCTTGTCGAAGCCCATATGGCTGTCGCTGATCTGGAGGAAGGTGAAGCCCTTGGCCTGCTGCGCCACGGCCTCGTCGATAAGGCCGAGCGACGCCGGCACCCCGCCGGCCACCGTCCAGAGCACCCCGGTTCCGGCCCAGGTCATGCATTCGAGCACTTTACGGCGGCTCGGGCCGTCATCCTGGAGGGTCATGCCGACCTCCCTGCGTTGGTGAAGCTGCAGGACGAGATCGGCGGGAGCGGCTTTTTATTCCCGGAAATCTTTCGCGATCGGCGGCGCGATCAGATATATGCTAATGCCATGAAATTCCTCGACGAAGCCAAGGTGTACATTCAGTCCGGCGCGGGCGGGAACGGTTGCGTGTCGTTCCGGCGCGAGAAGTTCATCGAGTTCGGCGGCCCCAATGGCGGCGACGGCGGCCGGGGCGGCGACGTCGTGGTCGAGGCCGTAACCGGCCTCAATACGCTCATCGACTACCGCTATCAGCAGCATTTCAAGGCCCAGCGCGGCGGCAACGGCATGGGCAAGGACCGCCACGGCGCCAATGGCCGCGACATCGTGATGAAGGTGCCGGTCGGTACCCAGGTCTACGAGGAGGACGGTGAAACCCTGCTCGCCGATCTCACCGAAATCGGCCAGCGCGTCACCATCGCCAAAGGCGGCAATGGCGGCTTCGGCAACGCCTACTTCAAGTCGTCGACCAACCGCGCGCCGCGCCATGCCAATCCCGGTCAACCAGGCCAGGAGCTGACCATCCGACTGCGGCTGAAGCTGATCGCCGATGCCGGTCTCGTCGGCTTGCCGAATGCCGGCAAGTCGACTTTCCTCGCCTCCGTGACGGCGGCCAAGCCGAAGATCGCCGACTATCCCTTCACCACGCTGCACCCGCAGCTCGGCGTCGTGCGCGTCGACGAGCGCGAATTCGTGCTCGCCGATCTGCCCGGCTTGATCGAAGGCGCCCATGAGGGCGTCGGCCTCGGCGATCGCTTCCTCGGCCACACCGAGCGCTGTCGCGTGCTGCTGCATCTCGTCGACGGCAATTCCGACGACGCCGGCCGCGACTACAAGACGGTGCGCGCCGAACTCGAAGCCTACGGTCACGGTCTCGAGGACAAGCCCGAGATCGTCGCGCTGTCGAAGTCCGATTCGATGACACCGGAGCAGATCAAGACGCAGACGGCGAAGCTCAAGAGAGCCTGCAAGAAGACGCCGCTCGTCCTGTCCTCCGCCTCCGGCAAAGGCGTGCCGGAAGTGCTGCGCGCGCTGTTCAAGGTGATCGACGAGGCGCGCGCCGACGACGCCGAAGAAGCAACCGAAGCGGCGTGGCAGTCGTAAAGCGCACCAACCGACATGGCCGGGCTTGTCCCGGCCATCCCCCTCTTTTAGTGAGATAGCCACAAGGCGTGAATGCCCGGGACCGACCGGGGCATGACGCAACAAATTGTGCAGGAGCCATTCGCATGAAGACCCGCGCCGCAGTTGCCTGGAAAGCAGGCGAGCCCCTCACCATCGAAACCATCGACATCGAGGGCCCGCGCGCGGGCGAGGTGCTGGTCGAGGTCATGGCGACCGGCGTGTGCCACACCGACGCGTTCACGCTCTCCGGCGCCGATCCGGAAGGCTTGTTTCCGGCGATCCTCGGCCATGAAGGCGCGGGCATCGTGCGCGAAGTAGGCGCCGGCGTGACGACGCTCAAGCCCGGCGATCACGTCATCCCGCTCTACACGCCGGAATGCCGGCAGTGCAAAACTTGCCTGTCGCAGCGCTCGAATCTCTGTACCTCGATCCGCGCCACGCAGGGCAAGGGCCTGATGCCCGACGGCACGTCGCGCTTCCGCTGCGACGGCGACGCCGTGTTCCACTACATGGGCTGTTCGACCTTCGCCAACTTCACCGTGCTGCCGGAGATCGCGCTCGCGAAAGTGCGCGAGGACGCGCCGTTCGACAAGATCTGCTACATCGGCTGCGGCGTGACGACCGGCATCGGCGCGGTGATCTACACCGCGAAGGTCTGGCCGGGCGCGAACGTCGTCGTGTTCGGTCTCGGCGGCATCGGCCTCAATGTCATCCAGGGCGCCAGGATGGTCGGCGCCGACAAGATCGTCGGTGTCGATCTCAATCCGGCCAAGCGCGCGATGGCCGAGAAGTTCGGCATGACCCACTTCATCAATCCGGACGAGGTCGGCCGCGACAAGGTCGTGCAGGCGATCGTCGACGTCACCGGCGGCGGCGCGGACTTCTCGTTCGAATGCATCGGCAACGTGCACACGATGCGCCAGGCGCTCGAATGCGCCCATCGCGGCTGGGGCGAAAGCATCATCATCGGCGTCGCCGGCTCGGGGCAGGAAATCTCGACGCGGCCATTCCAGCTCGTCACCGGCCGCGTCTGGAAAGGTTCGGCTTTCGGCGGCGCGCGCGGCCGCACCGACGTGCCCAAGATCGTCGACTGGTACATGGAAAAGAAGATCAATATCGACGATCTGATCACGCACACCATGCCGCTCGACCAGATCAACGATGCCTTCGATCTGATGCACGAAGGCAAGTCGATCCGTTCGGTCGTAGTGTACTGACGCCCGCTCATTCCCGCGAAAGCAGGAGTCCAGGGGGCCCTACACGTTCGCACGTTCGCGCCGGGTCCCCGCTCAGGCGGGGACCAAGCGTTGGAACTTGAGCGGGACGCAGCTAGACAGCTGCGGCCCGCACAGCCACGGTGCAGAGCATCTCGTTCGCGGCGTTCCTGACCTGGACGTGAGAACCGACCCAATCGTCGGTATCGGACACACCGAGATCGGCGGCGATCAGCTCCGCCATCTGCGCCGCTTCTTCGGGCCTGAGAAACTCGCGGCCGTGGTAATCATAGCTGCGTGAACGCTCACTGAGGACATCGAAGAAGAAACGCATTGCTCGTGGTTCCCAGGTTCAGAAAGCATAGTCCTACCCCTGGGTCTGTTTGCGTTTGCTTGCGTCGATGTCGCCAATTTCATTCAGATTGCGGGCGCATTCGCTTCAAATCCGGCGACTCTCAGCGCAACCGGCTACCACTAATGCGGCCGGGCCGGTGGCGGCGGATCTTCGCCGAACGCCTCGCGGTAGGCCGAGACGAACTGCGCAACGTCACGGAACCCACAAGTCCAGGTGACGGCTTCCACACTGGCCTCGCGTCTGAGCAGACGTGCGCGCGCCTCCTGCAACCGCGCCCGCTTGAGATAATCGAACGGCGAATAGCCCCGGCGCTTGCGCGATGTTTGAAAAAGGCTGCGGCCACTAAGACCGCTCGCGGCGACAAGATCCTCGAGCGGCAATGGCCTGTCCCAATGCGCCTCGATATGCGCCTCGGCCGCACGCAGCTGCCGTTCGTCGCCGTCGCGGACGTCGGACTCGAGCAAATGACTGCAATTGTGACGGTTGGCGATCAGGAACATCACCATTAAGGTTTGCTCGAACTCCGCCAGAACCAATGGCGGCAGAACAAGACCCGCATCGACCTGCGCGACCAGAAACATGAAATTCTGCCGCAGACTTCGCGCCAGCGGCGCATTCAAATCGTGACGTGGCTCGAACGTCAAAGGTCCGCTCACGCACGTTCCGGCCAGCGCCGATAGCTTTGCGCATGCGGCACGCTCGTCGACCAACAGCATCAACCGTTCATACCCGGGCGCCGCGAGCACCCCGTATTCGCTCGCATGCGCCGAGACCACGGCACCGCCGTCGCGTCCAACGACGACGGTCGTGCCGTCCACGGTTACTTCCGCGCTCTGTCCGACCGGATAGATCTGCGAGATGATCTTCGGCTCGGGATTCTGGAAGCGGATCGCGGCACCATAGCGGCCATAACTGATGCCGACGCGGTCCATGCGATAGTGGTTCTGCACCGCCCCGAGCGGGCGGTCGCGGCCGATCTGCTCCACCACCGGATTGGAAAGCAGACGGGCCAGCGCGCGGCACAACGCATCGAGCTTGTCGGTCCGCACCAGAGGATATGCCGTGAGAAATTCGGCGCCCGTCACCAGCCGGCTCCGTGCTTCGCGCGCACTTGCGCCGCATACTCCAAGGGGGAATAACCCCGGAATTTTCTGAAGGAGCGGAAAAGACTAAAGGCGTTCACGCCGACGATGTCGGCAAGTTGCTCCAATGTGACCGGACGATCCCAATACGCCTCGATGTATTCCTCGACGCGGCGGATCTGCCAAAGCGCAGCCTCCACCGCATCGTCTTGCATCAAGTGACTGTAGTTATGCCGATGGGCATGCAAGAACATCGTCATCAGCAGCTGCTCGGTCTGCATTTCCCACCATGGCGGCAGCGGAGCCACGGCGGCGCTCAGCGTATCCACCAGGACCGGCAGATATTGCTGTAGGACCTTCGCCTCCGGGCGCGTGCCGTCGAAGATGGGCTCGACCTGCAGCGGCTCGTCGACGACGGCGCCGGTCATGGCGACGAGCTTGTCGGTCAGAGCCTGCTTGTCGATCTTGAGGACGAGCATCTCGTAGTCGGCGCCGTAATGAACGCGGAATCCCGAGTCGGGGGAGATCGTCGCGCTGCCGCCGGCGAACAACGGCAACGTCGAATGCTGCGAGAACAGCGCGCCCGTGCCGCGCACCGGCAGCATCTGCACAAAGTAATTGGCGGGAGGAAACTCGAAATCGATGGGCACGCCGAACCGGCTATAGACCAGCCGCACATTGCGCAGCCGGCACTCATTCAACACCGCCCGAACGCCGCCGTCGGAAACCGGCGAAGCGAGCGTCGGCTTCACGTAGATGCGGGCCAGACCCTCGCGTGCCTCCTCGACATCGAAGGTGCGAATGACCGGGAAATTGTCCAGCGGCCTGATCGAGTCCATCGTCATCCAAATTGCCAAGCGGCCGCTATCGGTCGATCGCTGCGGTTATATAGAGGTTGAGAATCGACGGAGTCGAATCGTCGCCGGCCGCCCGCTGTGGTTATCGACTCCGTTATTATCAAGCAATGAATCCGGTGCGATAATGCCACGTATTCAAGCTGCTTCGGCCCGCAGCCATCGCGGCAGCAATTCGACCAATCGGAACGCATCTGTCGGCGCCGCACTCTTCTGATCGTTGTCGAAGTAGACATAGACATCGCGGCCCTCGCGCCGCCAAGCCGCGATCTTGCGCGCCCATGTGCGCAACTCGGCATCAGGGTAATGCCCCCTGTAACGGCCACCCGGCCCGTGTCCGCGCACGTAGACATGCGACGCGGTCGCGACCCACGGCGCGGGCGCATCGTGATGATCCGACAGACAGAGCGCGATATCGTGGCGGCGGAGCAGGTCGCAGACCTCGTCGGTGTACCAACTACGGTGGCGGAATTCGAAGGCATACCGCCGGCGCTTCGACAGCAACTTGATGAACGATTTCAATCGATCAGCATCGGCTTCGAACCGCGGCGGCAGCTGAAAAAGTACCGGCCCCGCTTTCGGCCCGAGGACTCTCAGGCGCTCCTCGATCAGCGCCAGGGAGTTGCGCGACTTGTCGCTAAGCCGCTTCCAATGCGTGATGAACTTCGACGCCTTCCACGCGAACACAAACCCGTCCGGCGTCTGATCGCGCCAGCCGCGCACCGTCTCGAGCGATGGCGTGCGATAGAAGACGCCGTTGAGTTCTGCGCTCGCAAACTGCGTGGCATAATAAGCGAGGTGATGCTTGACCATCACTTCCGGCGGGAAGAAGGGTCCGCGCCAGGAGGAATAGCTCCACCCCGACGTACCGATGAACAGCCCTGTCTGCTTGCTCGCCCTCTTCGCCATCGCGCCATGCCCGCTCCGAAACGCAACCCGGATTACCGTCGGAAGGTTGCACCCGGCACGCCAAATCCCCCAGAAATGGCCGCATTATCGCCCCGCAATGCGCACATCCCCTGCCTATCAGCGGCGCCGGTCGGGGGGCCAAGTATCGGGGAGTTCACTGTATGGTTGCACGACTGACCGCCGCGCTCTGCGGCGCAGCGATCATTTTTGCCGCGCCACTGGCGGCGCAGGCGCAATCGGGAATCGCGTCCATCTACGCCTATAAAGGCGGCAAGACAGCCAGCGGCGAACGCGCCACGCCCGGCCGCCTCACCGCCGCGCACCGCAGCCTGCCCTTCGGCACGCATGTGCGGGTCACCAACAAACGCAACGGCCGCAGCGTCGTCGTGCGCATCAATGACCGCGGGCCGTTCGTCCGCGGGCGCATCATCGACCTCACGCCTGCCGGCGCACGCGCGCTCGGCTTCTCGGGGCTTGCTCCGGTGACGGTCGAAGTCGCCGGCTAAGTCGACGCTCGCGCGCCGCACGCGCCAGCGAGCGCTTCACGCGACGACAGCGTCCGGCGTTCACCGACAAAGACAGGCGCCCTCGAGTGCCTGTCTTTTTTCTTTCATGCCAGAGTCGCGAACGCTTCAAATCGTCTGTGTCATCGCGTGCCGCGAACGGCGTCTACTCGCGCCGTTCGAATCATTTGAAGAGAAGTTTACAGTTACTTGCGTGATACCGCCTTCAGCGTTGAACCGCATGTTGGTCACCAACGAATGCGCGATAAGCGCATGGAACTGGAATGGCAGTGATGCGCCTCCCAGAATTGACCGGTTCCAAACGGCGACCTATCGTTTGAATTGGATCTGGCTGGGCAGGCTTTTCATTTCATGTCGACCGATAGCGCGTTCACCGCAACGCGACGTCACTTCCTGACGTCTGCTGCCGCAATCTCACTCGTCACCGTTTCGACTCACGTGCGCGCGCAATCGATCTCCGGCGTGCTGCCGTGGCAACCGTTCGCGGCGGAGCCACCAACGCCGATTGGACCGCAAGGCTGGGTGTTCTTCACACCGGCGGAAGCCGCCGCGGTCGAAGCCATCGTCGATCGTCTCATTCCGACGGACGACCTCAGCATCGGCGGCAAGGAAGCCGGCTGTGCCGTCTTCATCGATCGGCAGCTTGCCGGCAGTTACGGCAGCTCGAGCCGCCTCTACATGAAGGGCCCCTTCCTGCCGGGTCTGCCGACGCAGGGCTATCAAGGCAAGGAAACGCCTGCCGCGCGCTATCGCGAAGGCCTTGCCGCCATCGACGCCTATTTGCGCAAGACGATGAACGGCCGCAGCTTCGTGCATCTGAATGCGGACGAACAGGACCAGTTCCTGAAGGCCATGGAAGCCGGCAAGGTCGATCTCGGCGGCGGCATCAACGCGACGCGCCTGTTCGACCTGATCCTCGGCAATACCATGGAAGGCTTCTTCGCCGATCCGATCTACGGCGGCAACCGCGACATGGTCTCGTGGAAGATGATCGGTTTCCCCGGCGCGCGTTACGATTATCGCGACCGCATCAGCAAGCACAATCAACGCTACCCGCTGGGACCAGTCTCCATCGCGGGCGGCCGGCCCGAATGGTCGCGGTAGGAGTCGAACGGCATGGCCCGTAAACTGCCCCCGAAGGATGTCGTGATCGTCGGCCTTGGCTGGACCGGCGCGATCCTCGCACACGAATTGACCGAAGCCGGTCTCGACGTCGTCGCGATCGAGCGCGGGCCATGGCGCGACACGGCCACCGACTTCAACATCGGCTACGCGCCGGACGAATTGCGCTATTCCGTGCGCCGCGACCTGTTCCTGCAGCCGGCGCAGGAAACGCTGACCATGCGCAATACGTCGTCGCAGACCGCGCTGCCGATGCGCGACTTCGGCTCGTTCCTGCCCGGCACCGGCGTCGGCGGCGCCGGCACCCATTGGAACGGTCACACCTGGCGCTTCTTCCCGAGCGACTTCAATCTCAAGAGCCATCTCACCGAGCGCTACGGCGCGGCACGGATCGCCAATCTCACCATTGAGGATTGGGGCCTCAGCTACGACGAGCTCGAGAGTTCGTACGACCGGTTCGAGTACCTGGCCGGCATCTCCGGCAAGGCCGGCAATATCCAGGGCAAGTTGCAGGACGGCGGCAATCCGTTCGAAGGCGTGCGGCAACGCGAATATCCACTGCCGGCGATGCAGATGAGCTACGCCCCGACCTTGTTCGCCGAGGGCGCACGTTCGATCGGCTTCCATCCGTTCCCGACGCCGTCGGCCAACCTATCGAAAGCCTATGTGAACCCGCTCGGCATCGCCATGGGCCAATGCACGGCCTGCGGTTTCTGCGAGCGCTTCGGTTGTGCCAATTACTCGAAGGCCAGCGCACACACGACCATTCTGCCGGTGCTGATGCGCAAGCCGAACTTCGAGGCCCGCTGCAGTAGTGAAGTGTTGCACGTCAATCTCGACGCCACGCGCAAGATGGCCAAGAGCGTCACCTACGTCGATGCTTCGGGCGAGGAGTGGGAGCAGCCCGCCGACCTCGTGCTGCTGTGCGCCTATGGCCTGCACAATGCGCGGCTGATGATGCTGTCCGGCATCGGCAAGGTCTACGATCCCTCGACCGGCGAAGGCACGGTCGGCCGCAATTATTGCTATCAGACCAATGCCGGCGTGCAGCTCTTCTTCGACGACAAGAATTTCAATCCCTTCATCGCCTCTGGGGCACTCGGCCAAACGGTCGACGACTTCAACGGCGATGCGTTCGACCACGGCTCGGTCGACTTCGTCGGCGGCGCCGGCATCAACTGCATCCCGACCAATGGACGGCCGATTGGTTATCGTCCCGTGCCGCCGGGCACCCCTCGCTGGGGCAGCGCCTGGAAAAAGGCGACGGCGGAAAACTATCTGAGCGTGCTCGGCTTCAGCTCGCAAGGATCGAGCTACGCGACGCGCGGCAACTATCTGGACCTCGATCCGACCTATACGGACCGCTTTGGCCGGCCTCTGATGCGGATGACCTTCGACTTCCCCGATAACGATATCCGCATGTCGCATTGGGTCAGCGATCGCATGGAGGAGATCGGCAAGGCGCTCAAGCCGCGTCAGATGGTCTCGTCGCGCCGGCAGAAGTCGTGGAATTCCGTGCCTTATCAGAGCACGCACAATACCGGCGGCGCGATCATGGGCACCGATCCGAAGAAGAGCGCGGTCAACCGCTATCTGCAGAGCTGGGACGTGCCGAACGTGTTCGTCATCGGCGCTTCCGCCTTCCCGCAGAACGCCGGCAAGAACCCGACCGGCACGGTCGGCGCGCTGGCCTTTTGGGCGGCCGACGCCATCCGCGACAAGTACCTTCGCAATCCCGGCGCGCTGGTGTCCGCATGAGATTGTCATTCGCCTTCGCTGCGGCCACCGCGCTGATCGCGAGCTTCGGTGCCAATGCCGCCGAGAATCAGTTCGATCAACTCGAACGCGGGCGTTACATGGCCGTGCTCGGCGATTGTGCCGGCTGCCATACGCTGCCGGGCGGCGCGCCTTTCGCGGGCGGCGTCGCGTTGCAGACGCCGTTCGGCAAGTTGGTCGCGCCCAACATCACGCCGGATCCGGAGACCGGCATCGGCAACTGGTCGGCGGAAGACTTCCGGCGGATGATGAAGACCGGCATCGGTCACAACGGCATTCGCCTCTATCCGGCGATGCCTTACCCCGCCTATAGCCGCATGAGCGACGGCGACATCGGCGATCTCTGGGTCTATCTGAACGCGCTGCAGCCCGTGAAGAACGCGGTCGTGGCCAATCAGCTGCCATTCCCCTTCAACATCCGATTGTCGCTGATCGGCTGGAACTGGCTGAATTTCACGCCGGCCGACTTCACGCCCAATCCGCAGAAATCGGCGGAGTGGAATCGCGGCGCTTATATCGTCGAGGGTCCCGGGCATTGCGGCGTGTGTCACTCGCCGAAGACCTGGTCGGGCGCCGACAAGACCAACGTCGCGCTCGCGGGTGAAGTGCTGCAAGGCTGGATGGCGCCGAAGATAACGTCCGCGCCGCGTGACGGTCTCGGCCAATGGAGCCTCGACGACATCACCGGTTATCTCAAGACCGGGACCAACCGTTTCGACATCGCCTCCGGCCCGATGGCCGAAGTGGTCAGCAACTCGACCTCGAAGATGACCGACGCCGATTTGCGCGCCGTCGCGGTCTATCTGAAGGACCTGCCCGGCGAAACCCAAACACGGAGCGCAATCGCCGCCGACAGCGCGGCGATGCGCACGGGCGCGGCAATCTACGCCGACAACTGCTCGGCCTGTCACGGCGGCAACGGCGAAGGTACGCCCAAGTTGTTCCCGCGCCTTGCCGGCAACGCGCTGACGCAGCAAGCGGACGCCACGAGCCTGATCCGCGTCGTGCTCGCAGGCAGTCAAGCCGGGGCGACACATGCGGCGCCGACCGCGCCGGCGATGCCGTCGCTCGCCTGGCGCCTCAACGACGCCCAGGTCGCGGATGTGCTGACCTATGTGCGCAACACCTGGGGCAATGCCGCGACCGCCGTGCCGGCCGAAGACGTCGCGAAGCTCCGAAGGCAATTGCAGTCCGGCAACTGACGCATGCAGCGTAGCGCCTTGCGCCGGCGCTACTGCTCGATCTTCACGTCGGCTTTCACGACCAAGTCGCCCATGCGCTTGGTCTCGGCCTCCATCAGCGACTTGAACTCGGCCGCCGTGCCGCTTGCCGGCGTGACGTAGACCTTTTCCAGGCTCGCGCGATAGTCCGGCTGCTGCGCGATCGCTCTGGCTTCCGCGTTCAGTTTGTCGACGATCGCTTGCGGCGTACCGGTCGGCGCCAGCAGACCGAACCAGCCGACGAACGTAAGGTCGTCGTAGCCCAGTTCCTTGGTGGTCGGCACATCGGGCAATCCGGCCGCGCGCTTGGGCCCGGTGACCGCCAGCGCCTTGAGCTTGCCGGCCGCGAGCATGCCGGTGATCGGCGGCACGCCTGCGACCACCATGTCGACGCGGCCGGTCATCACGTCCTGGAATGCGGTCGGAAACGCCCGATAGGGAACGTGCGTCATCTTGAGATTTTCGTTGATGCGCAGCAACTCACCCAGCAGATGCAGATTGGTGCCGACGCCGGGCGAAGCGAACGTGAAGGTGCGGCCCTTTTTGGATGCTTCGATGAAGTCCTTCAGCGAGTCGATACCGAGCGACGGCGATACCACGAAGGCATTGTCGATGGCGCCGAGCAGCGAGATCGGTACCAGCGCCTTGTTCGGATCGAAGTTGCGCTTGGGATAAAGATGCACCAGGACGGCGTTGGTGTCTTTCGAGCCCAGGAACAACGTATAGCCGTCCGGCTTCTGCTGCGCGGCATATTCGGTGCCGATCAATCCGCCCGCGCCGAGCTTGCTTTCCACCACAACCGGCTGCCCGACGCGCTTCGACAACGCGTCGGCGAATTGCCGCGCGATGAGGTCCGGCGTGGTGCCGGCCGCAAACGGACAGACGATGGTAATGGCGCGCGACGGATAGGTCTCTTGCGCATGGGCCGGCACTATGAGCGCGACAAGCGCCAGCAGGATCAGACGCACCATGAGCCGTTCTCCCCGATTTTCTGTTTTTGCGCCGGCTTGTGAGCGCCGGCTGCCGGCCACGGTCTCACAATTAGAATTTAAAGTCCATACTTATGCCCTTTATGTCGCCGCAATCCGTCCACACGCATGGGCTAGCAATCTTTTATCGAGCGGAGCCGGGAGACGCTTCCATGCGCCATGCGTGCGCGCTTGCTGTCATCATCAACTGCTTCTGGGCCGGCGTGGCATCGGCGCAGGAGGATCTGTTCAAGGACCGGCCGGCTTTATCGCTCGGCGATCAACCGGCGCAGCGATCGGCCACTTGCAGCGAAGTGCGCGCCATGACCGAGGGCCTGCCCGACACCGATATGAGAATAGACCTGTCGATTGTCGGCGTGCTCGAACTCGTGAAGACCGACGGCGCCCTCTGGTATTTCGGCATGTGCGCGCCACCGCATGTGCGCGTGCTTTGCGTCGCCTACCAGGAGAACGGCATGAAGGTCGGCGACAAGGTCTACATGAAAGGTGGATTCCGCCGCCTGGGTCCGAACAATATCGTGCTCGATCCATGCCTCGCCAATTGGCCGGAGGACAACGAGAACCAAAGCGACGACAGCGATGGCAACTAGCCATCCGGCCGGGCCCGCGCGTGAGCCCGATTGGCGAATAGCTGGAAACCACAGTATCCCTGGCCCCATGACGGCATCGCGAAAGCCATGCTAAAGACCCCGCATATTCGAACGCTCGCCGGGACCATGTCCAAGACGCCTGTACTCAAAGACTTCCGCCGCATCGTCGTTAAGGTCGGCTCCGCGCTTCTCGTCGACCATGCGGCGGGGGGCCTTAAGCGCGACTGGCTCGACGGGCTCTGCGCCGATATCGCCGACATCCACGGCCGCGGCCGCGACGTTCTGGTGGTGTCCTCCGGCGCGATCGCGCTGGGGCGTGCCGTGCTCGGCCTGCCGCGCGGCGCGCTCAAGCTCGAGGAGGCGCAGGCCGCCGCCGCGGTCGGGCAGATCGCGCTCGCGCGTGCGTGGTCGGAGGCGCTCGGCGCGCATGGCATCACCGCCGGTCAGGTGCTCGTGACCCTCGGCGATACCGAGGAGCGCCGCCGTTATCTCAACGCGCGCTCGACCGTCGCGAAGCTGCTCGAATGGAAGAGCGTGCCGGTGATCAACGAGAACGACACCGTCGCGACCACCGAGATCCGCTACGGCGACAACGACCGCCTGGCGGCGCGCGTCGCCACCATGGTGAGCGCGGACCTGCTCGTCCTGCTGTCCGACATCGACGGGCTTTACGACAAGCCGCCGGCGCATAACCCTGACGCCAGGCTGGTGCCGGTGGTGCCGCGCATCTCCGCGGAGATCGAAGCCATGGCGGGGGCTTCCGGCTCCGAGCTCTCGCGCGGCGGCATGGTGACCAAGATCGAAGCCGGCAAGATCGCGACCACCGCCGGCACCCATATGGTGATCGCCTCCGGTCACGTGCAAAGGCCGCTCAAACGCATCGCCGATGGCGGGCCGTGCACCTGGTTCCTGACGCCGGCCAATCCCGTCACCTCGCGCAAGAAATGGATCGCCGGTTCGCTTGAGCCGCGCGGCGCGCTGCATATCGACGCCGGCGCGGTGCGCGCATTGCGTTCGGGCGCGAGCCTGTTGCCGGCCGGTGTCACCAAAGTGGAAGGCGCGTTCGAACGCGGCGATGCAGTGATCGTGCGCGGCCCCGATGGCGCCGAGGTCGGCCGCGGCCTCATCGCCTACGACGCGCTCGATGCCGAGAAGGTCAAAGGCCGGTCATCGGCCGACGTGCGCGATTTGCTGGGCTACGAAGGCCGCACCGAAATGGTGCACCGGGACGACCTGGCCCTCGCCGGGGAATAACTGTCGTCAGCCGAGCCCGGCGTGGCGCTTTGCAAACGCGATAAGCGTGGCAAGGCCCTCACGCGCCGCTGCCGCCTGCGGATCGCGCGTGATGAACATATGCGGCGCGCCGACATATTTGTGCAGGTCGATCTGGCCGCCATGCGCGCGATAGCTGGCGGCGAACATGTCGGCCCGCGCGTGCTCGACGTTTTCGTCGGCCGTCCCCTGCAGCATCAACAGCGGCGGCAAGCGCTCGACCTCGCCGCGATCGAGCATCATCTGCGGATTGGCCTTTTCCATCGCCGCTTCATCCGGCCAGAAGGCGTGATGCGCGTTGACGAGATTCGAAATGCCTCTCGCCGTCGCCATGCGGTAGCGCGCGAGCGGATCGGCCACCGGCCAGCATGTGATGGCGAATGCGAGTTCGCCGTCTTGGCCGCGCGGCGTTGCATCCGGCGGCGCGTGATCGTCCGGGCGCAACACAGTGGTCAGCAACAGATGGCCACCGCTCGACGTGCCGATGCCGCCGAAAACCGTCGGCGTGAAGCCGAGTTGCGCCGCATTGGCCTTGAGCCAGCGAATGGCGAAGGCGACGTCTTCCAACGCGGCCGGATAGCCCGCGACCGGCGGCATCCGGAAATCAATCGCAAAGACCGCAATGCCGGCCTCGGCCAAAGCGCGGTCAATCACGGTGTTATTGAGCCGGTCGCCGCTGGTCCAGCCGCCGCCATGGACGTCGATCATTACCGGAAAGCGCGTTCCACCGGCCGGGCGGTAAAGACGGCCCAACAGCGTCAGGCCATCGATGCGGCGATACTCGAGATCAGTCGTCTGAACGGCATCGTCGGCTTGCATGCGTCATCCCATATCGGACGGTGTCCGGCTGATGGCCGCGTTCAATACAGGAAAGTCGCACGCGTCACAGGGTTGGCGTGCGGCGGCGATCAATTTGATGTCGGGAAAGGAGGGGCCGCTCGGGGCGGCTCACATCTCGGCAGTGGAGCGGCGCGCGGCGGACGGCGCCGACATCCGCGACAATCTGATCCACGTGACGTTTTGGCGGATTGCCCGGGGCAAACGCCTGAGCTTCATTTGGCGGCATGGGGCCGTGAGCGAACAGCGCACCGCAATGCATCCCCCATGCCGCTGACGGCATCGATCAACCGACACAACTACCCCCAGGGGCCCATGGGCCCCTTCTTTTTTTGTAAATTCAGGAACTTAGGCAGCGCGCCGCTTGCCGCGGCGGCGCACGGGCGGCCGCTCGGGCTGCGGCGGCAGCCGCACTTTGGTGCCGTCGGGAAACTCGAGATAGCGCTTAACCTCGCCGTCGCGGCCTTCGACGATGAACTTGGTACCGACCGGAAAGCGGCTGGGAAGCCGGCTGAGACGATACGCCATGTGACCCTCCTCACTTGCGCCCACGTTCGGGACGCAAATTCAAGTTGCTGCCAGCGTGACAGCTCAATGTGTAGGTCAATTGATCGGTTTCGCGTCGTGGCGCGTTGCCCCCGCTGTCCCCGATATCCCCACGGCGGGTCGCAGCTATGCCGGCTTTACCGGCATCTCGCAGGCGGAACAGCGACGTGTTAGGTAAGCCCTTCGGGGCCGTGCACGTATGGCCCGGATATTTGGAATTTCGATGACAGCGCCGCTGAAAAGCATTGATGGAACTGGCGATATTTCCGTCCTGATGGCCGGCATCGGCCGCGAGGCGCGCGCCGCCGCGCGCGTTCTGGCGCTTACCCCGGCCGAGCAGAAGGACCGGGCCCTGACGGCCATGGCCGCGGCCGTGCGCGCCCGGAAGGCGGCAATCCTGGCCGCCAACGCCGAAGACATCGCCGAGGCCAAGGCCGGCGGCGCCGCCAAGGCCTATCTCGACCGCCTGGCGCTGAACGAAGCCCGCGTCGAGGGCGTCGCCGCCGGCATCGAAGTCGTGGCCGCGCTGAAGGATCCGGTCGGCCAAGTCACCGAGGCCTGGACCCGGCCGAACGGCATGCGCGTCGAGCGCGTGCGGGTGCCGCTGGGCGTCATCGGCATCATCTACGAGAGCCGGCCCAACGTGACGGCCGACGCCGGTGTGCTGTGCCTCAAGGCCGGCAATGCCGCGATCCTGCGCGGCGGCTCGGACTCGGCCCGCTCCTCACGCGCCATCCACGCCGCGCTGGAGGAAGGCCTGCGCGCCGCCGGTCTGCCCGAGGCGGCGATCTCGTTGGTGCCGACCCGCGATCGCGCCGCAGTCGGCGAGATGCTCGCCGGGCTGGACGGCAATATCGACGTCATCGTGCCCCGTGGCGGCAAGGGCCTGGTCGCGCGCGTCCAGGCCGAGGCGCGCGTGCCGGTGTTCGCCCATCTCGATGGCAATGTGCATGTCTACATCGACAAAGCTGCGTCGCTCGACATGGCGAAGACGATCGTTCTAAACGCGAAGATGCGTCGCACCGGCGTCTGCGGCGCGGCGGAGACCTTGCTGGTCGATCGCGCCTGCGCGGCCACGCACCTGAAGCCGCTGATCGAAATGCTGCTCGATGCCGGCTGCGAAATCCGCGGCGACAAGGCCGTGCAGGCGGTCGACAACCGCGTAAAGCCGGCGAGCGAAGAAGATTGGTCGACCGAATATCTCGACGCCATCATCGCCGCCAAGGTGGTCGACGGCATCGACGATGCGATCGCGCACATCGAGCGCTACGGCTCGCACCATACCGACGCGATCATCACCGACGACCAGGCCGCCGCTGACAAGTTCCTCGCCCAGGTCGACTCGGCGATCGTGCTGCACAACGCCTCGACCCAGTTCGCCGATGGCGGCGAATTCGGCTTCGGTGCCGAGATCGGCATTGCCACCGGACGCCTGCATGCCCGCGGGCCGGTCGGCGCCGAACAGCTCACCACATTCAAATACCGCATCCGCGGCACCGGTCAGATACGGCCGTGAATTCTCAAGAACTAGACCGCTCCGAGCGCGTCCTGCCCCCCCACGCGCCCGGCATGAGAATCGGGCTGTTCGGCGGAACGTTCGACCCGCCGCATCGCGCCCATCTCGCCGCGTCGCTGCTCGCGCTCAAGCGCCTGAAGCTCGATCGCGTATGGTGGCTCGTGACCCCGGGCAACCCGCTCAAGAATACCCGGAACCTGGCGCCGCTCTCGGAGCGCATCGCCGCCGCCCGCGCGCTGACGCACCATCCGCGTATCGACGTCACCGGCCTCGAGGCTGTCATCAAGACGCGGTACACCTACGACACCATCTCCTGGCTGCGCGCCCGCTGCCCGGGCGTGCGCTTCGTCTGGATCATGGGCGCGGACAATCTGCGGAGCTTCCACCGATGGCAGAGGTGGCGCGGCATTGCGAACCTGGTTCCGATCGTGGTCGTCGACCGCCTGGGCCCAAGCCTCTATGCCGGCGCCAGCCCGGCCGGCCAGGCGTTGCGTACCTTCCGCTTGCCCGAGCAGGCAGCCACCACCCTGCCCGACCGGAAAGCGCCGGCCTGGGCCTTCCTGCACGGTCTGAAGTCGCCGCTCTCGTCCACGGCCCTGCGCGCTTTACGCGACGAGCCCAGCCCCGCCGATTGATCGACCGGCGCCTGGAAAAAACCGCCGAAATCGCTATCTTTACCTTGGTCCCGGTTTCAACCGGGTCGAGTGCGACAACCTGAAAGGACGAGCACCCCTGGCTACACAGGCACTCTCTCGGGCAGCGAAGAAGACCGCACCCGAAACCGTCTCCAATGCCCTCAGCGCGCAGGAGACACTCCGCATTGCCCTCGCCGCCGCCGAAGACATGAAGGCCGAGGACACTGTCAGCATCGACCTCGCCGGCAAGACTTCGATCGCCGATTACATGGTGGTGACCAGCGGACGATCGGACCGCCATGTCATCTCGGTGGCCGATCGCGTGGTCAAGGACCTGGAAAAAGCCGGCGTGAAACGCATCCGCGTTGAAGGCGCCAAGCAAGGCGATTGGGTCCTGATCGATGCGGGCGATATCATCGTCCATGTGTTCAAGCCCGAGGCGCGCGAGTTCTACAACCTCGAAAAGATGTGGTCGGGCACGCCCGACGCACGCCGTCCGAGCTGATACAGTCCGGCCGCGATGCGTATTGTCGTGGCTGCCATTGGACGTCTGAAGGGCGCGGAAACCGAGCTTTCCGAGCGCTATCGGAAGCGCGCGGCGCAAACCGGCCGCCAGCTCGGCTGGCGCGACGTTGAAATCGTCGAAATCCGCGAAAGCCGCGCCGACGACGCCAATAAACGCATGCTCGAAGAGTCCATTGCCCTGGCCAATGTCATTCCGCAGGGCGCAGCCGTCGTCCTGCTGGACGCGCGCGGCGACAACCTCGACAGCACGGCCTTTGCCAACCAGCTGGCGCAATGGCGGGCCGCCGACAAGCCGGCCACGGTTTTCATCATCGGCGGCGCCGACGGGCTGGCGCCCAGCCTGAAGGACAAGGCGACCCTGCGGCTCGCCTTCGGCACGGCGACCTGGCCGCATCAAATGGTCCGGGCGATGCTTCTGGAACAGATATACCGCGCGGCCACGATCCTGACCGGCCATCCCTATCATAGGGCGTGAATCGATTTAACTCGCCGACCCCGATTTGGTCTTAATCGCAGCGCAAGAACCACCGCAATGACCTTGCCGTCCCATATTGCGGGCGTAACGTGACTGCGATGCCCTGCTTAAGCGAATCGCTCCGTTTCAGCTCGTATGCCGCGCTGGTTGCGGCTCTTATGCTGCCGCCGCCGAGCGCGAAGGCACAGGTGCGCCGCCCGCTGGTTCTGGCCCAAGCGGATGCCGCCGATAAAGCCGATACGCTCAAGCAGCGCGAAAGCGAGTTGCAGGCCGCGCGCGATGCGCAGCGTCAATCGGCCGAAGCCGAGGCCGCGCTCAAGCGTGAAATCGAGCAGATTGGTGCCGACCGCCGCAAGCTCAACGAGGCACTGATCGACACGGCCACCAAGCTGCGGAGTGTCGAGGCGAAGATCACCGCCACCGAAGAGCGGCTGAAACCGCTCGACGCCAACGAGCAGGTCATTCGCAAATCGCTGGAAGGGCGCCGCGCCGTCATCGGCGAAGTGCTGGCCGCCTTGCAACGCATCGGCCATCGTCCGCCGCCGGCGCTGATCGCAAGTCCCGAAGATGCGCTGCAAGCCGTGCGGACGGCCATGGTTCTCGGTGCCGTCCTGCCCGAAATGCGCCAGCAGGTCGATGCGCTGGCGCGCGACCTGCTGGGTCTCGTTTCCGTGCGCAAGCAGATCGCCACCGAACGCGAGCAACTCAATGCCGAAGTCGCTTCGCTCAATCAGGAGCGCACGCGCATGAGCGCGTTGGTCGACGAGCGTCAGCGCCAGGAAGCCGACCGCGAGAAGGCGCTCGCCGCCGAGCGCACGCGCGCCACCGACCTCGCGCGCCAAGTCGACAATCTCAAAGATTTGATCGCCAAACTCGAGCAGGGCCTCGATGCCTCGACGCGTGCGGCGCGCGAGGGCAACCGTGGCGATTCCAGGGGTGCGCTGTCGGCGCTGCACGATCCCGGCCGCCTTTCACCGGCCGTCGCTTTCGCATCGCTGCGCGGACGAGTTCCGGTTCCGGTTAACGGCGTCAAATTGAAGGAATACGGCGCCCCCGATGGTATCGGGGGAGTGGAGAAGGGCCTGTCCATCGCCACGCGCGCCGGGGCTCAGGTTACCGCGCCCGCCGACGGCTGGGTTGTCTATGCAGGGCCGTTCCGTTCCTACGGCCAACTCTTGATCCTCAATGTCGGCGGCGGGTATCATGTGTTGCTCGCCGGGATGGAGCGGATTTCAGTCGACCTCGGTCAATTCGTGCTGACTGGGGAGCCCGTTGCAATGATGGGAAATGGCTCCCATCTTGCCGCTGTCCTCGCGACTGGATCCAACCAGCCGGTGCTCTACATCGAATTTCGTAAAGACGGGGCTCCCGTCGACCCCGGCCCATGGTGGGCTGCTGGTGAAGGTGAAAAGGTTCGCGGATGATGCGCAAGACCTCCCTTATTCTGCTCGGCGCGGCGGCGGGTGCAGCAATGACGCTGCTCGCGGTTTCGCCCCGCGTAGTTTTCGTCGGCGCCAACGCCCAGGCCGCGGTCGCCGACACCTACCGCCAGCTCAATCTCTTCGGCGATGTCTTCGAGCGTGTACGCGCCGACTACGTCGAGAAACCGGACGACGCCAAGTTGGTCGAATCGGCGATCAACGGCATGCTCGCCGGTCTCGATCCGCACTCGAGCTACATGGACGCCAAGAGCTTCCGTGACATGCAGGTGCAGACGCGCGGCGAGTTCGGCGGTCTCGGCATCGAAGTCACCATGGAAGATGGCCTGATCAAGGTCGTGGCGCCGATCGACGATACGCCCGCCGCGAAGGCCGGCGTGCTCGCCAACGACGTCATCACCAAGCTCGACGACGACCAGGTACAGGGCCTCACGCTCAACCAGGCGGTCGAGAAGATGCGCGGCCCGGTGAACACCAAGATCAGGCTCACCATCATGCGCAAGGGCCAGGACAAGCCGGTCGAGGTGTCGATCACGCGCGACATCATCCGCGTGCGCTCGGTGCGCTCGAATGTCGAAGGCGACGATGTCGGCTACATCCGCCTGACGCAGTTCAACGAGCAGACCACCGACGGCCTGAAGAAGGCGATCGCGGACATCTCGGCGAAGATCAGCGACGACAAGCTCAAGGGCTACGTCCTCGACCTGCGCAACAACCCGGGCGGCCTGCTTGATCAGGCGATCTCGGTGTCGGACGCGTTCCTGCAGAAGGGCGAGATCGTGTCCACCCGCGGCCGCAATGCCGAGGAGACGCAACGTTTCAATGCCCGCCCCGGCGACCTCACGAAGGGCAAGCCGGTGATCGTGCTGGTCAACGGCGGTTCGGCCTCGGCCTCGGAAATCGTCGCCGGCGCGCTGCAGGACCACAAGCGCGCGACCATCCTCGGCACGCGTTCGTTCGGCAAGGGCTCGGTGCAGACCATCATCCCGCTCGGCTCCGGCAACGGCGCGCTGCGGCTGACTACGGCGCGCTACTACACGCCGTCGGGCCGTTCGATCCAGGCCAAGGGCATCACGCCGGACATCGAAGTGCAGCAGGACGTGCCGGACGACCTCAAGGCCAAGACCGACACCAAGGGCGAAGCTTCGCTGCGCGGCCACCTCAAGGGTGACGAGGGCAAGGAGCAGACCGGCTCGCAGTCCTACGTGCCGCCGGATCCGAAGAACGACAAGGCGCTCACGATGGCGGTCGACCTGCTGCGTGGCGTGCAGGTGAACTCGGCCTTCCCGCCGAACGCGAAGACCCCGATCCCGAACTGATCCGGGACCGGACAAGCAATCTCCAAGGGCGGCCGCAGGGCCGCCCTTTTTGTTTCAAGGCGTCACTTCGTTCGCTTCGCCGGCGGGAGAAGGACCACGGCGTGATAGAGTCGCGCGATGATTCGCCAGGATCGCCGCCGTGGCCCCGGATGACCTGAACGCGCCGCTGGGCCAGGACAAATCGAAGAAGCCGTCGAAGCTGGGGAAGCCTTCGATCGGCATTCCGCAACTGTTGGCAGGCGCGCTCGCACTCTCGGGCGTCGTCGTGATCGGTTGGGCCGCCTTCGTCGACGATCCGCTCGGCGGCGAGCCGATGGCGGTGGTGTCGACGAAGCCTGAACCCGGCGCCGCCGTCGATGCGAGCGCGCCCGAAGCAGCCGTCGCCAAGATCGCCCCATCGGAAACGCCGGCGCCGCCTCCGAACGGCACAAAGACCGTGACCATCATCGACGGCTCGAGCGGCAGCCGTCAGGAAGTCGCCATTCCAGGCAACCAGTCCGGCGCAACGCCAGCGGCACCGAGGATGTCGGCCGATCCGAAGCTGCTGGAGACCACGCGTCACGGCGCCATTCCGAAGATCGGCGCCGATGGCGCGCGCCCGTCCATCGTCTATGCCAAGCCGCGGCAACTCTCCGCTGCGGAGAAGAACATCCCGCGCATCGGCATCATCGTCGGCTCCGTCGGCATCAGCGCCTCCGGCACCGCCGACGCGTTTTCGAATCTGCCGGCCGCGGTGTCCTTTGCGATCGCCCCCTACGGCGCCGATATCGACAAGCTTGCCGCGCGGGCACGCAGCGAGAACCACGAAGTTCTTCTGCAAGTGCCGATGGAGCCGTTCGACTTTCCGAACAACGATCCCGGCCCCCAGACACTGCTCGCATCGCTCACCAGCGACCAGAATATCGACCGCCTGCATTGGCTGATGAGCCGGTTCCAGGGATATGTCGGGCTGATGAACTACATGGGTGCGCGGTTCGTAACCTCCGAGCAAGCGCTCGGCCCGGTAATGCGCGATGTCGCCAAGCGCGGCTTGATCTTCGTCGACGATGGCGCGTCCTCGCGCAGCGTCGCCGGGCAACTCGCCGGCGGCCAGAACCTGCCTTTCGCCAAGACCGACATCGTGCTCGACGCCGTGCCGACGGCCGTGGAGATCGACCGGGCACTGGCGCGGCTCGAAGCCATCGCGCGCGACAATGGTAGCGCCGTCGGCCTTGCGACCGCGCAGCCGGCCACCGTCGCGCGCCTCGCCGAATGGGCCCAGAAGGTCGAGAGCCGTGGCTTCGTGCTGGTGCCGATCACGATGATCGCGGTGAAGCCGAAGTCGTCGTAACGGCGAATAGGGCATAGCGAGTAGCGAATAGAGGGCGTAGCTTGCGAGCACTCTTTGCCACTCACTATTCACTGGTTCGACGTCATGCGCTCCTACGAAGCCCTCCCTTATCGCCCTTGCGCCGGCATCACGGTGTTGAACCGTGCCGGCTTGGTGTTCGTCGGCCGCCGCGCGGGCGGTCCTGAGCATGTCGACCGCACGCATGTCTGGCAGATGCCGCAAGGCGGCATCGACGACGGCGAAGACGCCTATCAGGCGGCGCTGCGCGAGCTCTATGAGGAGACGAACATCCAGTCGGTCGAGAAGCTCGGCGAAATTCCCGACTGGCTCACCTACGACCTGCCACCCGAAATCGCGGGCGAGGCCTGGGGCGGCAAATATCGCGGCCAGAAACAGAAGTGGTTCGCACTGCGTTTCGTCGGCGAGGACCGCGAGATCAACATCACCACACCCGCGAACGGCCACCATCCGCCGGAGTTTATCGATTGGCGTTGGGTGAAGATGAGCGAACTGCCGGATTTGGTGGTGCCGTTCAAGCGCGCCGCCTACGAGCGGATCGTCGCCGAATTCCAGCACCTCGTTTAGGTCGCAGCGCCTTTCATCAGTCGCATCGCGGTCACTTTGCCGCGGCTCTGCGGGACATTGAGCCGCAGCATTCCGCCTTGGCGCCGCCCTGACCGCTTCCTAGCTGATCCGCTCGGACGTAGGACAAGGGAGGCTTTATGTTCGATGCGAAGAGTTTGCTCGACCACTTCATCGGCGGTCAGCAGCAAGCAGGGCCCGGCAGGCAGAACAGCGGCGATCTCCTGCAGCAGGCGACGCAAACGCTGGGCGGCTTCGGCGGTGGCGCGCTGACCGGCGGCCTCGCTGGGCTGCTGCTCGGCTCGAAAGGCGGCCGCAAGCTCGCCGGCAACGCACTGACCTATGGCGGCCTGGCGGTCGCCGGCGCGCTCGCTTATCGGGCCTATCAGAACTATCAGGCCGGCAAGGCGGCTACGCCCGCCGCCTCCGCGCAGCCCCCGCTGCTGCCGCCGCCGGCGGACACGCCCTTCAATCCGGCGAGCGAGGCGGGGCAACAGGCGCTTGGACGCAACCTTTTGCGTGCGATGATCGCCGCCGCGAAATCCGACGGTCACATCGATGCGGCCGAGCAAGGCACTATCTTCGCGCAGATGGACAAGCTCAACGTCAGCGCGGAGGACAAAGCCTTCGTCATGGACGAACTGCGCAAGCCGCTCGACGTCGACGCGGTGGCTGGTGCCGCGCGCACGCCCGAGGAGGCCGCCGAGCTCTATACGGTGTCGCTGATGGCGATCGACGTCGATAATCCGGCCGAGCGCGCCTATCTGTCTTTGCTCGCCGCTCGTCTCGAGCTTGACGAAAAGCTCGTCGCTCACTTGCACGCGAGCGTCGAAGGCGCGACGCAACCGGCCCGCATTTCTTGAGTGGCCGACGTCGGGTCCCCACTTTTGCGGGGACGAACGGGAGCAGACAGAGTCCGCAGCCCAAAAAGACAAGGTCGCCGGAATTTCTTCCAGCGACCGCTGATGTCGACGATGGCGTCAGCCGTGCTTAATGCGCCGCCGTGCCGATCAGATGGCGATCGATCGTCTTGTAGTGGTCGAGGCGCTCGATCAGCTTGTCGAGTTCCGAGCCGGCCGAAGTCTTGGCGATGCGCTGCTCGAGCTCGCTGATGCGCGTCGTGATCGTGGCGCGGTCGATGTCGGCGACGTTCTCGGCGACGTCCGCGAGCACGGTCAGACCTTCGGGCGACACTTCGGCGAAGCCGCCAAGCACGACGATCTTCCGCTCACCGTTCGCGCCGCGCACGGTCAGGATACCCGGCCGCAATGTCGCGACCAGTGGCGAATGACCGGCGAGCACGCCGAAGTCACCCTCGGCGCCGGGGACATCCACCTGGTCGACCTCGCCGGAGAACAGGAGCTTTTCCGGCGAAACGAGATCGAAATGAAAAGTGGCCATAGCAGCCTCTACAAATCCCTAGCCCTGTCCCTCATCCTGAGGAGAGCGCGAAGCGCTCGTCTCGAAGGATGAGGCCGAGGTCCTCATCACCTCATCCTTCGAGACGCGGGCCTGACGGCCCGCTCCTCAGGATGAGGTAACTGAACGCGAAATTACGCCGCTTCCGCCGCGAGCTTCTTGCCCTTCTCGACGGCTTCTTCGATCGTGCCAACCATGTAGAAGGCGGCTTCCGGCAGGTAGTCGTACTTGCCTTCCACCAGGCCCTTGAAGCCCTTGATGGTGTCGGCGAGGTCGACGAACTTGCCCGGCGCGCCGGTGAACACTTCGGCGACGTGGAACGGCTGCGACATGAAGCGCTCGATCTTGCGGGCGCGCGCCACGGTCAGCTTGTCCTCTTCCGACAGCTCGTCCATGCCGAGAATGGCGATGATGTCCTGGAGCGCCTTGTAGCGCTGCAGCACCTGCTGCACCTGACGGGCAACCGCGTAATGCTCCTCACCGACGACCAGCGGCGACAGCATGCGCGAGGTCGAGTCGAGCGGATCGACAGCCGGATAGATGCCCTTGGCGGCGATGTCACGCGACAGCGTGGTGGTCGCGTCCAAGTGGGCGAACGAGGTCGCCGGCGCCGGGTCGGTCAAGTCGTCGGCCGGCACGTAAATCGCCTGCACCGAGGTGATCGAACCCTTGGTCGTGGTGGTGATGCGCTCCTGCAGCGCGCCCATGTCGGTCGCGAGCGTCGGCTGGTAGCCCACCGCCGAAGGAATACGGCCGAGCAGCGCCGACACTTCCGAACCGGCTTGCGTGAAGCGGAAGATGTTGTCGACGAAGAACAGCACGTCCTGGCCCTTGTCGCGGAAATCCTCCGCGATGGTCAGGCCGGTGAGCGCGACGCGCGCGCGCGCGCCCGGCGGTTCGTTCATCTGGCCGAACACGAGGGCGCACTTGGAGCCTTCGCCGCCGCCCTTCTTGTTGACGTTCGATTCGATGAACTCGTGATAGAGGTCGTTGCCTTCGCGGGTACGCTCGCCGACGCCGGCGAACACCGAGTAACCGCCGTGGGCCTTGGCGACGTTGTTGATCAGTTCCTGAATGAGCACGGTCTTGCCGACGCCGGCGCCGCCGAACAGGCCGATCTTGCCACCCTTGGCATAGGGCGCGAGGAGATCGACGACCTTGATGCCGGTGACGAGGATCTGCGCTTCGGTCGACTGGTCGGTGTAGGCCGGGGCCGGCTGATGGATGGCGCGCTTGGCGGTCGCCTTCACCGGACCGGCTTCATCGATCGGCTCGCCGATGACGTTGATGATGCGGCCGAGCGTGGCCTCACCGACCGGCACTGCGATCGGCGCCTCGGTGTCGGTGACTTCCTGGCCGCGCACCAGACCTTCGGTGACGTCCATGGCGATGGTGCGCACGGTGGATTCACCGAGATGCTGCGCGACCTCGAGGACCAGGCGGTTGCCGCCGTTGTTGGTTTCGAGCGCGTTCAAAATCGCCGGCAGGTGGCCTTCGAACTGAACGTCGACGACGGCGCCGATCACCTGGGTGATCTTGCCGGACTTGTTGGAGCCCTGTGCTGTGGCCATGCTGTCCTCTTACTCTCGATCTGTCTGCGTCAGAGCGCTTCGGCGCCGGAGATGATCTCGATGAGTTCTTTCGTGATCATGGCCTGGCGCGTGCGGTTATAGGTAATGGTCTGCTTGCGGATCATGTCGCCGGCGTTGCGCGTCGCGTTGTCCATCGCCGACATCTGCGCGCCGTAGAACGAAGCGTTGTTCTCGAGCAGCGCGCGGAAAATCTGGATCGCCACGTAGCGCGGCAACAGGTCGCCGAGGATTTCCTCTTCCTCGGGTTCGTATTCGTAAGGCGCGAGCGCCGCCGCAGGCTTCGACGCATCGAGCTTCGGCGGAATGACCTGCTGCGCGGTCGGCACCTGGGAGATCACCGACTTGAACTGGGCGTAAAACAAGGTCGCGACGTCGAACTCGCCGGCCTCGAACATCGCCAAAACCTTATCTGCGATCTGCGAGGCGTTGACGTAACCGAGCGTGCGCACGCCGCGCAGCTCGACGCGATCGACGATGAGCTTCTCGAAGTTGCGGCGGAGCTGCTCGTAGCCCTTCTTGCCGACGGTCAGGATCTTGACCGTCTTGCCTTCGGCTTGCAGGCGATTGATGTGCTCGCGGGCCAGACGCACGATCGAGGAGTTGAAGGCGCCGGCAAGACCGCGCTCGCCCGTCGCCACGATGAGCAGATGCACCCGGTCCTCGCCGGTGCCGGTCAGCAGCTTCGGCGTTGCGTCGCTGCGGACGATGCCCGCGGCGATGTTGCCGAGCACGCGATCCATGCGATCCGCGAACGGACGCGCGGCCTCGGCCGCCGTTTGCGCGCGGCGCAGCTTGGAGGCGGCCACCATCTGCATGGCCTTGGTGATCTTCTGCGTCGCCTTGGTCGCGGCGATGCGGACGCGCATATCTTTGAGAGAGGCCATGTCTTCTCAGTCGCCCTAAATCAACATCATCCTTTATCGTGGCCGGGCATTGCCCGTCGAAGACGGGCGTAAACGCCCTTATGTCCCGGCCATCTTACTCAGGCAGACACCCTGCCCTCCTTATCGGGATCACCGGGGCAAACCCGGTGCCGACAAGTCTCAGGCAAAGGTCTTCGCGTAAGCGTCGACGACTTCCTTGAGCTTCTTCTCGTTGTCCGACGACAAGTCGCCGGACTTACGGATGCCCTCGAGGATTTCGTTGTTCTTGGTGCGCAGCAGGGTCAGCAGACCGTGCTCGAAGTCGCGCACCTTCGCGACCGGCAGCGGATCGAGATAGCCGTTGGTGCCGGCCCAGATCACGCACACCTGCTCTTCCATCTTCAGCGGCGAGAACTGCGGCTGCTTCAGGAGCTCGGTCAGACGCGCGCCGCGGTTCAGCAGGCGCTGCGTGGTGGCGTCGAGGTCGGAGCCGAACTGCGCGAAGGCCGCCATTTCGCGGTACTGCGCGAGCTCGCCCTTGATCTTGCCGGCGACCTTCTTCATCGCCTTGGTCTGCGCCGACGAACCGACGCGCGACACCGACAGACCGACGTTCACCGCCGGGCGGATGCCCTGATAGAACAGGTCGGTTTCGAGGAAGATCTGACCGTCGGTGATCGAAATCACGTTGGTCGGGATGTAGGCCGACACGTCGTTGGCTTGGGTCTCGATGACCGGCAGCGCGGTCAGCGAACCGGCGCCCTTCTCGTCGTTCATCTTTGCCGCGCGCTCGAGCAGGCGGCTATGGAGATAGAACACGTCGCCCGGATAGGCTTCGCGGCCCGGCGGGCGGCGCAGCAGCAGCGACATCTGACGATAGGCGACGGCCTGCTTGGACAGATCGTCATAGATGATGACGGCGTGCATGCCGTTGTCGCGGAAGAACTCGCCCATGGCGCAGCCCGAGAACGGCGCCAAGAACTGCATCGGCGCCGGGTCGGACGCGGTGGCGGCGATGACGATCGAATATTCCAGCGCGCCCTGCTCTTCGAGCACCTTCACGAACTGGGCGACGGTCGAACGCTTCTGACCGACGGCGACGTACACGCAGTAGAGCTTGGTGCTCTCCGGCTGGCCGGCGGCATTCAGCGGCTTCTGGTTCAGGATGGTGTCGAGCGCGATCGCGGTCTTGCCGGTCTGACGGTCGCCGATGATCAGCTCGCGCTGGCCGCGGCCGATCGGGATCAGGGCGTCGATGGCCTTGAGGCCGGTCGCCATCGGCTCATGGACCGACTTGCGCGGGATGATGCCGGGCGCCTTGACGTCCACCTGCTTGCGGAGGTCCGCCTGGATCGGGCCCTTGCCGTCGATCGGATTGCCGAGCGCGTCGACGACGCGGCCGAGCAGGCCCTTGCCGACCGGCACGTCCACGATGGCGCCGGTGCGCTTGCAGGTCTGGCCTTCCTTGATCTCACGGTCGGAGCCGAAAATAACGATACCGACGTTGTCGTTTTCGAGGTTCAGCGCCATGCCGCGCGTGCCGTTCTCGAACTCGACCATTTCGCCCGCCTGGACGTTGTCGAGGCCGTAAACGCGGGCGATACCGTCACCGACGGACAGCACCTGGCCGACTTCCGAGACCTCGGCTTCCTGGCCGAAGTTCTTGATCTGGTCTTTCAGGATGGCGGAAATTTCTGCGGCGCGGATGTCCATCAGCGTGCCTCTTTCATCGCGAACTTGATCGCATTGAGCTTGGTGCGGAGCGAACTATCGATCATGCGGGAGCCGACCTTCACGACCAGCCCGCCGATGATGGCGGGGTCGATCTTGACGTCGAGATCGATGTCCTTCCCCCCGGTGACGTTCTTGAGCACGCCCTTGAGCGCCTCGAGATTCTGGTCGCTGAGCTTCTCAGCGACGGTAACTTGTGCGGCGACCTCGCCTTTGTGGCGGGCGACCAGCGCACGGTAGGCGCGGACCATATCGCGCACCGCGAACAGGCGGCGGTTGGTGGTGATCACACGCAGGAAATTGGCGGCCAGGCCGCCGATGCCGGCCTTGTCCAGGATCGCCGACAGCGCCTTGAGCTGCTCGTCGACGCCGAACACCGGCGACCGCACCAGACGGTTGAGGTCCGGGCTCTCGGCGATCAAAGCATCAAACCGATCGAGGTCGGCTTTCACCGCGTCGGTCGACTTGGCGTCGCGCGCGAGCTCGAACAGTGCGCTGGCGTATCGGCCAGCCATGCCGGAGATAAGGGGGTCTTCGCCTGCCACTTTGACGCTCGTTTTTCGTTACTTGGTTCACAGGCCGGACGCCGTCGCAGAACGGCGGCGCAACCCATTGGAATTCAAGCAGGAATTCCGACCTGCAAGGACGTCGCGGGAGCCCGCGGAAAACCTTGCAAAATCGAGCGGGTTGCTAACACAGCGGCGGGGGCGGTGCAACAACGGTGGCCGATTCCGTAGGCGGTCCGGCGCGGCTTTCAGCACCGGCCAGGTGTAGGGCCTCAAATCTGCATCGCTGGATTGCCTCGCTCCCCGCAAAAACGCAGGCTAACTTGCCGTACTGGCCGCCGGGACCTCTGACACAATGCCGCACGCCGACATGAAGGCCGCCGGGACCGGCACGGCCAAGCTTCTCATTTTACCCCTGGCCTTCGCCTGGGGATTCATGTGGATCGCAACCGCGATCGGACTGCGCGAAATTCCCCTGTGGACGCTGCGCTTTGTCGGCACCGGTCTCGGCGCCCTAACGCTCTTCGCCTTTGCCGCGCTAAGCGGCGTCGATCTGCGCGTGCCGCGCGGCGAGCGCCTGCACGTCGCCATCACCGGGTTCTTCAATGTGGCGTTGTTCAACCTGATGGCGGCGTTTGCACAGATGACGGGCGCCACGAGCCGGGTGGTCATCGTCACCTACTCGATGCCGATCTGGGCGGCGCTGTTCAGCCGCTTCATGCTCGGCGAACGCCTGGATACCGCGCGGCATGTCGCGCTCGGCCTCTGCTGCGCCGGCCTGCTGACCCTGATGTGGCCGCAGATCGCGGACGGGCTGTCGCCCTCGGTTTTCCTGGCACTGGGCTGCGCGCTGAGCTGGGCCTTTGCCAGCGTCTATCTGAAATGGGCGAAGGTTAAGGTCGCACCGCTGGCCAACGCGGCATGGCAGCTCGCGGCCGGAACGGCCGTCATCACGGTCGGCATGCTGATCTTCGATCACTATCCGCGCATCTGGCCGCTCCATCTCTCTTCGTTGCTGGCGATCGTCTACATCGGCCTCATCGGGGTCGGGCTCGCGCATTTTCTGTGGTGGTCGATCATCGGCAAGGTGTCGCCGGTGACCGCTTCGATCGGCGCCCTGCTGGTGCCCGTGATCGGCGTCGTCGCGGCGACGCTCTTCCTTGGCGAGCGGCCGACGGCATCCGATGTCGTCGGTTTCATCCTGATCTTCGCAGCCGCCGCCTGCGTGCTGTTGCAGCCGGCTGGTAAGAGCGAGATGGCCGAGCAGCCTTGACGGCGATTGCCGCCGCTTGCCCGCATTTGCCGGGCAGTCATCCCATAGTCGAACCGGCAAATCCGAACATCTGGTCTGCGCCGCACCGTCCTCATGGACGGGCCGGCAAACACCTATCTGTACGGCGCGCAGGCCTGCGCACCGACATCCGTTCGAAGGTTTTCTTTAAAATGAATCCGAAGCTATCCGCTGCCCTCGCTGCGGCGATCTGGGGCACGACCTACATCGTTACCAGCACGATACTGCCGCACAACCCTGTCTTCGTCGCCGCCGTGCGGGCCCTCGGTGGCGGATTGCCGCTGCTGTTCATCGACCTGCGGCTGCCGCCACGCGACTGGCTGCTCAAGGTGACCCTGCTCGGCACGCTCAACTGCGGGATCTTCTTTGCCTTCTTTTTCATCGCGGCAGAGCGCCTGCCCGGCGGCGTCGCCGGCACGCTGCAATCGCTGGGCCCAATCTTCACCGTGCTGATCGCCTGGCCGCTGCTCGGCCAAAGCCCGTCCCCTATCCGTCTCGCCGGCGTTGTCGCCGGTGCCATCGGTGTCATGTTGCTGTTGACCCACGGCACGGTCGCACTCGACCTCATCGGCACCGTCGCCGGCATTGGCGCGGCCGTATCGCTCGCGCTTGGCGGGGTGCTGCTCAACCGCTGGGGCCGGCCCGCGCCGTTGCTCGCCTTCACGGCTTGGCAATTGGTCGTCGGCGGCATCGAACTGGCGGTACTCGCGATTCTGATCGGTGACATTCCGACGACAGTGACGGCGCAGAACATCGCCGGCTTCGCTTATGTCGCATTGATCGGAACCAGCACGACCTACGCGCTTTGGTTCTATGCGATCGACAAGGCGGGCGCGCCGTCGGTGGCGCCGTTCTTCCTTCTCATCCCGGTCGTCGCCTTCGCGCTCGACGCTTCGATCAAAGGCTTCGTGCCGACCTTCGTACAGGGCATCGGCGCCCTTATTGTCCTCGGCAGTCTTCTAATCGGCCAGCAGGCCGGCAAACCGAGGGCGACACCGGCCGAATAGCGGATACAGCACTGGAGTAGCGCCATGACGGCTATCGAAACCACGACGATCCCCGGCATTGATCTCGCACCTTCGCGCGTTGCACTCGGCACGTGGGCCATCGGCGGTTGGATGTGGGGCGGCAGCGATGACGCCCAATCGATCCGCACCATTCAGGCCGCCGTCGATCGCGGCATCACGCTGATCGATACCGCGCCCGTCTATGGCTTCGGTCATTCGGAAGAGATCGTCGGCAAGGCGCTGGCCGAGGGTGGCCGCCGCAACAAAGTGGTCATCGCCACCAAGGTCGCGCTCGATTGGCGGGATGGCAAGGTGTTCCGCAACGCCAGCCGCGGCCGCATCCTGACGGAGATCGACGACTCGCTGCGCCGGCTGAAGACCGACGTGATCGATCTCTATCAAGTGCACTGGCCCGATCCCAATGTGCCGATCGAAGAAACCGCCGGCACGCTGAAGGACCTGGTGAAGGCCGGCAAGATCCGCGCCGTAGGCGTCAGTAACTTCTCGCCTGAGCAGATGGATAAATTTCGCGCGGTGACGCCGCTCGCCACCGATCAGCCGCCCTACAATCTGTTCGAACGCGAGATCGAGCGCGATATTTTGCCTTATGCACAGCGCAACAACATTCTGACGCTTGCTTACGGCGCGCTGTGCCGCGGCCTGCTCGCCGGCAAGATGACGAAGGATGCCAAGTTCAGCGGCGACGACCTGCGCAAGAGCGATCCGAAATTTCAGGAGCCGCGCTTTGCGCAGTATCTGAACGCCGTCAGCGCGCTCGATCAGTTCGCTCAAGAGCGCTACGGCAAACGCGTCGTGCACCTGGCCGTGCGCTGGATCCTCGACAAGCAGGGCGACGGCTTTGCGCTGTGGGGCGCGCGCCGGCCGGATCAACTCGATCCCGTCGACGGCGTTTATGGCTGGAAGCTCGATGCCGCGGCGATGAAGGAAATCGACGCCATTCTTGCAACGCACATCAAGCAGCCGGTCGGCCCTGAATTCATGGCGCCGCCGGAACACGCGGCGGCTTAAACTCGATCCTCAGGTGAGGAGCGTCGCGCAAGCGACGCTCCTCGAACCATGAGGATCGGCTCATCCTCGAGACTTCCGGCTTTGCCGGCCCCCTCAGGATGAGGCTCATGCCCTCAAAAGAAACTCTGCGGGTCGACGTCCACTTCGAGCTGCAGGCTGCCCTTCGTCTTCGGCGCCTGGCTGAGCCAGTCCCGCAGATAGCCGGACAGATCGTAAGCGCGCGGCGCCTTCACCAAGATACGAAAGCGGTGCCGGCCGCGCATGACGGCGATCGGCGCTTCCGCCGGCCCCAGCACGCGCACCTGTTCGTCCTTCGGCGCCAGGCCGACCAATGCCCGTCCGTAGCTTTCCGCCGCATGCTTGTCGGCGGCGCTGACGACCAGGCCCGCCAACCGCCCGAACGGCGGATAGGATGTCGCCTCGCGCAGCGCGATTTCGTTCTCGTAGAAAGCCTCGCGGTCGCCGCGGATGAGCGCCTGCATCACCGGATGCTCCGGCTGATGCGTCTGCAAGAAGCCGACGCCGCGCCCCTCTTCTCGGCCGGCGCGGCCGACCACCTGATGCAGCATCTGGAACGTGCGTTCGGCGGCCCGCGGGTCGCCATTCCCTAAACCGAGATCGGCATCGACGATGCCGACGAGATTGAGCTTGGGAAAGTGGTGTCCCTTGGCGACGAGCTGCGTGCCGATGACGAGATCGAACCGCCCCTCCGCCACGTCGTCGAGCTCGCTGCGTAAGCGCTCGACCGATTCAACAAGATCGCTCGACAGCACCAGAATGCGCGCCTGCGGAAACAGATCGGCCGCCTCCTGATGCAGCCGCTCGACGCCGGGACCGACCGCTGCGAAGCTTTCAGTCGCATGGCACTGCGGACATTCAGCGGGCGGCGGCATGTTGAAACCGCAGTGATGGCAAACGAGCCGGCGCTTGAAGCGGTGATCGACCAGCCAGGCATCGCAGTTCGGACATTGCAGGCGAAAGCCGCAGGTGCGGCACAGCGTCAGCGGCGCGAAGCCGCGCCGGTTGAGGAACAGCAGCGCCTGTTCCTTGCGCTCCAAAGTATTCTGTACAGCCTCCGCCAGACGCGGCGAGATGAAGCGACCGCGCGGCGGGCCCTCGCGGCGCAGGTCGATCGGCTCGATATGCGGCAGATGCGCGCCGCCGAAACGCTCCGGCAGATGCAGCCGGCGATAGCGGCCTTTGCGCGCATTGACTTCCGATTCCACCGACGGCGTCGCCGACGCCAGGATCACCGGAAACTTGGCGATGGAGCCGCGTACCACCGCCATGTCGCGCGCGTGATAGTGGGCACCGTCTTCCTGCTTGTAGGCGGGATCGTGCTCTTCATCGACGATGACCAGGCCGAGATCGGCATACGGCAGGAACAAGGCCGAGCGCGCGCCGACGATCACCGGCACTTCGTTGGCGGCAACAGCCGCCCAGGTGCGCGCGCGCTTGCGGGCATTGAGTTGCGAATGCCATTCCGCCGGCCGCACGCCGAAGCGATCGGCAAAGCGATCGAGAAAGCCGGCGGTCAACGCGATCTCGGGCATCAATATCAACGTTTGACGCTTAAGGCGGATGTTCTCGGCGACAGCCTCGAAATAAACTTCCGTCTTGCCGGAGCCGGTGACGCCGTCGAGCAGCGTTACCGTATAGCCGCCTTGATCGACCGTGGTGCGCAACGCATCCGCTGCTGCCAACTGTCCCAGTGAGAATTCCGGTTTGCGGAATTCCGGATCGGGCACACGCATCAATGGTTCCGGCGGCAGCACCACCGTTTCCAGCGTGCCTTCGTCGATCAAGCCATCGACAACGCCGGCGCTGACACCGGCTTCAACCGCCGTTTCGCTTTTCGAGCGGATGAGGCCATCGGCAAGCAACTCAAGCACGCGTGCCCGCGCGGGCGTCATGCGCTTCGGCTTGGGGCCGGAAAGCCGCACGCCGACACGCTCACGGCCGGGATTGCCGTCGCCCATGCGCAGGGCCATGCGCAGCACCATGCCGCGCGACGACAACGTGTAATTCGACACCCAGTCGATGAAGCTGCGCAGCTCGGCCTTGAGCGGCTCGACGTCGAGCTTGGCCTCGACGTCCTTGAGACGGTTGTGCAGGCGCGGATTCGGATTGGGATTTTCGGCCCAGACCACGCCGATGCTTTCGCGCGCCCCGAGCGGCACGGCGACGACGTCGCCCGGCGACAGCTCCATCCCCGCCGGCACCCGGTAGGAATAGGCCTGGTCGAGCGCGACCGGCACCAGGATATCGACGACGCGCATACTCATGAGGGTGGTCTAGGCCGATTCCGCGCGGTTAAGGAAGGGTGAAGGATGGGCTCCTACTGTCATCCCGGCCAAGCGCCCAGAGGGCGCGCGAGCCGGGATCCAGTACGCTGCGCCGTCTGCGATGGGCTGCGGCGTACTGGGTCCCCGCTTTCGCGGGGACGACCGAGATTGTCATGGACCTACAGCTAAGCATCGCCGCCGATGTCGCCAGCGAGATCACGCGCTGGCTCGATTACCTCGGCGCGGAACGGCGGATGTCGCCGAAGACGCTGGAAGCCTACCGGCGCGATGTCGGCCAGTTCCTCGCCTTCATGGCGGAACACCTTGGCGGCCGGCCCAATTTGACGCAACTGGCCAAGCTCACGCCCGCCGATGTCCGCGCCTTCATGGCGGCGCGGCGCGGTGACGGCGCCGGCAACCGCACGCTGATGCGCTCGCTTGCCGGCGTACGATCCTTCGCCCGTTTCCTCGAGCGCAACGGCAAGGGCAAGGTCGGCGCGCTCGCCGCCGTGCGCACGCCGAAGCTGCCGAAAACCTTGCCGAAGCCGCTCGCCGCCTCGTCCGCCAAGCAGATGACCGACATCGATGTGCGCGCGGGTGAAGAACGCGAGACATGGGTGCTGGCGCGCGACGCAGCCGTGCTCGCTTTGCTTTACGGTTCGGGGCTTCGTATCTCCGAAGCGCTCGGTCTCAAGCGCAAGGATGCGGACGGCCGCGACGCGCTCACCGTGCTGGGCAAAGGCAACAAGACCCGCATGGTGCCGGTGCTGCCGCAGGTCACCAAAGCGATCGCCGACTACGTCGCGCTGTGCCCCTACGATTTGCCGCCGGACGGCCCACTGTTCTTGGGCGCCCGCGGCGGACCGCTGTCGCCGCGCATCGTACAACTGGCGATGGCGCGTCTGCGCGGCGCACTCGGACTGCCCGATAGCGCAACGCCGCATGCGCTGCGGCACTCCTTCGCCACCCACCTTCTGGCGCGCGGCGGCGATTTGCGCGCCATCCAGGAATTGCTTGGCCACGCGTCGCTGTCGACGACGCAGATCTATACCGCGGTCGACGCCGAACATTTACTCGACGTTTATGCGAGCGCTCATCCTCGCGCCTAAAAACACCGCCATATAAGGCCTAAACGGGCCTCGTCCCCCTTGTATGTGACCGCGCTTTGCTATCATCGTGCGGCAATTCAGGGGGTGCATGATCTTATCCGAGACCGGTTAGGGATCATGCACGCAAGGGGGCGACAATGGCTGGACCGCACGAAAATCTCGAACACGCCGAACATGCCGAGCACGCCTCGCATGGCGGCAACAAGAAGATCGCGCTGCTGATTTCGGTGATGGCGCTGTTCCTCGCCTTCTCCGAAACTTTGGGCAAGAGCGAGCAGACCGCCGGCATCGCCGAGAACATCAAGGCGTCCGACACCTGGAATTTCTTCCAGGCCAAGACCATCCGTCAGACGGCGCTGCGCACGGCGGCGGAAGGGATGGCGACACAGCTTGCGACCATCAACAACGACGAGGCCAAGGCGGCGATGACCAAGCAGATCGAGGCTTGGCGCGCCACCGTCGCGCGCTACGAATCCGATCCGAAGGAGAAGGACGGCCGCAAGGAATTGCGGGAGCTCGCCGAACATCACGAGCACATTCGCGACCTGCATCTGGCGCGCTATCACCTCTACGAGTTCGCTTCGGCGGCGTTCCAGATCGGCATCGTGCTCGCGTCGGCGGAAGTGATCACCAGCATGGTCGTGCTCGGCTGGCTATCGGGCCTCGTCGGCATCTTCGGCCTCGGCTTCATGGGCCTCGGTCTTTGGGCACCCCATGCCCTGAGCTTCCTCGGCGGCCATTAGGCGCACGGGCGTGTCAGATAATGTCTAAGCCGCGCTGTCGCGATAGGCGCGGCGGCGCAGGCGCAGGAAGCGGCGGAAGAAGCGGCCGGCGCGCTGCGGCCCGAACAGCGACGCCAGCTTGTGCATGCGCTGGCGGATCGGCTCAGTCTGCGCATGCGCCCAGTCGCGCGCCCACATGGACCAATCGTAGAGGCGCGCGAACCACGGCATTTGCAAAAGCTTTTCGCGCGTCGCGTCGAACACGAAGGCCGTGACGCCGAGGCCGAGCAACTTGGCCAACACCAGCACGAAACCGGCCGCGATCCATTGCCGGCTGGCGAGCAGATAGACCTCTAGGAATTTCAGCGGCAACAGCACGATGAACGGCACGACGAACACAGCCAGCGCCGCATAAGGCGGCAGGCGCTCGATCGTCCGCCGCAACGCGGCCTTCAGCCGCGCCCAGGGCAGCAGGTCGACGAACCAGGCGACCAGCGGCTTGAGATGGTCCCACAGCCACGCTTCCAGCAGGAAGAACAGCGCGAGGAGCGTCCAGAAGGGGCGGAGCCAGCGGCGATGCATGCCCCGGAATATAGGGCCATCCGGCGCGGAAGTAAGGCGGGGGCTGTCTTCCTTGCCCTCCCCCTACTCGCGCTTTAGCGAGAGCAGTCGGGGTGGGGTCGGGCCCAATCGCGCCTACCCCATCCCGCTCACTTCGTTCGCGACCCTCCCCACACGGGGGAGGGTAAGCAACTCACATATGGATCGCGCGCTTGGCGACCGCGAGCGCGGCTTCCTTCACCGCCTCGGGCAGCGTCGGATGCGCATGGCAGGTGCGAGCGATATCTTCCGCCGACGCGCCGAACTCCATGGCGACGCAGGCCTCGGCGATCATGTTGCCGGCGTCCGAGCCGATGATGTGCACGCCGAGGACGCGGTCGGTCTTGGCGTCGGCGAGGATCTTCACGAAGCCATCGGTCTGCTGGTTAGCCTTGGCGCGGCCGTTCGCCGTGAACGGAAATTTCCCGACGTTGTACGCAACGCCGGCCGCCTTGAGATCTTCCTCGGACTTACCGACCGCGGCGATCTCCGGCATCGTGTAAACCACGCCCGGAATGACGTCGTAGTTCACATGACCGGCCTGGCCGGCGAGAATCTCGGCGACCGCAACGCCTTCGTCTTCGGCCTTGTGCGCCAGCATCGGTCCGACGATCACGTCGCCGATGGCGTAAATGCCCGGCACGTTGGTCGCATAGTGATGGTCGACCGTGACGCGGCCGCGCTCATCGAGCGTAACGCCGGCTTCCTTGAGACCCAGGTTTTCGGTGTACGGCACGCGCCCAGTCGAGACGAGCACGATGTCGGCTTCGATCGTCTCCGCCGCGCCACCCTTGGCCGGCTCGATCGTCGCCTTCAGTTTCTTGCCCGACGTATCGACGCCAGTGACCTTGGACGACAGCTTGAAGGTCATGCCCTGCTTCTCGAACAGGCGCTGTGCTTGCTTACGCACCTCGCCGTCCATGCCGGGCAGCACGCCGTCGAGGAATTCCACCACGGTGACCTTGGCACCGATGCGGCGCCACACCGAGCCGAGCTCGAGGCCGATGACGCCGGCGCCGATGACGAGGAGATGCTCCGGCACCTTGTCCAGCGACAGCGCACCGGTCGACGATACGATGCGCTTCTCGTCGATCTCGATGCCGCGAAGCTTCGCCACATCCGAGCCGGTGGCGATGACGATGTTCTTCGTCTCCAGTGTCTGCGTCTTGCCGTCGTTGCCCTTCACCTCGACCTTGCCGGGCGCGGTGATGCGGCCGGTGCCGATAAAGGCATCGATCTTGTTCTTCTTGAACAGGAAGTCGACGCCCTTCACGTTGCCGTCGATGGCATCCTGCTTGAACTTGAGCATGGTCGGCAGATCGAGCTTCGGCGCGGGAACGCCGATGCCCATCTTCGCGAAGGAGTGCCCGGCTTCCTCGAACAGCTCGGACGCATGCAGCAGCGCCTTCGACGGGATGCAGCCGATGTTGAGGCAGGTACCGCCGAAGGAGGTCTTTTCAACCACCGCGGTCTTCAGCCCGAGCTGCGCCGCGCGGATGGCGCAGACATAGCCGCCAGGGCCGGTACCGATGACGATAAGATCGTAGCTCATAACAAACGTCCTGCTCAGAAATCAGCGCTCGCGCGCCTGTCGGTATGGTTTCGCTTCAGGCGCGCGCCTGCTTTTCGGCGCAACGCTGCAGCGAATCGAGAATCGCCGAGAGGGCGTGCGGATCGGTCGGCGTCCGCTCGCCCCATGGCCAGAAGTAAACCACCGTGGCCAACACATCGCGAAGCTCGTTCGACACGATGGCGTCGAGCTTACGGACCTTGTCGTCGATTTCGCCGCCGAACATCGGCATGCGATGCATGACGATGTCGGTCAGCGGATGGTCACCTGGTTTACCGTTCGGCATCTCGCCCTCACAGATCGAGGACAAGCCGCGTCGGGTCTTCCAGGCATTCCTTGACGCGCACGAGGAACGTGACGGCCTCGCGACCGTCGACGATGCGGTGATCGTAGGAGAGCGCCAGATACATCATCGGGCGGATCTCGATCTTGCCGCCGACGACCACCGGACGCTCCTGGATCTTATGCATGCCGAGGATGCCCGACTGCGGCGCGTTCAGGATCGGCGTCGACATCAGCGAGCCGTAGATGCCGCCGTTGGTGATGGTGAAGGTGCCACCCTGCATCTCGTCGATCTTGAGCTGACCGTCGCGCGCGCGCTTGCCGAAATCGTTGATCTTCTTTTCGACGCCGGCGAGCGAAAGCTGGTCGGCGTCACGCACGACCGGCACGACCAGGCCCTTCTCGGTGCCGACCGCGATGCCGATGTGATAGTAGTTCTTGTAGACGAGATCGGTGCCGTCGATCTCGGCGTTGACCGCCGGGATGTCGTGCAGCGCCTGGATACAGGCCTTCACGAAGAAGCCCATGAAGCCGAGCTTCACGCCGTTCTTCTTCTCGAACAGATCCTTGTACTGCGCGCGCAGGCCCATCACCGCGCTCATGTCGACCTCGTTGAAGGTCGTGAGCATCGCGGCGGTGTTCTGCGCGTCCTTCAGGCGGCGCGCGATGGTCTGGCGCAGCTTGGTCATGCGCACGCGCTCTTCGCGCGCGGCATCGTCGGCCGGCGACGGCGCACGCATCTGCACGGGCGCCTGAACCGGCGTCGGTTGAGAGGCAGCGCGCTCGATGGCGTTGAGCATGTCGCCCTTGAGCACCTGGCCACGCACACCCGAGCCCTCGACCTTCGACGGATCGATGCCCGATTCAGCGGCAAGCTTCTTCACCGACGGCGGAGCGGGCATCGTCGTGCCGGCCGCTGCGGCTGGCGCGGCGGCCGCCGGGGCGGGCTTCGGTGCTTCGGCCGGCTTGGCGGCGGCAGCCGGTGCAGCGGCAGGCTTAGCGGCTGCGCCGCCTTCCTTGATCGAGCCGAGCAAGGCGCCGACCGCAACGGTGGCGCCGCCCTGTGCCGCGATATCGGACAGCACGCCGGCGGCCGGCGCCGGCACTTCCAATGTCACCTTATCGGTCTCGAGTTCGACCAAGGGCTCATCGACGGCAACGGCGTCGCCGGGTTGCTTGAACCATTTGCCGACGGTCGCTTCGGTGACCGATTCGCCAAGGGTGGGTACGCGGATGTCAGCCATGAGTGTTCTCTTGCCTAAAATGTTTTCGTCATGGCCGGGCTTGTCCCGGCCATCCACGTCTTCGACTTTTGAAACTCCGCCCAGACGTGGATGCCCGGCACAAGGCCGGGCATGACGGAGTGCAATTGATCAGCCCAGCGCCTCGTCGAGGAACTGCTTGAGCTGCGCGAGGTGCTTCGACATCTGCCCGACCGCGGTCGACGCCGAGGCCGGACGGCCCGCATAGCGGACGGCGCGGTGCTTGGCGCTGATCTGGTTCAGAACCCACTGCAGGAACACGTCGACGAAGAACCACGCACCCATGTTGCGCGGCTCTTCCTGACACCAGACGATCTCGGCCTGCTTGAAGCGCGACAGCTCCGCCATCAACGCCTTGGTCGGGAACGGATAGAGCTGCTCGATGCGCAGCAGATAGATGTCGTTGATGCCGCGCTTCTCGCGCTCGTCGTAAAGGTCGTAATAGACCTTGCCCGAGCACAGAACGACGCGGCGGATCTTGTCGTCCGAGACGAGCTTGATCTTCTCATCGGCGCGCTGCTGGGCATCGTCCCACAACAGGCGATGGAACGTGGTGCCCGTCGTCAGTTCGTCGAGGCGCGACACGGCGCGCTTGTGGCGCAGCAGCGACTTCGGCGTCATCAGGATCAGCGGCTTACGGATCTCGCGCCTCAGCTGCCGGCGCAGGATATGGAAGTAGTTCGCCGGCGTCGTGCAGTTGGCGACCTGCATGTTGTCCTCGGCGCACATCTGCAGATAGCGCTCGAGACGCGCGGAGGAGTGCTCCGGACCCTGGCCTTCATAGCCGTGCGGCAAGAGGCAGACGAGACCGGACATACGCAGCCACTTGCGTTCGGCGGACGAGATGAACTGGTCGAACACGACCTGCGCGCCGTTGGCGAAGTCGCCGAACTGCGCTTCCCACATGGTCAGCGTGTTCGGTTCGGCGGTCGAATAGCCGTATTCGAAGCCAAGCACCGCCTCTTCGGACAGGCTCGAATTGATCACTTCGTAGCGCGACTGCTTCTCGTCGAGATGGTTGAAGGGCACATAGCGATCTTCGGTCTCTTGATCGAACAGCACCGAATGGCGCTGCGAGAACGTGCCACGTTCCGAATCCTGGCCCGACAGGCGAACCGGATTGCCCTCCTTCAGCAACGTGCAGAACGCAAGCGCTTCGCCCGTCGCCCAGTCAATTCCCTCGCCGGTCTCGATCGCCTTGGCGCGGTTGTCGAGGAAGCGCTGCACCGTGCGGTGCACCTGGAAGCCGTCCGGCACCTTGGTGATCTTGGCGCCGATATCCTTGAGCACCTTTTCGTCGACGCCGGTGTTGCCGCGGCGCGGATCGTCGGCGTCCACAGCCGGCTTCATGCCGGCCCAGCGGCCGTCGAGCCAGTCGGCCTTGTTCGGCTTGTAGCCCTGGCCGGCTTCGTACTCGGCATCGAGGCGCGAGCGCCAATCCGCCTTCATCTTGTCGACTTCGCCCTCGGTCACGACGCCTTCGGCGATCAGCTTCTTGGCGTAGATTTCGAGCGTCGACGCATGCCCGCGGATCTTCTTGTACATCAGCGGCTGGGTGAACGAAGGCTCGTCGCCCTCGTTGTGACCGAAGCGCCGGTAGCACCACATGTCGATGACGACCGGCTGCTGGAATTGCATCCGATACTCGATCGCCACCTTGGCCGCGAACACCACCGCTTCCGGATCGTCGCCGTTCACGTGCAGGATTAGCGCCTCGATCATCTTCGCGACGTCGGACGGATACGGCGACGAACGCGAGTAGCGCGGATAGGTGGTGAAGCCGATCTGGTTGTTGACGATGAAGTGGATCGAGCCGCCGGTGCGATAACCCTTCAGACCCGACAGGCCGAAGCACTCGGCCACCACGCCCTGGCCGGCGAAAGCCGCGTCGCCGTGCATCAGCAGCGGCAGCACCGACGTGCGGTCGTCCGGCGGGCAGTTATGCTGATCCTGCTTGGCGCGCACTTTGCCGAGCGTCACCGGATCGACGATTTCCAGATGCGAGGGATTCGGCGTCAGCGACAGGTGGACCTTGTTGCTGTCGAACTCGCGGTCCGCGGACGCACCGAGATGGTACTTGACGTCGCCCGAACCTTCGACCTCGTCCGGCGTCGCCGAGCCGCCCTTGAATTCGTGGAACAGCACGCGGTGCGGCTTGCCCATCACCTGCGTGAGAACGTTCAGGCGGCCGCGATGCGGCATGCCGAGCACGATTTCCTTCACACCGAGATTGCCGCCGCGCTTGATGATCTGCTCGAGCGCCGGGATCAGCGCTTCGCCGCCATCAAGACCGAAGCGCTTGGTGCCGGTGTACTTGACGTCAAGAAACTTCTCGAAGCCTTCCGCTTCGACAAGCTTGTTCAGGATCGCGCGCTTGCCTTCACGCGTGAAGGTGATCTCCTTGTCGCGGCCTTCGATGCGCTCCTGAATCCAGGACTTCTGCGCGGCGTTCGAGATGTGCATGAACTCGACGCCGACAGTCTGGCAGTAGGTGCGCCGCAGAATGGCGACGATCTCGCGCATCGATGCGAATTCGAGGCCCAGCACCTTGTCGAGGAAGATCTTGCGGTCCATGTCGGTTTCGGTGAAGCCGTAGGACGCGGGCTCGAGCTCCTCTTCGTTCGGCTCCGCCTGGATGCCGAGCGGATCAAGCTTGGCATGGAAGTGACCGCGGATGCGGTAAGCGCGGATGAGCATCAGCGCGCGCAGCGAATCGCGCGTCGCTTGCATCACGTCGGCGCTGCCGAGCTCGACGCCCTTGGCTTGCGCCTTGGCGCTGATCTTCTCGCCGAGCTTCTTTTCAGTTTCGGCCCAGTTGGCATCGAGCGCCCACACCAGATCGCCCGATGGGCGCACCGGCCAGTTCGGCTGCTTCCAGGACGCGCCCTCGGCGCTTTTGACGACGTTGGCGCGGTCGTCCTTCAGGCTCTGGAAGAAATCCCGCCACTCGGCGTCGACCTTTGCGGGGTCGGCTTCGTACTTGGCGTAGAGGTCCTCGATATAGGCGGCATTACCGCCGTAAAGGAAGGAAGTGAGGGCAAAAGCAGCGTTGGCGTCCTGGCGGGACATTGTCGTTTCCTTGCGCGAACTCGGGAAAAGCGCGCGTTTTCCATCGGGCCGGCCCGGGAAGGTCGGCAATTGGCGGCGGGCGTTCTTTTAACGCTATTTATGGCGGCTGTAAGTCTACAAAAGCCTAAGGAGTGAACCTGGATTCCAGCACTTTAGAGCCATTTCCAGGCCACTCCGACCTGGATGTAACCCTCTTTCGGGTGATTTCGTTGCCGGATTTTTGGCTTTACGCGCCAAAACAAAACGGCGGGGCCGAGGCCCCGCCGTGCGGTATCGAAGTAAACTTTTCGCGTTCTGCTCAGCCCTTGAGGACTTCCACCAGCGTCTTGCCGATGCGGGCGGGCGACGGCGACACGCGAATGCCGGCCGCTTCCATCGCCGCGGACTTCGACTTCGCATCGCCCTTACCGCCGGAGATGATCGCGCCGGCATGACCCATGCGGCGGCCCGGAGGCGCGGTGACGCCAGCGATAAAGCCGACCATCGGCTTCTTGCGGCCCTTCTTGGCTTCGTCGATCAGGAACTGCGCGGCGTCCTCTTCGGCCGAACCGCCGATCTCACCGATCATGACGATCGATTCGGTCTTCGGGTCGGCGAGGAACATCTCCAACACGTCGATGAACTCGGTGCCCTTGACCGGATCGCCGCCGATGCCGACGGCCGTGGTCTGGCCGAGGCCTTCGCGCGTCGTCTGGAACACCGCTTCGTAGGTCAGCGTGCCGGAGCGCGACACGATACCGACCGAGCCGGTCGAGAAGATGTTGCCCGGCATGATGCCGATCTTGCATTCGCCGGAGGTCATCACGCCCGGGCAGTTCGGCCCGATGAGGCGCGACTTCGAACCCGACAGCGCGCGCTTCACCTTGACCATGTCCAGCACCGGAATGCCTTCGGTGATGCAGACGATGAGCGGGATCTCCGCCTGGATGGCTTCGCAGATCGCGTCGGCGGCGCCCGGCGGCGGCACGTAGATGACGCTCGCGTCGCAACCGGTCTTGTCCTTGGCCTCGGCGACCGTGTCGAAGATCGGCAGATCGAGATGCGTGCCGCCGCCTTTGCCGGGCGAGGTGCCGCCGACCATCTTGGTGCCGTAGGCGATCGCCTGCTGCGAATGGAAGGTGCCGTTCTTGCCGGTGAAGCCCTGGCAGATGACCTTGGTGTTTTTATCGATGAGGACGGACATTACGCAGCCTCCTTCACGGCCTTGACGATCTTCTGCGCGGCATCGTCCAGGTCGTCACCGGAGGTGACGTTGAGGCCCGATTCCTTGATGATTTTCTTGCCCAGTTCGACGTTGGTGCCTTCGAGGCGCACGACCAGCGGCACCTTCAAACCGACTTCCTTCACCGCGGCCACCACGCCTTCGGCAATGACATCGCACTTCATGATGCCGCCAAAGATGTTGACCAGGATGCCCTTCACGTTCGGATCGGAGGTGATGATCTTGAACGCCGCGGTCACCTTCTCCTTGGTGGCCGAGCCGCCGACGTCGAGGAAGTTCGCCGGCTCCATGCCGTAGAGCTTGATGATGTCCATCGACGCCATGGCGAGGCCGGCGCCGTTGACCATGCAGCCGATCTGACCGTCGAGCGCGATGTAGTTGAGGTCGTATTTCGACGCCTCGACTTCCTTGTCGTCCTCTTCGGTGATGTCGCGCAGCGCCATCACGTCGGCATGGCGATAGAGCGCGTTGTTGTCGAAATCGACCTTCGCGTCGAGGCAGACGATCTTGGCGTCCTTGGTCACGACCAGCGGATTGATCTCCAGCATGGACATGTCCTTGGCGATAAACGCCGCATAGAGCTTCGGCAGAATGTCGCCGATCTGCTTGGCGAGATCGCCGGTCAGCTTCAGCGCCTGCGCGACGGCACGCGAGTGATGCGGCATCAGGCCGGTGGCCGGATCGACCGAGAACGAAACGATCTTATCGGGCGTGTCGTGCGCGACCTGCTCGATGTCCATGCCGCCTTCGGTCGAGACGACGAAAGCGACACGCGAGGTTTCGCGATCGACCAGCGCGGAGAGATAGAACTCCTTGTCGATGGCCGAGCCTTCTTCGATATAGAGGCGGTTGACCTGCTTGCCCTTCGGGCCGGTCTGATGCGTGACCAGCGTCGAGCCGAGAATGCGGGTCGACTCCTTCTTCACATCGTCGATGGACTTGACCACCTTGACGCCGCCGGCCTTACCGCGGCCGCCGGCGTGGATCTGGGCCTTCACCACCCAGACGGGGCCGCCGAGTTCCTCGGCTCCCTTGATCGCCTCGTCGACGGTGAAGGCGGGGACGCCGCGCGGCACGGGCACGCCGAATTCGCGCAGCACTGCTTTAGCTTGATACTCGTGGATGTTCATTGTCGCTATCCAACTCCATGGCTGCCATGCCCCGCGCGAGCGGGGCATCCAGTATTGTCCTGACTTAAGGCTCGCTCTCGAACTCGATGAATACTGGACCGCCCGCTTTCACGGACGATGACACCGTGAACTAGGCCAGGCTCGGCGCGATCTTCTTGCAGGCCTCGATGAGCCCCTGCACCGAAGCGGCGGACTTCTCGAAAGCAGCGCGTTCAGCGCTGTTGAGCTCGACCTCGACGACGCGCTCGACGCCCTTGGCGCCGATCACCACCGGCACGCCGACATAGAGGTCCTTGAGACCGTACTCGCCGCTGAGATAGGCGGCGCAGGGCAGCACGCGCTTCTTGTCGAGCAGATAGCTCTCCGCCATCGCGATGGCCGAGGCGGCCGGGGCATAGAAGGCCGAGCCGGTCTTGAGCAGGTTGACGATCTCGGCGCCGCCATTGGCGGTGCGCTTGACGATCTCGTCGATGCGGGCCTGCGTGGTCCAGCCCATCTTCACGAGGTCCGGCACCGGAATGCCGGCGACGGCCGAATAGCGGGTGAGCGGCACCATGGTGTCGCCGTGGCCGCCGAGCACGAAGGCCGTGACGTCCTGCACCGACACGTTGAATTCGTCGGCCAGGAAGTAACGGAAGCGCGCCGAATCGAGCACGCCCGCCATGCCCACGACCTTCTGCGCCGGCAGGCCGCAGCTCTTCTGCAGCGCCCACACCATGGCGTCGAGCGGGTTGGTGATGCAGATGACGAAGGCGTTCGGGGCGTACTTTTTGATGCCCGCGCCGACCTGGTCCATGACCTTGAGGTTGATGTCGAGGAGATCGTCGCGGCTCATGCCCGGCTTGCGCGGGACGCCGGCGGTGACGATGCAAACATCGGCGCCTTCGATCGCCTCGTAGCTGTTGGTGCCGCCGAATTTGGCATCGAAGCCGTTGACCGGCGACGACTGGGCGATGTCGAGCGCCTTGCCCTGCGGGATGCCTTCCGCGACGTCGAACATCACGACGTCACCGAGCTGCTTCAGACCAACGAGGTGGGCGAGCGTGCCGCCAATCTGGCCGGCACCGATCAACGCAATCTTATTACGCGCCATGGTGGGAAAACTCTCGAGCTGGTGCTGCCGCGGAGCGCGGCCGAGTGGTGGTTATCCCGTTAGGCATTTCGCGACAAGGCGCCCGCGCGCGGAGCGAAGATGCGCGCCTTGGTATCAAGTATACATAATACCAGCAGACGCCTTGATGACTGTCCAGGGGGCGGGCCTCGAAAATTCAGAAAAATGCGCATTGCATCGCAATAAGTTGCGTGCGGCGCAGCGTAAAAGTTGGGGCTTCACGCGCGCCCGTTGCTTGCCCGCATCGGCCGAGGGCGCATGATCTTTTTTTTGGATTCGTGGGGACAAGGCGGCTCTGCATGCGTGGCATATGGCGGGCACTCGGACCGGGATTGGTGACGGGGGCGGCCGACGACGACCCAAGCGGCATCGCGACCTACTCGCAGGCCGGCGCGCAGTTCGGCTTTGCGTTGCTCTGGACGATTTTTCTGACGCTGCCGTTCATGGCGGCGATTCAGATCATCAGCGCGATCATCGGCTGGGACACACGCCAGGGACTGGCCCGCAATCTGTCGCGCGTCGTGCCCAAACCCGTGCTGTATCTGCTGATCTCGGCGCTGCTGGTCGCCAACACGATCAACATCGCCGCCGATCTCGCCGCCATGGGCGAGGCGCTGAACCTCGTCATCGGCGGTTCGTCGCTTCTGTACGCGGTGCTGTTCGGCGCGGTCTGCCTGATCGCCGAAGTCTTCATCCCCTATCATCGCTATGCCGGCATCCTGAAGCTGATGACGCTCGTACTGCTGGCTTACGTCGCGGCCGCGTTCAGCGTGCAGATTCCCTGGGGCGACGTCGTTCGGGCGACCGTCGTCCCGCAAATGAAGTTCGACCAGGAAACGCTGCTGATGATCGTTGCCGTGTTCGGCACGACGATCAGTCCGTATCTGTTCTTTTGGCAGGCATCGCAGGAGGCCGAGGAGTCGGCGCTGAGTCATCGCCGCAGATATGCGAGCCATCCGACCCAACGAAAGCGCGCCTTCCGTACCATCTCGGTCGACACCTGGACCGGGATGGTGTTCTCCAATCTCGTTGCGTTCTTCATTATCGTCACCACCGCGGCAACGCTGCATACCCATGGGGTCACGCATATCGACACGGCCTCGGAGGCCGCCGAGGCGCTGCGGCCGATCGGCGGCCCGTTGACCTTCGCGCTGTTCGCCCTCGGCATTATCGGCACCGGACTTCTTGCCGTGCCGGTGCTCGCCGGCTCGGCCGCTTATGCGGTCGCCGAATTGTTCAAGCTGCCGGGCAGCCTGGAACTGCCGGTCAACCGCGCCATCGGCTTCTATGCCATCGTCGCAGCGGCGACGCTCGGCGGCGCGGCTTTGCTGGCGACCAAGATCGATCCGATCGCCATGCTGTTCTGGGCGGCCGTGATCAACGGCATCGTGGCGGTGCCGATCATGATCGCGACCATGTTCGTCGTCGGCAGCAAACGTGGCATCCGCCTGCTGGCGGCGCCACGCTGGCTGATCGTCCTGGGCTGGCTCGCCGCGGTGCTGATGGCGGTCGCCGTCGTGCTGCTGATCTGGTCGAGTCTTTAGGTCTCGACGATCTTTTCCGACCAGGCGACGCCCTGGCGCGGCCCGTGCGGCAGGCCGAGATAGGCTTGCGAACGCATCTCGATCAGGCGCGAGGCGGTGCGCTTGAACTCGTTGGCCTCGTAGCCCTCGGTGCCGGTGTAGAGGTGATCGGGCTGCGCCTCCGCGGAAGCCAAGAGCTTGACCGCGTGATCGTAGAGCGTGTCGACCAGGATGATGAAACGCTTGGCCTCGTTACGCCGCGCGAAATCCATCACCGGGATATGGTCGATGATCAGCGTGTGAAACTCGTGCGCGATCTTGAGGAAGTCCGAGGCCGCCAGCGGCCGCGCGCAGAGGTCTTCGAAGGCGAAGCGCGCAACGCCCATCGCGGCCATGGGCACGCGGATAACGTGCCCCTTCACCACCAGTTCGTGCGCGGCGCCATGACCGTCGGCCAGCCGCTGCCACGCGTCGTCGAGCGCGGCCTTGGCCTTCTCGTCCGGCGGCACGTACCAGGTCGGCACGCCGGTGAGCTTCTCCAACCGGAAGTCGACCCGCGAATCGAGCCGGGTCACTTCGCAATACTTCTGCAGCAGCTCGATGAAGGGCAGGAACAGCGCCCGGTTGAGACCGTCCTTGTAGAGATTGTTCGGCGCCTGATTGGAGGTCGCGACCACGACCACGCCGAGCTCGAAGAGCTTGGTGAACAGCCGGCCGAGAATCATCGCGTCCGCGATGTCGGTGACGTGAAATTCGTCGAAGCAGAGCAGCCATGACTCTTCGGCAATGGCCGCGGCGGCCCGCTGGATCGGATCGGGGCCGTTGCTGCCCGTCTTCGCTTCCTGGCGGTAGGTGTGCACGCGCTCGTGCACGTCGGCCATGAACTCGTGGAAATGGGCGCGGCGCTTGCGCCGGACCGCCACGCTGTTGAAGAACAGGTCCATCAGCATGGTCTTGCCGCGGCCGACCTCGCCATAGACGTAGAGGCCCTTCAGCAGCGGGCGCTGCTTCTCCCGCTTGCCGAACAGCCAGCCGAGCGAAGACGATTTCTGCGCCAGCCGGTGCTCGGTCAGCCGCCGCTCGAGCGCGGTCATGGCGCGTACGAGTTCGGCCTGGGCCGGATCGGCCTCGATCTTTCCGGCGGCAACGAGCGCCTGGTAGCGGTTGCTGAAATTCTCGGACATTGACTTGGGTTGGGAGTGGGCGGGGCTACCCCGCTTGAGGCGGCGCGGCGCTGGACACCTAGGGGCCGGAGCGCCTTCTGTAAATCGCCCGATCGGCGAATTCGCCGAAAGACCGCTTTGCTGCACCCTTTGCTGCAGCATTGCTGCGGGTCTTGCTGCACTGCACCATGGCCTTTGCTGCAGCCTATGCTGCAGAAATCGCCGCAACAATTGCCTTGCTGCTCTTCGCCGGAAGAACGCCGGCCAGGGGCCCAAAAGCTTAATTAAGTCGCTGCCAGTTATGCATTTTCCGCGCAGGAGGAAGGCGCATGGGTATGAAGGCGCCATCGCTTTTTTGCTGCATTGCACCATATAAAGGCGTGGCGAGCGACTCGGCCCTGAAGGGCGGCGCCGGCGAGGGAAACGCGAAGGTAGGGCGATGAACGATCGATTGGAGACCCAACCTATGCAAGAGCCCCTGCCCGACGGCGGCCTCGTCCGTAAACTGTGGCTCGGCGAGGCCGACGCCTACCGCGACCACCTGCTCCGGCTCGACCCCGACAGCCGGCATCGGCGCTTTTCCGGCGCCGTCGCGGACGACGTGATCATCAAGCACGCCGCCACTGCCGACGACCTCGGGGTGGTCATTCACGGCTTCTTCGTGGACGGCGTGCTGCGCGGCGCGGCCGAGCTGCGGCACTTCGGCGACATGTATTCCCGCCAGGCCGAGGCCGCCTTCAGCATCGAAAAGGAATGGCAGAGCCACGGCGTCGGCACCGCACTCCTGGAGCGCACGCTGCTGTCCGCCCGCAACCGCGGCGTCAAATCGCTGCAGATGAACTGCCTCGCCGACAACCGGCGCATGCAGCAACTGGCCAAGAAGTTCGAGGCCGACCTGAAGTTCGATTTCGGCAGCGTCGTCGGCGAACTGGAAGCGCCGCGCTTCACACCGCTGTCGGTTATGCGCGAGGCCGTCGAAGACGCCCACGGCATGACCTCCGCCTGGCTCGACGCGTCCTCGCGTCTATTCAAGACGGCGTAAGGCTTTCTCTCCACGCCGCATAGCCTTCGCCACGGTCATTGCCGGGCTCGACCCGGCAATCCATGAGGCGGCGGCGCCGGCACTGAAGAGCGTACGGCTTTCGCAAGTGGCGATTCATCATGGATGCCCGGGTCAGGCCCGGGCACGACGCCGTGCGTGCGGCGGATCCCTCACGCCAGCGGGTAGCTCTCCTCGATCACATAAGGACCGCCGCCCATCGAGGCGCGGGACGAATACAGCACGAAGCGCGAGACGTGGAACGACGGCGTGCGGAACAGGCCGTGCGTCGACAGGTAGGCCGCGACGTCCTGGCTCGAGGACGCGCGCAGCCGCGCAACGGTGACGTGCGGCGTGTATTTGCGGCCCTCGGGTTCGAGGCCGATCCGCTGCATCAGCCGCTCCTGCTCCGCCTGCAACTCGATCAACGCTTGCGACGATGCCACGCTCGCCACGACGGCGCGCGGCTTGCGCCCACCGAACGCGTCGAGCCCGTCGAAATGCAGATCGAAGGCACGGCGTTTGACCTGATCGAGCGTCGCGGCAACCTCACGCGCCACGCCATCGTCGACATCGCCGATAAACCGCAGGGTCACGTGGTAGTTCTCGGCGTCGATCCAGCGCGCGCCGGGCAGGCCGCCGCGCAGCATCGATAGCGACATCGCCACGTCGGGCGGAATTTCAATGCCGGTGAACAGACGGGGCATTTTTCGGACTCGTCCGGTCTTCGTGCGCGATCAGGAGGCCCTTGCCGCGCGCGCCCGCGCGACCAGTTCTTCCACCTTCGGCAGGATGCGTTCGACGATGACGTCGACGCCGGCCGCATTGGGGTGCATGCCGTCGGCTTGATTGAGCTTCGCATCGGCCGCCACCCCGTCGAGGAAGAACGGATAAAAAATGACCGGATACGCGGCCGCGAGGGCCGGATAGATCGCGTCGAACTTGGCGGCGTAATCGGCGCCCATGTTGCGCGGCGCCTTCATGCCGGCGAACAGCACGGCGATATGGCGCTCCTGCAGCTTCTTGAGGATCGCATCGAGCGCCGCCTTGGTCAGCGCCGGATCGAGCCCGCGCAGGGCGTCATTGGCGCCTAGTTCAACGATGACGGCCTCGGTGCCGTCCGGCACCGACCAGTCCAGGCGATCGCGGCCGCCGGAGGCGGTGTCGCCGGAGACCCCCGCATTGGCGACATCGACGGCGACGCCTTTGGCTTTCAGCGCCTCGGCGAGCCGGGCGGGGAAAGCCGCCTGGCCGGGCAGGCCGTAGCCCGCCGACAGCGAATCGCCGAGCACCACCAGCTTGACCGGCCCATCCGCCGCCCGGCCTGCTTGCGGCACCAGAACGCAGGCGAGAAAGGCCAAAGCGACGGCCAGGTCCTGGACCCTGGCCCATATGTTCCCATATGAGCGAAGGTTTAAACGACGAGGTCTCATGACCGATTCTTCCCAGGCGGGGCCCGCCATTACGCTGGCCGGCGTCAATCTTTCACTCGGGCAAGGGGCTGCCCGCGTTCATATCCTCAAGGATATCAGCCTCCATATAGGCACGGGCGAGGCAATCGGCCTCATCGGACCGTCCGGCTCGGGCAAATCCACCCTGCTGATGGTCATGGCCGGGCTGGAACAGGCCGATTCCGGGACGGTGACCGTGGCAGGTGAGAACCTGACCGGTCTCGACGAGGATGCGCTGGCCCGCTTCCGTGGCCGCAACATCGGCATCGTCTTTCAATCTTTTCATCTCATCCCCACCATGACCGCCTTGGAAAACGTGGCGGTGCCGATGGAGCTGACCGGCGCGCCCGACGCGCAGGAGCGCGCCCGCGAGGAGCTCGTGGCCGTCGGCCTCGGCGCGCGGCTGAACCATTACCCGGCACAGCTTTCGGGCGGCGAGCAGCAGCGCGTCGCGGTCGCCCGCGCACTCGCGCCCAATCCGGCGATCCTCGTCGCCGACGAGCCGACCGGCAATCTCGACGAGGACACCGGCAAGCAGATCGTGGATCTCCTGTTCGAAGGTCAGGCACGGCGCAACACCACTCTGGTGCTGGTGACGCACGACGCTGGCCTTGCCCGCCGCTGCGGACGCACGGTGCGGCTGCGCTCGGGGCGCATCGATGGCGAATAACTTCTCTTATGCCTCCCCCGGCAAGGAGGAGGGAAAAAGAAACTGGTGGCTACCGCTCCGCTTCGCGCTGCGCGAGATGCGCGGCGGCCTGCGCGGTTTCTATGTCTTCATTGCCTGCATCGCGCTTGGCAGCATGGCGATCGCCGGCGTCGGCTCGCTCGCGGCGTCTCTCGCTGACGGCCTCGCGCGCGAGGGCCGGGTCATCCTCGGTGGCGATCTCGCTTTCACTTTGATCCAACGCGAAGCGACGCAGCAGGAACTCACGTTTCTACAGGGGCGCGGCCGTGTCTCAACGGCGGCGACCTTGCGCGCGATGGCGCGCACCGAAGACGGCGGCGCGACGCTTGTCGAGATGAAAGCAGTCGACAGCGCCTATCCGCTCTATGGCGACACGGTGCTCGATCCCGCCGGCCCCTTGGCCGATGCACTCACCGAACAGGACGGGGCCTTCGGTGCGGTCGCCGATCCCGTGCTGATGGAGCGTTTCGGTCTGAAGCCCGGCGCGCACCTGACGGTGGGCGATGCCAAGTTTATCGTACGCGCCACGCTCACCAGCGAGCCGGATAAGCTCGCGGGCGGCATCGGTTTCGGCCCGCGCCTGCTGGTCAGCGAAGCGGCGCTGCGCGCAACCGGCCTGTTGCAGCCGGGCAGTCTGGTGCGTTGGACTTATCGGCTGCGTCTGCCCGACCAGGACGCTTCCGACGCCCGCGCGAGAGCCGTCACGGCAGAGGCACGCGCCGACCTGCCGCAAGCGGGCTGGGAAATCCGTTCGCGCAGCAACGCCTCGCCGCAGCTCGAGCGTAACGTCGAGCGCTTCACGCAATTCCTCACCATCGTCGGCCTCACCGCGCTACTCGTCGGCGGCGTCGGCGTCGGCAACGCCGTGAAGAGCCATCTCGATCGCAAACGAAATTCCATCGCGGTTCTCAAGGCGATGGGAGCCAGCGGTCGCCGCGTCTTCGCGATCTATCTCACCCAAGTCTTGATGCTGGCCTTGATCGGCGGCGTCATCGGCACAGCGATCGGCGCCCTTCTGCCGTTCGCCATCGCGTGGATGTTCGGCGCCATCATTCCGCTGCCGATCATACCGGCATTGCACGCGGGCGAACTGCTGCTGGCGCTCGTCTACGGCCTGTTGACCGCGCTCGCCTTCGCACTCTGGCCGCTCGGCCGCGCGCACGATGTGCCGGTGGCGGCGCTGTTCCGCGACGGCGTGTCACCGCAACCGCGCAAACCACGCCCGATGTACGTCGCCGCGACGGTCGCCGCCGTCGCCGCGCTGGTCGCTCTCGCTGTGCTGCTCGCCTACGACCGCCGCGTGGCGCTGATCTATGTCGGCGTTGCCGCCGTGGTATTCGTCCTGCTCCGCCTGGTGGCGACGTTGCTGATGGCGCTGGCGGCGCGTGCGCCGCGCGCCCGATCGACCGTGCTGCGCATGGCGGTCGCAAACATCCACCGGCCGGGCGCGCTCACCCCGACCATCGTGCTCTCGCTCGGCCTCGGCATCGCGCTCCTGGTCACGGTCATCGAGATCGACGCCAACTTGCGCCGGCAGTTTTCGAACGAACTGCCGGCCAAGGCGCCCGCCTTCTACTTCCTCGATATCCCATCCAGCGACGCCGAGAAGTTCCAGGACTTCGTCCGCGTCCAGGCACCGACCGCCGCGATCGACGACGTGCCGATGCTGCGCGGGCGTATCATCTCGGCCGCCGGCATTCCGGCCGAGCAGATCAAACCGAAGGAAGACGCCGCCTGGGTGCTGCAGAGCGATCGCGGCATTACCTACGCCAACGAGGTCCCGGCGGGCTCGCGTCTGGTCGAAGGCCATTGGTGGGAACCGGGTTATGACGGCCCGCCGCTGGTCTCGTTCGAAAAGAAGATCGCCGACGGTCTCGGCCTCAAGCTCGGCGACACGGTCACCGTGAACGTGCTCGGCCGCAACATCACCGCGACGATCGCCAACATGCGCACGGTCGATTGGCAAAGTCTGAGCATCAACTTCGTGATGGTGTTCTCGCCCAACACGTTTCGCGGCGCCCCGCATACCCACCTGGCGACGCTCACTTATCCCGGCGGGGGTACCGCGGCCCAGGAGGGCGCCATGCTGCGCACGGTCGCCGCGACGTTCCCCATGGTCACCACGGTGCGGGTCAAGGACGCGCTCGAAGCCATCGGCGGCCTCATCGGCAACCTGGTCCTGGGCATTCGTGGCGCCAGCGCCATCACGTTGCTGGCCGCGGCGCTGGTTCTCGGCGGCGCGCTCGCGGCGGGACACCGTCACCGTGTTTACGACGCGGTTATACTCAAAACGCTGGGGGCGACCCGGGCCCGGCTGCTGGCCGCATTTACCATCGAATACCTGCTTCTGGGTGCGGCCACGGCGCTGTTCGGCATGCTGAGCGGCTCATTGGCGAGCTGGCTGATAGTCACCGAACTGATGCATCTGCGCTTCACATGGTTACCGCTGCCGGCGCTGGTTGCGGCGGTAAGCGCCGTGGTTGTGACAGTTGTGCTCGGTCTCCTCGGCACTTTCAGCGCACTGGGTCAAAAACCCGCGCCAGTTTTGAGGAATCTCTAGCGATTTTGCGACATTCAGCCGCGCAGGCCGCCACCCTTCGAAAGGCCATTCTGCGTTATATTTATTGTCGATAGGCTCATTAAGCTTTGGCAAGAATGGGGGTCACAAACGGGCCACATCTGGCGCAAATGCTGAGAGCCAACTAAATTTATGGAACACGAGCGCGAGGGCAGATGCCGGCGCGCCTGACGTGTAGCCGGCTCGGCGGAGCCGGATTGGAGAGAGGAAAACTTCGATGTCGGACTTCGACCGTAACGTAGCTGCCCGTGGCTTCGGCGCCACGCGCGCCGCGATCGATGTGGGCCTGCGCGCCTACATGCTTCGCGTCTACAACTATATGGCGG